>CACZAK010000358.1 GCA_902779075.1 uncultured bacterium | reverse complement strand
GAAGCGCGGCAACAACATCTTCGGACTCGACCTTGAATACGTCCGCAGGCAGGGGAAGCTCGAAGCGCTGAAGACGATAGTCCTCGGAATGATGATTTCGAATTCCCGCGACGCCTACCTGACGCTCAAGGCCGAGGACCCCGCCGCCGCCAACCAGCTGATGGAGCGGTGGCTGAGCCAGCGGGAGCCCCTCGGTGACGATTTGAAAACACTCATGATGATCGACGGCGCCGCGATGAGGGGACTTACCTCTCGAAGTTAGGTGGCGAACGCGCCAACGGGGAGCTGATCAACGCGGACGCGGGGTTCGTGAACCCCAATCCCGGCGAGAACTACATCATGCTCCTCAGGAACGGGCTCACTCCCGAGAGGATCGCCCAGTTCTGCAACGTAGGAAACGAACCTAATCAAGGGTTGGCGAACAGCCGTATGGACTCGAAGGTCTCCTCGCTCTTTTCAATCCTCTCCAACCTGTACGTGATCGGCAGGTGCGATGCGGGGAGCGTCGACGAGGTGTGCCTGCGAGTCCTCCACAAGCACGTCTACGAGACCACCGCAGACGACTTCTCGAATAAGCTCTCCCTCATGCGCAAGGGTGTGGTCGATCTCATCAAGCACCCGGATCCCAATGACGACACCCCTCCGCCCGCAGGCCTGCAGGATCTGGATCCGATGTCGCAGCTCAACGCCGAGCAGCGGGAAGGCGCGATGTTCTTCAAGCGCACCGCGATCCCGACGACCGCCCATGTTGCGGAGACGCTGGCCGTCTACAACGTGCTCAAGCAGATGTCCGCGCCGAACGGTCCGGCCGAGTCGCAGGTTACCTACAACGGCGTACAGTTCACGCTCAGCGTCGCGAACGGCGTCCTCACCGCGAAGGAGCGGGTGAACATCGACGTCTGGCAGCTGCGCGACGGGTCGAATTCGCACGAATACCATCTCGACAAGGTCCGGAAGAACGTCGAAATCCCGATCGTGTGCCCCCTCGACGTGCGCGGCTTCCTCTCGCAGATCGAAGACGAGATCGCGGCCAACGCGACGGTCTACGGACGCGAGGCGGCGCTCGCGCTCTTCAACACGGAGGGCTTCGACGCCGGCTCCAGCCGCGCCCGCCAGCTCGCGCTGAACGTGATCGCCGGCATCACCGGCACGCTCGCGACTGAACTCTGCCACGTGCCCACCACGGACCTGACGGAACTCGCGCGCGGCATGCTGCAGACCCAGGGCGACCCGAAGACGTTCTTCAAGGAGAGGCTCGCCGGCCTCAACGGCGACGGCGTGACGCGCTTCAACGGCGCGGCCACGCTCGAACTCTACCGGAAGATGCAGGCGACCGACCGGAACCAGCTCGACGAGATGGTCAAGCTGCCCGTGGAAAACAAGACCCGCGAAGGCGAGACGCTCGTCCAGTCGCGCCGTCGCCGCGTCCACGAGTTCATCGCCGAACTCGTAATGCCCGACGACACGACTCGCTACGACATCGACCGCGACGCCGGCAGGACCGACGCGGACATCATGCGCCGGACGATACTCTCCCACAAGTACGAACTCGGCATCGTGCTGCGTTCGCTCGGCTCCGATTCGGACCTTCTCGACACCTTCAGCCTGGCCACCGGCGGCGAAGTCGACGGCGTGGTGCCGCGCACCCACGAGATCACCACGACCCTCAAGGCGCGCATGATCCAGCTGAAGTCCATGGTGGACGCGGCGGGCGGGCTGGACGCCTTCTTCCAGGCGCTGGAGACGAACGACGGCGCGGGCGTTCCCGGGCTCGCCGACTTCCTCAATGGATTCTCCTCCGACCTCGCCTCGGCCTCGGACAAGGTGCTCGCGAAGATGCAGGGCGTCCTCACCGAGAAGCTCGCCACCGCGTTCCGCCAGTCCACGGCGACCGCCAAGAACAAGCAGCTCTGGCAGAAGACGCTGGATGAAATCGCGGGATCCGGCACGCTCGACGTCGACACCGGCTACGGTCAGCTTCTCATGGAGGCGCTTTCGACCTACTTCTCCAAGATGGAGCCGATCGACCGCCACCGCATGGCGTCCTCGCTGCTGCGCTACGCCGGCTCCGAGTCCAACTCCGGCGAGATTCTGGGCGCACTCATCAAGGGCGCGGGCCCGGTGCTGCAGAAGCTCATGCAGGGGCTCCCGCAGACCGCGCTACCGCAAGACCTCCGGCAGGCGGTGGCGGACCTCAAGTGCAACCTCCCGTCCATACCGCCGGAGATGGTCCGCGCCACGCTCCTCGACATGGTCGAGCGCTCCAACGGACGCATCACGTCTATCGAGCTGACGAAGTCCCTCGGCGCGGCGACGGTCGGCCAGGCGTTCCTCTGCAAGATCGTGACGGTCGACAACCCCGCCGGCGAGGAGTGCGTCGTCAAGATCCTGCGTCCGGACGTCCAGGCCCGCGCCCGCCGCGAGCGCGACCTCTTCCTCGACATCGCGAAGCGGACGAAGGGAATGGCGGGCGTGTTCGACGTCCGGCTGGAGGGCATCTTCAAGGAGCTTGACTTCACGGTTGAGGCCAACAACGTCAAGCAGGGCTCGATCTACACCTCCGGCGTCGTCAACGACAAGATCGAGGGCGTGCGCAGCATGGAGCTCTACCCGTTCATCGCGGCGACCGCCAACACCCTTGTCGTCCGCAAGGCCCCCGGCGTCACCTACGACCGCTTCATCGCCGACTCGAAGGCCAGGGTCGACACGGTCCTCGGCAAGCTGAAGAAGGTCCGCAACGCTGACGGAAGCGTAAACTACCTCAGCGGCGACCCCACCAAGATCCTCACGACGCGCGAGGCGCTCCTGGACACCTACAACGACATCCTCCAGCGGCAGAAGCAGCTCACCGGCTTCATCGAGAAGTGGACGTTCGAGGCCATCTTCGACGGCGGGTTCTTCCACGGCGACGTGCACGCCGGCAACCTGATGTGCGACGGAACGCGCCTCACGGTGATCGACTACGGCAACGCCTCCAGGTTCTCGGCGAGCGAGCTCAACAGCCTCAAGTGGGCGCTCGCCTGGATTCCGGCGAAGAAAGCGTCCAAGTTCCTGGAAAACTACGAGAATCTTCTCTCAGCCGAAGGCAAGAAGACCCTCGCCGCCAAGCGCAATGACCTCGTCAGGGCGCTGCAGGAGGTCTTCGACCGCGCGGACGCCTCCGACATCGGGCGCGTCATGTCGGCGGCCTTCCAGCTCATCCAGGAGATGGGCGTGGAACTGCCGGGTCCGATCTTCAGCATGCTGCAGAGCATGCAGCGTCTGGACGAGACGGTGAGACTCATGAACGAGCAGCTGTCGGAGATCAAGACAGCGCTCAGGTCGATGAGGCTCACCGACACCCTCCAGGATGGCGAGACGATGCCCGACTTCCTCGTGCAGATTAAAGAGATGATCGATCCCCAGACGCGGACGAAAGACATTCACAACGGAATCACCCTCCAGACGGTCTTCACCCAATTCCAGGATCTGAACTGGGCGAACAATCCCGACTCCGCCGAAGCGAGGTCGGCCGTCTTCGCCCAGCTCGACCAGATTCGCGAGTACGCAGATTTCGTTGCCCGATTCGGCGCCACAATCTCCCGTCTGAACGCAACCTCGATTCTGGCGACGCTCGCCGCCACGCCTTCCGAGCCCGTCTCGCAACACCGCGAAGAGTGGCGCCAGTTCGTGCATTCGCTGGTCGTGAACCAGCTCAAGCCGATGATCGCCAGCATCTTCAGCAACCTCAGGGAGACCCTTCTGGACGGCCAGGACCTGAACGGCGAAGTTATCCCGCTGATCAAGCCATACGAAGATGTGTCCGCCGGGTTCGGCAAGGCGATCATGCGCGGCAGCGAGAAGTTTGCGGCGTCCTTCAGGGGCCTCGGTGGGGTGTTCAGCGCCGTCAGCGGCGGCGGACTCAGCCTCAAGAACGCGATGAAGGAAGTCGCGAAGGACGCCGGCCGCCAGGCCCACCGCGAGACCTACGTGACGACGAACTACGGCAACTACGCCGCCGAGCACGGTCTCTACGACGCGGAGGT
>CACZAK010000357.1 GCA_902779075.1 uncultured bacterium | reverse complement strand
CTATTTCGCCTGTCCCGACACCACGCCTGCGATGTTCACGATGAACGGCCACACCCTGACCTTCGACGGCACATCCTATGTCGGTCTCGGGGCGTTCCGTTCGAACGACTACGGCAAGTGGGTGTTCTCCGGCGGAGATTGCTGCTACGAGTGGCTCAACGGCTACGGACCGAACAACGTGGACGTTGAAGTGTATGCGCCAGCAAGGTTTAAGTTGAAGGGCAACGCCGACGTGGGCGGGCTTGTCTACGAAGGAACCATCTGGGAGAAGAACAATCTTGTCGCACACCTTCTCGTGCTTGGGAGGTATGTGGCGGGGCCGTGCCATCTGCCGATACAAATGCGCAACGGCTCAACGCTCGACCTGAGCAAGATCACGGGATCGTTCGACCTTACGAACGCGGTCGCAAATACGACCTCCGCGTGCAGCGGCGTGATCGGCGACATGATCTTCCAGTCCGGTACGGCGGAGGTGCCGTCGATCATCAACGTGAACCTCGCGGGAAAGACCGACCTCAACGCGATAAGGAAGAGCGAGAGCCCGTATGTCGTCACATGGTTGTCACAGCCCGCGAATGTGGACTTCGTCATCGACGCGCAGAGCCACGCAGACGGCTACAGGATCTACCCTGAAGCGGGTGGGCTGCGTCTCAAGCGTTTCATGGGCGTCATGATTCTGGTCCGCTGACGGCGTTCCAATGCGGGCCGCCCAGTGGTCGGCCCCTACCAGGCGGCGGATGGGCCGTTTTCAATTTTCCCCGCACAAGGGCGCGCATTTTTGGTATAATACGTGCCGATGGAAAACGAAGAGCGCAGAATCAAGGTGCCCACGACGGGCGTGTTCGACTTTCCGAGGCTGATACTCGGGGGGGAGGGAAAGTACGTCGACAAGACGGAACTGCTGTACCAACTTGCCGCGCCGAAGACGGACTCGCAGCTGTTCATCTCGCGTCCGCGGCGGTTCGGCAAGTCCCTCATGCTCTCCACGCTGAAGGCGATGTTCGAGGGGCGGCGCGAGCTGTTCAAGGGCCTCGCTATCGACAATCTGCCGTGGGAGTGGGACAAGCCGTTTCCGGTCGTGTCCTTCACGATGTCCTCCGCCGCAGGTTCGACGTACGAGAAGTTCACCAGCAACCTGCGTTCGCTCGTGAAGGGTCTCGCTGTCGAGCACGGCGTCCCGTTTGACAGTGACGAGACGACCGAAAAGAACTTCGAGGATTTCCTGAAGGCGGTCGCTGCGAAAAGCGACCGCAAGGAGGTGGTCGTCCTCATCGACGAGTACGACGAGCCCGTCGCCAAGTTCCTTGACGACCTCGAAACGCTGAAGAAGGTGCGCTCCATCCTCCACGACTTCTACGAGAAGCTCAAAATCAACTCTGGTTCAATACGTTTCCTGATGATGACGGGCGTCACGAAGCTGACGAAGCTCTCGATCTTCTCCGGCTTGAATCATTTGACGGACCTCTCGATGAGCGCTCGCTTCGCGACGCTCCTCGGTTACACGTCAGCAGAGCTAGACGGCGCGTTGCGCGAGAACATCGAGGTGTTCGCGCAGAAGAACGGCATGTGTTTCGCCGCCGCGAAGAGGATGCTCCTCTCGTGGTATGACGGCTACCGTTTCGCGCCTCAGTCAGAAGCTAAGGTGTGCAACCCCGTATCGCTCGGCAACGCATTGAAATCTGGAGAGCTGAAGAACTACTGGGAATCGACGGGGCAGGCCTCCATGATCGTTAACCGCATCAAGGCGGCGGACGAGATCCCGGCGGACTTGAACGGACTGGTCGTTTCACAGACGCAGCTGGACGTCTGCGATGCCGAGACAATGCCAATCGAGGCACTTCTCTACCAGGGCGGCTATCTGACCATCAAGCGCGTACGCGCGTCAGGGCGCATTGAGCTTGGAATACCGAACGAGGAAATCTCCACATCCCTGTCCGAGGGCTACGTCGCCACCTTGCTGCGCAGCGGCATGTCCGACTGGAACGAGGAGCTTGCGGACGCGCAGGACGATCTGATCGAGAAAGGCGTGGAGACGCTCCTCAAGAAGAACCTCAAGGCAGCGTTCGCCGCCGTACCGCACGAGTGGCACATCGGTGACGAGCGGGAGGCGAAGCGGTACTTCCTCCTCTTCATGAAGCTCATTGGCGCGGACATCTCCGGCGAGCGGCAGAGCGCGCGCGGAAGGGCGGACGCGGTCCTTCAGGACAAAACGGGTACGTACGTCTTTGAATTCAAGTACGGCAAAACGGCCCAGGAGGCGCTGGAGCAGGCAAAGACGAAGGAGTACGGGAATCCGTGGCTCGATTCTTCCCTGCCCGTGTTCTACGTGGGCGTCAACTACGACTCCGAAAAGCGCGGCATCGACGACCCGCTCGTGGAGAAAATGTAAAGTGTAAAATTGGAGCATGAGGAAACTGATCGTAGTCATAGTGGTTCCGTGGACGTGGCGGACGTGTCTGTTGCGGATTTTCCGCGGCTCGCAGGCGAGACTGGCGACTCGGTGCGGATCATGCGCGCCGTCGACGCGGCGGGAAGAGGCGGCTTCAACAAACCAAACATCCGCCCGCAAGGGCAACAACAAAGGGAAACCGAAAATGAACATGAGAAAACAAACATTGAAAGCCGTAGTCTCAGCGGCGGCAATCTGCGCGGCGGCGGCGTTGCCGCTGTGGGCGGCAGACGGCCGACTTGTCTCGCCGGTGTATTCGATGGGGTTGTTCGATCCATCCACGCCGACTTCTTCCACTCCCATACTCCAGACTTCACGACTCGCCTTCAAGGGCATCACACTTGATGAGCTAAAGGCAATGGTCGATGAGGGGTACTCCCTTTTTGGCTGCATGATTGGGAGTTATGTAAGTACCAAGGGTACTCTTGGCGGATTCTACAACCTCCAGTTTTATCCCCAGAGCGGCCCGATCGAAAAGATCGTCGGCGATTTCGCCGCGATCTCTCGTTCTGGAACGAGCGGTACTGAACAGGCGGTATGCGTGGAATTCACAAACGGAGAAGGCGGCGTATATGTGGTATCCACGAAGCGTTTGTACAAGAACTCGCGGACGAGTGCCGGTTTTGCCTTTGTCACGTTGAACGCCAGCGGGGTTGCGACGTATGCCGGAGAACTGCGAAACAATAAATTGCACGAAGTGGATCTTGCAACGTCTAATACCGCTGCTGGCTACGGCGTGTGCGGTGTGCAGTGCGGCAAGTTCGTCCCCGCTGCCGCGCCGTCCCTCGTGTGGCCTGGTGCCACGCTCAACAGCCTGAAGAGCGCCGCTTTTTCTGGCTTCTTCGGCGGCGCCGCCGTGCCGAAAGGGTTGGAGACCACGGGTTACAACACGAAGGTGACAGACGACGGTTCGGGGAATGTCACGGAGATTCAGACGGAGTACCAGGTGTTGGATGGCGACAAGATACGGTGCGTCGTGGTGAAGTTCACCGACGGCACGGGCGGCATCTACGCACAGGCGGTCGCGTCGCTCTACGACGATTCTTCGGTGGGGCTGGGTTACGCCTTCACGAACGCGGACGGCACGTATAACGGCACCGCTGCCGACATTGCGACAGACTACACGCAGGACAGCACGACGAGCACGCGGCAGGGCGTTTACGGGCTGACAGCTTTGCGAAGCGGATGCTCGTCAACGGGGTTCCTGACTGGCACAAGCAAACTCATCTGGCCCGGGGTGACGCTCGATGACATCAAGGACTGTTATTTCGGAGGCACCACCGACGGAAGGTATGTCGGGTTTGTTGATGAATGCATTGGGTGTAACAAGAGCGTTGCCGTCAATGGCGAGGGAGCGGCTACGTCTATTACAATTGAATTTCAGGCCAATGACGGTGGCAGCCCAGTAAACTGCTTGAAATGCGTGAGGGCGGAGTTCACGAATGGCGCCGACGGCGTATATGGGCGAGCGACACGGGCGTGCTTTTCCTGGAACAACGATGTGGGGTTCGTGTTCGGCACCAGCGCAGGCATTAACAATACAAACACGACGGTTGCAACTTCGTCTTCGGGCAATGGCTATGGCGTGAAAGACGTCTTCGTCGCGCCATGCACAAGGCTTGAGCGAGACGAAGACTGGTCCGCCATATCTGGTACTGGCACCATCAACCTTGGCGATACGGTGGTTGACTTGAATGGACACAACCTTGTCGTGCGCGGTCTCACCGCAAATGGAGGACACGTCGCCATAGTGAACAGCAAGACGAACGACACGGCGACGCTGGAGTTCGCAGTCGCCACCGGATCTGCCGCGAACACGGGCGTCTCCGTCGGCAAGCAGTATATCCAGTCCGGCAACGTGAAGGTCGTGAAGAGCGGCTCCGGCACGCTGACCGCTTCGGCTGTGCAATGGAACACCGGGGGCTTTGAGGTCGCGGCGGGTACGCTGGCGATGGGGGTGAGCAAAGCGTTGGGCGCGAAAGGCGGGCAGGTCGTGGTACGAAGCGGCGCCACGCTGGACGCGAAGGCAATGGGTGACCTGTCGTACGATCTTGTACTTGATGGCGGCATGTTTCAGAATGTCGACAGCGACGTTGCCGACAACATGGCGCAGCTCGCTTCCGTTCGCCTTACGAAGGATTCGTCGTTCAACTTCCAGAGGGCTTATGGCCTGATTGGTTCCAACTTTGCGCCTACCACGCTCGACCTTGGTGGCAACAAGCTGTCCGTGTCGATCGGCAGCGTCAACTTCTACCTCTTCAACGCGACGGTCATGAACGGCACGGTTGACATCACGTCCGGAGGTACGTTGAAGCTGGACAAGACCGGTGTGGTCGCGACGAACGTGGACTTCAAGTTGAAGTGCGCCTTGAACGTCGTCGTGCCGTTCAAGGTGCGCAACTACGAATCGGCGTATGTGAACAACTACAACTGGGGTTCCTACCCCGTCAGCGTCCTCGGCACGTTCAAGCCCACGACGCAGTACTACCATGGATGCGAGATGCAGGACGGTTCGACGATGGACCTCACGGCGTGGCCGATCAGCCTTGGCTGGCCGATGTATTCGCGCTTCAATGACGCCAACAAGACGATGTCGTTTGCTGACGGCACGGTAAACGTGTTGCTCGACATGTCGCGATCCGACATGGTGACGCTCGCGAAGACGCGGATAGACGGCAACTATGCGGGATACCTGCTCAAATGGGGGACGGAGGCGGGGACGCTCGCGACGCGGAACACCAACACGAAGTTTGCGCTTGACGCCGAATCCGCGCGGAAATACCAGCTTGTCGCAAACGGAACGGGGTTGCTGCTCCGCCCGAAGCGCGGCCTCATGGTCATTGTGAAGTAAAACACGAGATACATGAAGCATTGGATGGTAGCGTCATTTGCCGCATCACTTCCACCAGAGGCAATGGAATTTTCCCTTGCCCTCCGCGATTTCGGCGGTGACTCCTTGGATGCCTGACAACTTCATTTCGGGCGGCGATCCCCAAACCCGCGCAAGTGGGGCAGATGCGCCGGAAGCCGTGACCCCCTCCGCTTCGCACCCCAGTATGCGAGGCTCTTACACCCCAGTATGCGAGGCTTCTACACCCCAGTCTGCGAGGCTCTTACACCCCAGTCTGCGAGGCTCTTACACTGGAGTGTGCGAGGCTCTTACACTGGAGTGTACGAGGCCCTTGGACTTGGGTGTGAGAGGCCCTTGGACTTGGGTCAGGCTGATTTCCGCACGTCGCCGCCGATCT
>CACZAK010000356.1 GCA_902779075.1 uncultured bacterium | reverse complement strand
TGGGCGCGGGCGAGTTAGCCCGCGCGCATAAGGTAAGTTGTTTCAAATCGTTGTTTCCAATCATCAGGAGGCTCGGCGGTGAATTGCGCAGATGCGCCCTAACTTCCGGAGTGGAGATGGCGGGGAATGTACACGCTACGGAATCGTCTCCTCGGCGACCTGCTCGAGGCGGACAAGTTCAGACCCCTTGAACTGGAACACGATCTGGTGCAGCGTCGTGCCGCGCGCGAGCGTCGGCACGTTCCTGTCGGCGCGGTACTTCGCGAGCTGTCCGAGGGCCTCGTCGTATTTCGCCGAAAGCTCCGCGTCAGAGGCATCCGCCTTCGAGAACTTCAGCTCCACGAGGTAGCTGTGCGGCACATCGGCGGAGCGATAGCGCTCCGGGAAGAGACAGAAGTCGCAGAACCCGCGCGAGAGCTCCATTTCGGGGGCCATGAGGTAGAAGTCGAGATGTCCAAACTCCGCCTGCATGTAGCCCTGGATGCGATGCTCGCCCTGGATGCCGCCACGAACGATTCGTCGTACATGCCAGTCGCTTACGCCGTATGGGATCTTGAAATTGGCGTTGTTCATTTGCGCACATTGTACCATAATCCCCGCCTACTTTGCAAGCGGGGCACCCCTGTCGCCGGGGGCGCATCTGCGTTTTTCACCCATGCGTTTTGAGATTGGAAACAACCAGAACAACTGGTAAAAACAACTTTTGGGCGCGGGCGAGTTAGCCCGCGCGCCAAAGGCAAGTTGTTTCAAATAGTTGTTTCCAATTATCAGAAGGCTCGGCGGTGAATTTCGCAGATGCGCCCTGTCGCCGGGAGCTTCCGGATCATCCGGATTTTCCGGTTACCGCACGATGATGTACATGCCCTTGGGCTTGCTGTTCGTGAACGTAAGGCGGCCTTCCTGCACGGTGAGCGTGAAGTTCTCCGTGTAGTCGTTACCAGCTTCGTCGGCCACGGTGTACGCCACGTCGGCGATATCGGCTGCGGTGAGATCCGTGACCGCGCCCGTGAGGAAGTAGGCCTTGCGCGTGGGTTGCGCGCCGAACGTGACGTCGAGCGCCTTCAGGCCCTTGAACGTTTCAGGCGTGGCGTTCGCGAACTGGACGGCCGGGAGGTTCGCGCGCGACACGGTCGCGCCTTCGACCACCCAGCTGTTGTTCTCGCCCGTGAAGCGGTACGGGCCCGCGAGCGTGCCGCTGCCCTTCAGCGTGCCGTAGATCGGGCACCAGCCGCCGGTGCGCACGTCGTTGGTGAGCGTCGATCCCGCCGCGAGTTCAATCTCGCCGCCCAGACCCGGCTCCTCGAACTTCTGCGCGTCGCCCGCCGTGTAGGCGATCGGCACGTAGCGCTCGTCGAACGACGCCGACGCGCCGCCGTTGACCTGGAAGTACAGGGCGCATACGTTGCCGTGCGAATCGGTCAGCTTTCCGCCGGAGCCGGTGTTCGTGGTGCCGGATGCGGTATTGTCCGCCACGCGGATGTCGAACTTGTGCCAGCCTTCGCGGAGCGTGATGTTCCCCGAACCCGAGTTGCCGGCACCCGTGGAGGCGAAGAGGCGGCGGCCGTCGATGTCGACCGCGATGCGGTCGTCGAACTGGCCCGTGAACTTCCACGTGCCGGCCTTGCCCTTCTCGACCTTGAAGTAGCCGTCGAAACGCGCCACGGCGCCGCCGAGCGGAGCGTTCACCCCAGTCTGGAAGAACGCGTTCAGGACGCCAATCGAGTTCGTCACCGTGTCGAGCGTCGTGAACTTGCTCTCGTCCGCCGTCAGGTACTGGCTGGCACTCTCGCCATACGCGAGGTACTTGCGCCAACGCACGCTTGTGCGCGCGCTCGCCTCGGCACGCATCCGCATCGGGACGGTCGTGGAGTCGAACACCCTGTAGGCGGAGTCGCCCGGTGCCTTGTACGTGATCGCGTCCGTGCCGCTGTAGGGGCCGACGGACGGATTCGCGTCGCCCGAGTAGGCGGAGAGCATGAACTTGTGCCAGCCTTCCGTCAGCTCGATGCTCACGGTCGTGTCGGTGTTCGGCCCGGGCCGCGAAAGCTCCGTGTCGTCAACCGCGATGCCGAAATGCGTCTTGAACCTGTGCTTGAACGACCACGTGCCCTCCTGTTCCGCGCTCACGTAGAACTGGCCGAGGTAGTTGAGTCCGAAGCTCTTGTTCTTTGTCGCGTTGGAAGAGCCGGGATTCTTGGATTCGGTGATGGTGTTCGCCGTCCGGTTGATGAACGTCAGCGACGAGGCGACGTGCGGCGTGATGATCGAGTCGTTCTTGTAGCGGGGAAGCAGGGTGTCCCAGGCGTTGTCGTGCCAGTTCCAGAACACCATCTCCACCATGTTCGATCCGGCGATGTCGATCGTGGCGCTCGTGTTCTCCGCGAGCGAGAGTCCGCCCGAGAAGCCCGCCGCGTTGCGGAGATCGACGGAGCCGGTCGATTCGACCGTCCACTTGCCGAGCGGGATGCCCTGCACGCCGGGACGCTGCGTCGTGAGCGTGCCCGCGCCCTTCACCGTCACGTCGCTGCCGCCCACGAGGCCCGTGGACCACCGGACGGTCTTTCCGTTGAGGTCGAAATCGACCGCACCGCCCTTCTTCGGGTTGCCGAAGTTGAGCGTCGCGCCGTACTTGGACAGGCCGAAGTTCCCCGCCGCCCGCAGCGTGCCGCCCTCCATGTTGAGGAACTGGCGCATCGGATGGCGCCAATGGATCACGATGCCGCCGGTGCCGATGGAGAGCAGGCCCTCCTTGACGGTGATCATGCCGTAATAGACCTTGAAGTTGTTGCCGGCACCATTGCCGAACTCGAGCAGATCGGTCGAAAGCGACGTGGCAGGACCGAAGAACGTATGCTCGCCGCGTCCGCTCGTGGTGCCGCCGTACAGGTTCGCCGCGCTGAGCGAGACGTCCTTCGCCTGCATGTCGATGACCGCGCCCGTGGTCGGCCCCTGGCAGTAGAACGTCTTGAGCTTGCCCGTCACGGCCAAGCCGTCAAAGGAGGCCGAGGTCGAGGGATGGAAGTACGCGACTGCGTTGCCGCTCGCCGCGATGGAGAGCTTGTTCTTTCCGAACTTCGGAAGCCCGTAGCCGTCGGCGTTGTCGCCGATCACGAACGACCCGCTGCTGGAGACCGTGGCCGCGAGCGCGGCGTCTCCCCAGTCGCTGCGGCCGGAAAGCCAGAACTGACCCGATGTCAGCTCAAGACGCGAATCGCCGGTCACGTGCGTCGGATAGAGGCGGCACGCCGTCGAATGCGTCTTCATGATGAGTGGGTTGCCCACGTTCACGAGGTCGCCGCCCTCAATGCGGTGCGTTCCCGAGTTCATGACGATCGTACCCTCGTTCGTGACAATGCCCGTGTAGTACGTTGTCGCGCTGCCGTTCATGGTCAGCGTCGCACCCTCCGTCACGATGAGAGGCGTCCTCATGTAGGCGGTGCCACTGTTGTTGCCGATGGACGCGGACGCACCGCGCGCGAAAACGCCGCCCGTGTTCCACGTGCCGTCGCCGCCGTTGAACATGAACATGCCGTAGAGGTCGATTCCGTACGGCACGTTGAGGGCCGTCGTCGACTCGTACCTAATCTTGCCGACGTCCGCCACGACAATTTTGCCTACGGACACCTTGGAGCCAACGAGCGCCAGTCCTGATTCGTTCGACGCCCTGGCCTTCACGGTGAGCGTGACGTTCGTAGGCCCGACAATGCTGTTCTTCGAGTTGCCGCGAACGTCCAGACGGCTCAAGCCGCCGATCGTCGCATCGCCCGTCAGCTCAATTTCGTCGAGCGCGGTGTTCCACGCGGTGTTCGCGCACGAGGAGATGAGCGCGCCTTCGCCGTCCGGGCCCGCGCCTTCGATTACGAACTTCTTTCTGCTCGTCACGAGCGCGCGAGCACGATCGGCACCTCCCGTCGTGTCCGTGTAGTTGACATCAAACTGTCCGCCGTTCTTCACCGTGATCGTGCCGC
>CACZAK010000355.1 GCA_902779075.1 uncultured bacterium | reverse complement strand
CCGTTCTGCAAGGACTACGGAACGGCGTCGCTTCGTCCCGATCCGACAGGCGCCGGTGAAATCGCCGTCGCCGCGCCGAGGTCGCACGGAGGCGTCGTTCTCAAAGCGGAGAATTTCGGCTTTTCGGTGACGAACGACGATAACGGCGCGGCGATTGCGGCGGCGGTGCGCGAGGCGAAGCGCGTCGGTGCGTCGAAAGTTCTGCTCGCGCCCGGCGTCTACCGCTGCTTCGGCGATCCCATCGTGATCGACGGGCTTGAAGATTTCGAGCTTGACGGATGCGGCGCGGGAACCTTCCTGGGACCATGACGGGTCGGGCGCGAACTTCGTGATCCGCAACTGCCGCCGCATGAAGATAGGCAACATGGTGACGGACTGGGACTGGCGCACCATGCCGCTTGCGACTTGCGCCAAGGTCGCCGCGACGCATGTTGATGACGCGGACAACGCGTCCTACATCGACTACGATCTTCTCGGCTGCGGCGCGCGGCATCCCTACTACGGCAAGATATTCCCGTTCCAGCGCACCCAGCCGATGGCGGAGGATTTCCGCCGGTTCGTGCGTGGGCCCAACATATGGCACGGCACGTCCGACGCGCGTCAGGGTCTATCCGTTTGTCGAGGAACCCGGACGCGCGCGCTGGACGGGGCCGAACAAGCGCGAGTTTTCGCCGAAGCTCAACAGGGACTCCGTCAGGCAGCACAAGGTCGGCGAGACATACCGCATCGCCCACGCCTATTACGGCAAAGGCGGTTTTACCCTCGTCTCGAACGAGGATTTCGAGTTGCATGATGTGGAGATTCCGTCGTGCTTCGGCCACGCCGTCTATGTCGGCGGAACACAGCGGAACTGGCAGATCAAGAACGTCACCGTCGCGCCGCGCGACTGGCGGCATCCGATTTCCTCTTCCGCCGACACTATTCACTTTGTCCGTTCGCACGGGAACGCCATCATCGACAACCTGACGGTAAAACTCGAACAGGACGATGCAATCAACGTCCACGACCGCTTCACGGTGGCGAAGAAGGTCGCACCGCGTACGCTGCAAGTCGTCTTGGAGCGCGGTGCGCGGTACTTCCGTCCCGGCGTCGGAAACGACATCGAGCTTCTCGATCCCGGATACAACCCGACGGGATGGAAGGGGAAGTGCGTTGGAACGGAAGGCGAGACGATCCTTCTTGATCGCGATCTTCCGGCGTCCAACCCAGAAGAAGGGTATTTTCTTGTCTTTGACCGTACGGCATCTTCGGACGGCGTCATCATACGCAACTGCACGTTCGAGGACATGGAGATGCGCACTCTCGTCAATGCGTCGAACGCCACGGTCGAGAACTGCGTCTTCCGACGGACTAACGGCGATGCGCTCAGGTGCATCGCGGACTATACGCTCAAGTGGTGGGCCGAGGGAATGGGCACCACAAACGTAGTCGTGCGGAACTGCCGCTTCGAGGGGAACTGCGTGAGGGAACTTGTCGGGTCCTACTATTCGCTTGGCGCTGACTTCGTGACGTGGCTTGGCTGCCCGGAGAAAGTGAAGACGGAGCGCTTGAACCGCCGCTTCATATCCGACATCCTTGTGGAAGACTGCGAGTTCGTCGATTCGCTTGGCTATTTCGCCGACCTGCGCTTCGGCACGGGGCTCAAGTTCAGAAACAACCGCATTGTTTTCACGGGAAAACGGGACCGCTGCAGGGAGAACTCCGGCTTCGCCCGCGTCGAGCGCGTGACGGACGTGACGTTCGAGGGCAATGTCTTCGTGCGACCGGAGGGAGCTGCGGAGCCACTTGTCGAAATCGCCGACGGCGTGGACGGTCTTGCGCTCATAAACAACCGGGCTGACTATGGGGTCAGACCCCATAGTCCAGCGCTGACGGTTTCTTCGCCCGACGGAAGGCTTCAGGCCGTCTTCAACACGGACGCCGGAGGAATGCGCTGGTCGCTCCTTCGCGACGGAAAGACGCTCGTGAAGCCCTCCGCGATGGGGTTCAGATTCGCGGTCGGGAACGACTGCGACAAAGACGCCGCGGAACTTTCCGCGATGAGAGTATCCGGCGTGCGTCGCTCAAGTGCCGACACGACATGGGAGACGTCTCTCTACCGGCGCGGCAAAGTGCGCGACCGCTACAACGAACTCGTCGTCGAACTCGAGGAGACGGAGGCCCGCGCCGCGTGCATCGAACTCGGCGGAACGACCGTCACGAAACATCCGCGGCGGATGGACATCGTGTTCAGGGCGTATGACGAGGGCGTTGCTTTCCGCTACTCGTTCCCGCGCCAGGCCGCCTTCGACGGCTTCCAGATAAAGGATGAGCTTACCGAATGGCGCTTCGATCAGGACGTCATGGCGTGGACTACGACATACGCCGGCGAACGGAATTCGCAGGAGGAGCCGTTTGTGCGCGGCCCGCTCGCCGCGGTCGACATGAAACGCTACGTCGGCATGCCTGTTCTTGTTGAAACGCGAGGTGCCACGATTGCGCTGTGCGAGGCGGCGCTCTCCAACTGGGCGGGACTCTTCTACCGCGCGGCGAACCGCGACGGTGACGCACGCCTCGTCGCGGCGCTCTCGAAGATACCTCCGAGCCCTGCGGCGACGGCGGACGTGGCGGTGATCGCGACTGCGCCCGCAGCGAGTCCGTGGCGGGTCGCTATCGTCGGCGACGACGCCCTGGACCTTATCCGCAAGAACGACATCATCATCAACCTTAACCCGCCGCCCGATAAGTCGATCGACTTCTCCTTCGTCAAGCCCGGCGCGAGCACGTGGGACTGGTGGGTCGAGTCGAACAACTCGCTCTCGACGGAACTTACCCTCAAGCTCGTCAATTTCGCCGCCGAGATGGGCTGGCCGTACCACACGATAGACGGCGGATGGTACGGCTTCGCTCGGCGTCCCAACCACGGCCCCAACGTCCGGCTTGAGCCGCGAAAGGGCTTCGACATGGAGCGGATCGTCGCGCACGCGAAGGAGAAGGGCGTAGGGATATGGGTCTGGATACACTGGATGCTGATCGATGATGTGGGCATTGAAGAAACGTTTTCGCGCCTTGAGAAGTGGGGTGTCGTCGGCGTGAAGACGGACTTCCTCGAACGTCAGGACCAGGAGATGGTGAACTGGTGCGAACGCGTCTGCCGCGCGGCCGCTCGCCACAGGATCATGGTCAACTTCCACGGATCGTTCAAGTCGACCGGCGCTGAGCGCACATGGCCCAACATGATAACGCGCGAGGCCGTTCTCGGAAACGAGATGAGCATATTCCGCAAGACCGTCACGCCCGCACATTGCGCAACGCTGCCGTTCACAAGATTTCTTCTCGGGCCTGCCGACTTCACGCCCGGTGGGTTCGGCAACGTGTATTCAAGGGACTTCGTGCCGCAGGTCGCGAAAGGCCATCGCTACGGCGACGAGACGGACCGCTGTCCGCACTGGGCAGAGGAGATGGGGACGCGCGCCCACGCGATCGCGCAGTGCATCCAGTTCGACTCGCCGCTCATGACACTCTGCGACTGGCCTGAGCGCTATCGCTGCGCGGCCGGCATCGAGGCGCTGCGCGGCCTTCCCGCCGCGTGGAAGGATACGCGTCCCGTAGCCGGCAGGTGCGGGGAGTTCTATGCGGTTGTCCGCGAGTCCCATGACGGCAGGTTCTATTTCGCCGCGACGACCGTCAGCGCAAGGACGGTCGACCTTGATCTCGGCTTCCTCGGCGACGGTGAATGGAAAATGACCGTATACGCGGACGAACGCCAAGGCGCTTTCCGTTTCCGAGCGCAGCGTCCGCAAAAGCGGCCGGGAGAGCTTCGCCCTCTGCGACGAGGGCGGCGCGGTTGCCGTATTCGAGCCCGTGAATCCATAGCGGTCGTCCGCATTGCCCGATTGGGTTGTTTTTTTCGCACAATCGGGTATGTTGCGAGAGAAAAGGTATGGTACAATACAAATAGCCGAAAGTGTACAAAAGGAAATCCACTTGCTTATGAATACGAAAAACACCTATACGTGCGCGTGTACGACATCGTGGATTGACTATGATATGTGAACGCCATAGTTCCAACGGTGTGAATGCCGACGTTGCGATAATTGCGCGACGTTTTTTGCGCATTATGAGCGGAATTCGTTGCCATGGGCGTTGTCTTTTGGTAAAATTCATAACAATAATGATGACAAGAGGAGGGTATGCAATGAAAGATATTCGAGTTGTCGGAATAGCCGTTTTCGGCGCGTTGGCATTCGCCGCATTCGCGGCAAAGGCCGATACGGTCGTGTGGTACGACTTTGACGGCCTGGGCGAAGCCGGGACTACAGTCTCCCACGGCACGACCATCCAGAACAAAGCGAGCCCCGGCACGCTCGATGCGACGGTCATCGGCATACATAATGGACATTCCGCAAAAACGGAAGATACGGCACACATGCCGGCTTCGGCTGTCGGCTATCCTGTAGGGCAACGCATCTCCGATCCAGTCTCCGGCGCGATGGCGACATCTGCAGATGGTGCTATCAAGTTCACGAGCCCTGCTTCATCAGGAGATTATCCATCAAACGACGGCGGTGCGTTGCAGGTCTCGGAAACGTCGAGCGAATTGAGTTCCGGAACGTTTACGCTTGAACTGACGATCCGTCTCGACCCAGACGAGGGCTTCGTGAAGTCCGTCGGCCAGACATTTGTCTACAAGACCATCACTGCCTCGGACAATGCTCCAGCATGGGAATTACGGTGGTTTAATAGCGTTATATGTTTCACCTATTATGACGCTGATGGTAAAGAAAAGAATATATGGGGAATTGGCGACATCGCGGACGGTGAATGGCATCATTTGGCGTATGTGGTGACAAGTGGAGCATCGTGGCCTTTGAGACGCTATCTCGACTACACGGACAAAGGTGTTGACAGCTTTGCGCCGCGAAGCGGCACCGGACCCCTCACGATCGGCGCACGGTTCAGTGGTGCGACAGGGATATTCTCAAATCCTTCGCGCGGCGTTTCAATCGGCGAGCTGCGTTACTCGAACGCCGCGTTGACAACGTCGCAGTTCCTGAAGGCGCGCAACGTGCCGACGGGACCCACGATTTCGCATGTGAAGTTCGACGATGGCACACCGAACGCTGCGACCGAATACGGCACTCTGTGCAACGGCGCGTTCTGGGCGTCCAATAGCGACAGTAGCGTAAAGCCGACATATTCCAGCGACGTTCCCGGCGTTCGCATCCTTGACGGCGAGGACGGAGCCGTCCTTTCAAAGCATAATGACAAGTCGATTTCGTTCCCCGGCAATTCCCACTATCCAGCCTGCGCACTGTGGGGCAGAAGCGTCAATCCCAGTGTTCCCGCCAATCTTCTTGAAACCTATTTCGTGCCTATGACGGCCGACGGTGTGGCGCGCATGTCGGGGACGATTGAGTTCTGGATGAAGCCGACGCCGGGTCAGCAGGTGGCCTGGAGTTCCCAGCCGGCCTTGCTGAGCGACTACCGCAATG
Source organism: uncultured bacterium (assembly GCA_902779075.1). The sequence continues at coordinate 583 of CACZAK010000355.1, read as the reverse complement.
ACAAGAGTCCGAACATCTGGCAGTTTATTTTCGTAAACAATTCCGGCAAGTCGGCTGATCCCGTTATAAATTTCAATTTCTATGTCACTATGTGTACCAACAATACCGGGGATGTCGTCTGGAAAGGATTGACTGTTTGTTCCAGCGCTGACGTCCTTGACGGAAAGTGGCATCATGTGGCCGCCGTCTTCCAGCCGAGCGGGACGAACCCCGGTAAGACGGATGTCGTCACATATGTCGATCACACCGAGCGCGGCAAAACTTCGTTCGACGGTGTCATCGATTATCGGCTCGGTGCCTACACTCTGCAAATGGGCATGCGTTACGAAGGCCTTATTGACGAGTTCCGCATTTCCGACCGTGCGCTGACGCCCAGCCAGTTCCTGCGGGCGGAGAAGGCGCCGGGATTTTCGATTTTCGTCAGGTGACGTAGAGCCGACAGGCAGAGATCCGATCCGTACGGACGCGAATTTCTCGCGTGGATGGACTCTTGAAGGCGCTTGAAAACGTGAATCGCTAAATGGTGAAAATCATGAATCCTGCGAAATCGGCGCTGTGCGGTCTGCTTCTTGCCGCACTTGCG
>CACZAK010000354.1 GCA_902779075.1 uncultured bacterium | reverse complement strand
CGACAAGTCGAACCTCGCGCTCGGCCTGCCGCAGCTCGGCTTCCTCTCCGACGACCAGAACAAGTTCGAGCGCCTGATCCACCTTTCCGACGGCGTGGTGCTCGTGACGGGTCCTACCGGTTCGGGCAAGACCACTACGCTGTACGCCTGTCTCGGGCAGATCAACACGCCCGACAAGAAGATCATCACCGTCGAGGACCCTGTCGAATACCAGATGGGCGGCATCAACCAGGTGCAGGTGAACCGCGACGTGGGCCTCGACTTCTCGGCCGCCCTGCGCTCCATTCTCCGTCAGGCGCCTAACATCGTGATGATCGGCGAAATCCGTGACGACGAGACGGCGGACATCGCGATGGAAGCGGCGCTCACGGGCCACCTTGTGTTCTCCACCCTGCACACCAACGACGCTCCGAGCGCCGTGACGCGTCTCACCGATATGGGCGTCAAGCCGTTCCTCGTCGCGTCCGCCGTGCGCGCCGCGATGGCCCAGCGCCTCGTACGCGCTATCTGTACGAACTGCAAGGAAGAGTACACCCCCACGGAGCGCGACATGAAGATGCTCGGCGCGATTGCGAAGACGGCCCCCGAGCACATGTACATCGGGCGCGGCTGCCCCAAGTGCAACGGCGGGTACAAGGGCCGAAAGGGCATCTTCGAGATCTTTGAGATCGATGACACCATCCAGCGTCTGATCTTCGACCATGCGCCGTCCTCCGTGCTGCGCGAGCGCGCGCGCGAAATGGGCATGCGCACGCTGCGCGAAGACGGCATGCTCAAGGTCGCCTCCGGCATGACCTCCCTGAAGGAGGTTTTGCAGGCGACGATGGGCGACGCGGACTAACGAGTGTAAAGTGTAAAGTGAAAAGTTTAAAGTGAAAGGGATTAGAAATGGCAACTGAAATCACGATGCACGACCTGCTGCAGGCGACGATCGACGAGGGTGCGAGCGATTTGCACGTGCGCGCGTTCATGCCGCCCGAGCTCCGCGTCCACGGCGAGCTCGTGGCGATCGCGGACGAGGCGTTCACGGAGGAGGATACGTACAAGCTCTGCCACGAGATGATGACGCCCGAGCAGTCCGCCGAGGTCGAGAAGAACGGCGGTGCGGACTTCGCCATCGCGCACGAGGACGGCACGCGTTTCCGCGTGAGCGTGTTCAAGGAGCGCAAGCGCTGGGGCTGCGTGCTCCGTATGATTCCCTCGACCCTGCTCACGCTTGAGCAGATCGGTCTCCCGGAGTCCGTGAAGGAACTTCTCTTCAAGCCGCGCGGACTCATCCTCGTGACCGGTCCTACGGGTTCAGGTAAATCCACCACCCTCGCGTCGATGCTCGACGTGATCAACCGCGAGCGCGGCGTACACATCATCACGATCGAAGACCCTATCGAATTCTACCACACGTCCCGCAAGTCGCTCGTAACGCAGCGCGAAGTCGGCTCCGACGTGCCGAGCTTCGCCGAGGCGATCCGCCGCGCGCTGCGTCAGGACCCCGACGTGATCCTCGTGGGTGAAATGCGCGACCTCGAGACAATCGGCGCGGCCATCACCGCCGCAGAAACGGGCCACCTCGTGTTCGGCACCCTCTCCGTGGGCCTCCAGGCCGTGATCTCGCAGATCCTCCTGCCGAAGCTCGACGCGAACGGCGAGGTACACGGCCGAATCGCCGCGTTCGAGATCATGCTTGCAACGTCGTCCATCCGCAGCCGCATCCGCGACAACAAGACCTTCCAGATCCGCTCCGACATCCAGACCGGCGCGAAGTTCGGCATGGTCACGCTCGACGCCTGCCTCATGGGGCACTACAGGAACGGGCTCATCTCCTACGACGAGCTCATCACCAAGAGCCAGGACCCCGATACGGTGGTCGCCAAGCTCAAGGAAGAAATGGGGCGGCGCTAAATGTCCGAGCATTTCGATCCATTGTTGGATCTCCTCGTAAAGAACGGGGTCCTAGACCAGGATGCGGTCGAGACGATCCGCGAGGAGCAGCGCAACGCAGCCGGCAAGACCGTGCGCGAGATCGTCGTGGACGGCGGGTACATCGACGAGGACAGCCTCCTCGGCATGATGGCCGCCTACCAGGGCTGCGAGGTGGTCGACCTCGCGAACATGGAACTGAGCAGCGACGTGGTGAATGCGATTCCCGCATCCATCGCGCGCATGTACAACGTGCTTTGCGTGGGAGTTGACGATACGTCAGTCACCCTCGCCACGTCGAATCTCGTGGACCCGCGCGTCTCGGACGAGGTGACGTTCGCCCTCTCGAAGGAAGTGCGCTTCGTCATGGCGCGCGAGAAGGACCTCAACGACCGCATCGCGCAGCACTACGGCGACTCCTCCGAATCCGTCGCGGACATGCTCAAGAGCCTCGGCGAGGGCATGGACGCCGACGAGTCGCTGAGGGGCGACCCCAACGACGTCGCCGCGCTAGACGCCGCCGCGAACTCCAACGCCGTCGTCAAGTTCGTTAACATGATCCTCTACCAGGGCGTGGTGGACCGCGCGGCCGACATCCACATCGAGCCGTTCGAAAAGAACTTCCAGATCCGCTACCGCGTGGACGGCGCGCTCTACGCGGTTAAGGCGCCGGACGTCTCCATGGCCCCTGCCATCATCTCGCGTATCAAGATCATGGCAAACCTCAACATCGCCGAGCGCCGCGTGCCGCAGGACGGCCGCATCGCAATCACCGTGGCGGGGCGTCCCGTGGACCTCCGCGTGTCGTGCCTTCCCACCACGCACGGCGAATCCGTGGTTATGCGTATTCTCGACCAGGGCGCCACGTCTCTCGACCTCGAGAACGTGGGTCTCGCCGAAGACGTCTACGAACAGCTCACGATGGACATCGAGAAACCGAACGGCATCATCGTGGTGACGGGTCCGACCGGCTCCGGCAAGACGACGACGCTCTACTCCGTCCTCCGCCGAATCAACTCCATCGACTCCAAGCTCCTCACCGCCGAGGAACCTGTCGAATACGACGTGGACGGCATCGTGCAGGTGCCGATCAACCATGAAGTCGGCAACACCTTCCCGAAGGTGCTGCGCGCCTTCCTGCGTCAGGACCCCGACATCATGCTGATCGGCGAGATCCGCGACCTCGAGACGGCGGAAGTGGCGATTCAGGCCGCCCTCACCGGTCACCTCGTGTTCTCCACGCTCCACACCAACGACGCCGCCGGTGCCGTGATGCGTTTCGTGGATATGAACGTGGCTCCGTACATGGTAGCCTCCACTCTTGAGGCGGTGCTTGGGCAACGTCTTCTGCGTACCTGCTGCCGCGACTGCAAGACGCCCTACGAACCCGACGACGAGACGCTCGACCGCATCAACCTCACGCGCGACGAGATCGGCGGTCGTCCGTTCTACTTCGGCAAGGGCTGCAAGACCTGCAACGGCACCGGCTACAAGGGACGCAAGGCGATCTTCGAGTACCTGCGCGTGACGAACCCGATCCGCGAGCTCATCAACGCGCGTTCGCCGACCCTAATCATCCGCGAGAAGGCCCGCGAACTCGGCATGCGCACCATGCGCGAGGACGGCGTCCGCTCGATCCTCGACGGCTATACCACGGTCGACGAAGTCTTACGCTACACCTAACGGTTAATCAACTGCGGTCCAGAAGCCCTGTCCGACGAGTTTCTCGACCTCGTGCGGGTCGAGGTTGCGGTCGCTCATGATTAAGGCATCCTGCCGCGAGTTGATCAGCGAATGGTCGAAGTAGATCGGGCGCTCGATCTTGTCGCCGGGCGAGAGCGGGTTGTCCACCGTCTTCACCTCGCGAATCACCTCGCTCCATTTTTTGCGGAGTTCGTCCAGGATGCGCTGGTTCTCGGCCTGAGACTGCCGCATGAGGTCCATGCCTTCGTTCATGCCGATCATCTTGCCTTTGATCATCGCCGCGATCATGCCGTCCTCGGCGGTCTTCCAGAACCGGTTCACGAACCGGCCGGCGAAGAGGCGTCCGCCGATTTTCTTCGTTGCGGCCAGCTCTCCGGGCGGCGCGATCGTGAAGAGGGTGTTGTGCTCTGCGGCCGTCGCAATCGTTGGCAGGTTCGGCCGGATCTGCGTCGCGGTGAACGCGCAGACGTATTCGTAAAGCGCCTCGCATTTCGCGCCGTTGTACTCGCAGTCGAAGAAGCACTCCACCTTGAACGCCTTCTTGAACTGCGCGGTCCTGCTGATGGAGAAGGCGGCGTCGATGATCTGCCGCGTCCGTGGCTGGATATCGTCGCTGAAGCGTCCGTACTTAGGTCGGAAGTTGGCAAGGCCGGGGACGACGATGGACGAGTTGATCTGCCGTGCTAGATGGGCGGCCATGGCGTTCGCGTCGGAGTAGATGTTGCCCGTCTGCTCAAGTACGAACGAACCCCTGTTGATGCTGCTCATCATCTGCACGATGCGCCGTTCCGACGGGTTTATCAGGATGGAGCACTCGATGTTCGGATTCAATTTGAAGGGGATCTCCCACTTGATCCAGCCCATGCCGGTCCAGCCGGCAGGAAGCGGATAGCAGTACGCGGGAACGCGCAGGAAGTTGTCGAAGATGACGAAGTAGCTATGCGCCGCCGTCGCCGGGATTGTCGCCGCCAATGCGGCGCAGAGGAGAATGGTGCGTGTTTTCATGCAAAAGAATTTACCATATTCGGTCTGGTTGCGCAACTGGATTCATCAAGGAAAGTGCAAGCCGTGAAACTTGCTGGGGCGCATCTGCGTAATTCATGAATGTTCAAGGTGCGCCCGCAGGATAATGTTGTTCTTGAAAGTTGTCATGGTTGTTTCCAATCTCAAAACGCATGGGTGAAAAACGCAGATGCGCCCAACCTGCCGACACCCTAAATCTTACCCTTGCCTAACTGGGGGGTAATGTGAGATAATTATCACCTATCCGAGCAGGAGCAGAATTTCATCCCTAATAAAGGAAGAAGAAACATGAGCAAAGAGTTAGAGAAGATGACGCCCGAGCTGCGGGCGTTCATCGAGGAGTGGAAGGCCAAACCAGGCAACCTGATCATGGTGCTGCACCGTGTGCAGCAGACCTACGGCTACATTCCCCGCGAAATCGCCATCGAGACGAGCGAGATCCTGGGCGTGCCGCTGGCCAAGATCTACGGCGTCATCACGTTCTACAACTTCTTCCGCCTGCGGAAGGCCGGGAAGTACAACATCCAGGTGTGTCTCGGCACGGCGTGCTACCTGCGCGGCGGCGACGACGTGCTCAAGGAGTTCGAGAAGCAGCTGGGCGTGGGCCTGAACGCGACGACCCCGGACGGCATGTTCTCCGTGGAGGCGGTGCGCTGCCTCGGCTGCTGCGGCCTCGCGCCGGTGGCGGTCGTGAACGGCGAGGTCCATGGCAAGCTCTCGACGAAGGACGTCGAGAACATCATTGCGAAGTACTGTGCTGAAGGCTGAAAGGAATAAGAAAATGGCAAAGTTGACATTGGCAGACCTGCGCAAGATGCGCGAGGAGAAGCAGCAGGCGATGGAAATGCGCGACGCGTCCAACAAGGACGTGCAGGTGATCGTGGGCATGGGC
>CACZAK010000353.1 GCA_902779075.1 uncultured bacterium | reverse complement strand
TCAGAGGGGAAGTACGGGATGCTCGCGATAAGTGCCAAGACGGGCGAAGTGCGCGAGGCAAAGGCCTCGGAATTCAAAGAAGCGTGGCGTAGCGGTGTTCGGCTCCGTGGGCCGTTGCGCATCAAGGAGCGATTCTAAGACGGAATTGCGCGGGCAGAACGCGCCCTGCGGAGGCAAGCGAAAGGAGAAGGTGAAATGAAGAAACTGACAAAGACGATTCTCGTAGCGACTCTCGCGCGAGAGGGGATCTAACAAACAAGGCAGAAAGGAAGACGAAAATGATCAGAGAAATGGATAAATGCATGGCGGGGGAGTTGTACGACTGCCATGCGCCGGAATTCATAGCGGCGAAGGCGCGGGCGCTGGAGTGGTGCAAGAAATACAACGCGCTTGATTATTCTGCAAAAGACGAGCGGCGGCGCATGGTGCGCGAATTGTTCGGTTCTGTCGGCGAAAACGTAAGCGTCGGCGACAATTTCACCTGCGGATTCGGCGTCAACATCCACGTCGGCTCAAACGTCTCCATCAACATGAACTGCACGTTTATAGACTGCAACCGCATCACGATTGGCTCCGATGTGCTGATTGCGCCGTGTGTTCACCTGACGACCGCCGCACACCCGGTGAAGCTGTCGGAGCGATTGACGCCAAACTGGAAGCCCGGGAGCAGCGAATATCGCTGGCGCACATACGCAAAGCCAATTACGATCTGCGATGGATGCTGGATAGGCGCAAACGTGGTGGTGTTGCCGGGCGTGACGATTGGCGAAGGCTCGGTTGTCGCGGCGGGGGCTGTTGTCACGAAAGACGTGCCGCCCAATACGCTTGTCGCTGGCGTTCCTGCAAGAGTGATAAAACAGATTTGACCTGATGAATGTTGCCAATGTGAAAGTGTTGCCAGTGCCAATGTCCAATTGCTAATGAAAGGAACACGACAATGAGCAATGACATAGTGTTGTTTGAGGCGAAGGATGGAAGCCTTGCGATGCCAGTGCAGGTCAAGGCCGAAACCGTGTGGCTTTCGCAGGCGCAGATGGCGCAGCTGTTCGGCAAAGATCGAACGGTTATCGGGCGTCATATTCGCAATGCGATTTCCGAAGGAGAAATCGAGCCGGAGACTATGTGTGCAAAAATTGCACATTTAGCGGAAAATGCGGCTGGGTCGGTAAAGATTGAGATTTATAACCTTGATGTGATTATTGCTGTAGGTTATCGGGTCCATTCTCCTCGTGGCGTGGAGTTTCGCCGCTGGGCGACGCGGGTGCTGAAAGAGTATATCGTGCGCGGCTATGCGCTCAACCGCGAACGCCTGAAGCAGCTCGGCCAGGCGGTGGAGGTTATGAAGCGCGTATCGAACAGCCTCGACACGGAGCAGGTGCTGGATGTCGTAAAAACCTACTCCTCCGCGCTCGACCTGCTTGACGGCTACGACCACCAGACCATCGGCAAGCCCAAAGCCAAGGGGCGCTCGGTCGAGCTTTCCTACGAAGAGTGCCGATGCTTCATCGACGCCATGAAGTTTTCAGCCGACTCCGCACTTTTCGGCAACGAAAAGGATGGCTCTTTCAAATCCGCCCTTGGCGCGGTGTACCAGTCGTTCGGCGGTAAGGACCTCTATCCCTCCGCGCAGGAGAAGGCCGCGAACCTCCTCTACCTCGTCACCAAGAACCACGGCTTTTCGGACGGCAACAAGCGCATCGCCGCCGCGCTCTTCCTCTACTTCCTCAAGCGCAACCGCCTTCTGCTGCGCAAGGACGGCTCCAAGCGCATCGCCCCCCACACGCTCGTCGCGCTTACCGTCATGATTGCGGAGTCGAAGCCGCAAGAGAAGGAAATAATGGTCAACCTCGTCATGACTTTCTTGGCATGATGCTCCGCGCCGTGAGAGACGAAGAGAAAGGAGTAGCGAGATGAATATGCGAAAGAGATTTGCCCGGGTCGTCGCGGGAATAGCGATGCTTGGATTGGCTGGATGTGATGGCGCAAAAAGACATGCGGAATCCATTGGTGTAATTGGTGGCGCTGATGCGCCTACTGCTGTTTGGCTTTCATCCAGACCCGCATGGCATCGGGACTTTCTGGATTGCATTGTTCCCGTTGTGTCGATCTCTCCTCAATCTACGATTGAAGGCGCGAGTTGCTATCTTGAAAAGGTAGTGCTGAATCCTCCAGGCATGAACGGTATTGACGGATTGGGGCCAATCAAGGTTGAATTGGCATATGGCCGCAATCTCGCTGTGCCGCTGGGAGAGTTCAATGCGACGAATGTTTCCGTGCGGACGGTTTTGACAGCCATTGCAGAAAGAGATTACTCAATGGTGGCGTGGGATTCCAAGCGCCGCGTTGTCTCATTCATCTGTAAAGGCAAGCTGAACCAAGACGAATGGCGCAAACTGCTGGACGAAGTTGGCGAAATTATCTATCCTGCAAATCATGTTAATCCTGTCAACGAAAACGCAACAGAAAGGATGACCCCATGAAATCCTTTGCAAGAATCATCCTCGTCTCATTCCTCGCGCTTATGGCAGTGGTTGGTAATGATGTTCGTGCTGACGTTGAGAAGCCGGCCGACATCACATGGTACTCTCCTGTTGGCGTGTCGTTCATGGATAATGCGTATCCGTGGGTTGGCCGTTATGGAGGACATGGAGACAAACTAGACAATCCTGGTGTCATCGGACTTGGCGTAAATTTCCTTTTGGGCGAATGTGGAGAAATGAATGGCCTGCTCTTGAATCTTGGGATTTTGGGGTTTTGCGGTCATTTGGGAAAGGTTTCGTCTATGACCGGAACGATGCGTGGCGTGACGGCTGGGATGCTTGTCAACGCTAATGGCAGAACGCAAGGTATGATGGTTGGACCGATAAATTTTGCCGAAGATATAGATGGGTGTATGGTTGGACCGATAAATTTTGCCGAAGATATAGATGGGTGTATGGTTGGGTGCTATAACACTTGTTACTATAGTGAGACCGTGCGTGGTTTGCAGGTTGGCGTGATAAACGATGTCTCTGGGTATGGTACATCGGGTTTCATAGGTCAGGTCGGCTTCTATAATTATTCTGATATGCCTGCGCTTCAGATTGGACTCATAAACCGCATTCCCGACGGACGATTTCCGGTTTTACCTGTAATCAATTTGCATTGGTAGGTGGATTATGGTTCGTGATGGATTTTTGCGCGGTATGCGGAACACACTCTGCGGCGGCAAGCGAAAGGAGTAGGTGACCCATGAAGAAACTGACAAAGGCAATTCTCGTCGCGACCCTCGTACGAGGGGGAAGATTATCCACAAAGAACACATAGGACACAAAGAAAGGAAATAACTAATGAAG
>CACZAK010000352.1 GCA_902779075.1 uncultured bacterium | reverse complement strand
GCCGACGGGCTCAACTATCCTAAGGACGAGGAGGTTGCTGAGAAGGTGCGATGCGACTTCGCGCTGACGAAAGACGGCGGCGAATACCGCATATTCCTTGACAACCGATATCTCATGCCGCTTGAACTTCGTGCCGGGAGCGTTGCCGGACTTGGAATCGTCGTCCACAATCGTGACAGAGGCCCGGACGGCAATATCTCCTATGGCGCCCTGTCCAATGCGACTCTGCCGGGACGGCACTGCGCGAACTCCCCGCAGCTCTGGCCGCTTATGCTACTGACAGATGACTCCTTTGACGACAACGACAAGGAGAAATAGCATGATCGGCAGGATATTGCGAGACTCGCAAGAAAGGAGGATTTGCGTGCCATGATTAGATTTGTGTGTTTCGCGGCGGCGCTCTTGTTGCCGTGCCTTGCGCATTCGTCCAAGTGGAACATGTTCGAACGGCGGCTTGGGATGTTTGTCCATTGGGGCATATACTCCGTAGGCGAGTGGCACGAACAGGAAGAGATGCGAAGAGGGATGTCTCGCGCCGATTATGAAAAGCGCGCCGGGCGTTTCACGGCGGAGAAGTTCGATGCGGACGCACTCGTTGATGTTGCGGAATCCGCTGGCGCGGAATACATCGTATTCACGGCGAAGCACCATGACGGCTTCTGCATGTGGGATACGAAGACGACGGACTTCAAGGTTACGAACACGCCGGCGAAGCGAGATGTCCTCGCCGAACTTGCAGCTGCATGTTGCAGGAGGGGGATGAAGCTTGGATTATACTACTCGAATCCCGACTGGCACCATCCCAACGCGCACAACGAGAAGAGTTCGCACCAGATTCCTGTTCAGCCGGGCGACGAACCCGATATGGCGAAGTACGCTGAATATGTAAAGTCGCAGGTGACGGAACTTCTCTCCAACTACGGCGAAATCGTCTGTTTCTTCTGGGACATTCCGACAAAGATAGGCCGTCCTGAAATGGATGCGCTTGTGCGGAGTCTCCAGCCGGGGATCATGGTCAACAACAGGGGCTGGGGAAACGAGGGCACGAGCGACTATTCCACGCCGGAGCGAAGCTACGCGGCGGGAGGAAGCGACGGACGACATGTCGAGGCGTGCGATTCCGTCGGGGCGCAGAGTTGGGGCTACCGGGCCGATGAAGACTACCGCACCCTCCGATACCTGACCGGAAGGATCGATGTCTTTCTCGCAAGCGGGGCGAACTTCCTCCTGAATGTCGGGCCAAAGGCGGACGGTACGATTCCCGACGAAGCCCGCGCAATCATGGCGGATGTCGGCAAGTGGCACGAAAAGGTGCGCGATTCTTTTCGCAACGTGAAGACTGTTAGCGGCCTGAAGCTCAAGACTGCGCCTAATGCAGTCGTGACGCGCAGAGATGACACGCTCTTTGTGCATTTTCCATCAGGCCTTGATGCGACGGGTCTAGACTTGTGCCCGCTTGCCGCGATGCCGGAGAAGGTTACGCTGCTTAATACCGGCAAGACGCTCAGTGTCCGTGTGGAGCTTATGCCGTGGAATGTGGGCGACATCAACCGCGAGACTCTTCATGTCTGGGGCATTCCGGCAGATGAGCTTGCTAACGAGTGCGTTGTCCTTCGGCTTGACTTTGCCCCCGGCGCCCTTGACGCCAAATAGCTAGGCATGTCCGTACTGCGCTCGTGTATGACGGGCATTTGGCGCCTATAGTCGAGGCTGACGGGTATTTTGACGCAATTGTCCCATTCCATAAATTGTTGGGGCTGTGTTAGGAAATTGCGGGGATAGACCCTTTTGACGGTTGTGGTTTTGGACGGGAAGCCGCATGATTTGACAAGATGTCGTAAGGCGTCCCACGAAGTTCTTTCTTTGCGACCTTTGTGTTCTTTGCGGCTAAAACATTGTCCAAATGGCATGGCGGTTTTCGTCTAAATGGTACTTGCATTCCAAGGCCATTGTGATGTATAATATGAATCAAATTCGAAGCAAGGAGTGATGCAAGATGCCGAAGACGTTGACAATACATGAGTTGGAGCCGGCGACGGCCAAGCTTCTTATGGTTTATGCGAGGCGTCAGTCTAAGAGCATCAACCAGTCTGTAAAGGATTTGCTTGCCGTCGCCCTTGGCGTTGTGCCGAAGCCACGTATGAAGGTTGACAATGGCTTGAGCAGATTTAGAGGGTGCGTTGACAGCAAGGATGCCTCCGATCTGCTTGCCTATGTAGAGGGTGCAGACTTCTCCAAAGTTGACAAGGAGGACATTTGACATGGCGAGCGTACTTGTTGATACAAATGTCCTTATTCGCTATTTCAGGGGCGATGAACCTTTCGCCGAGCTTATAGAGACTTCGGAGTCTGTGGTTGTACATCCTGTTGTGTATGCCGAGTACATGAATGGACTCGATGAAGGTAGGAAAAGGGGAAAGATGCTCCGCAAACGTCTGGAAGAGTTCCTTGACGCTCCGCCGGTGGTTCTTGCAGATGTATCCACAACCACGTCTTTATACTACTCCAAGATATACAAGGCGCTTAAGGGTTCTGGGCGGATGATTCCCCAAAACGACATATGGATAGCGGCGAGCGCGATTGAGAAGGGATATGTTCTTGCGACACACGACGAGCATTTCTCTCAGATTCCGATGTTACGGCTTGCAGAGCAATAGTAATTCTCCATGTAATCATGTCGCGCTCGCTGAAGACGACGTGAAATTGCGGGGGGATTCGTCCTTGTCACGAACAACGTTCGACATTTTCGGCGCATAGATGGACTTGTTGTTGAAAACTGGGTGAGCGCCTCCGTACGCTGATGCTTGGCAAATGAGGGGTTTCCGAAGCTCTCAAATCTTCTCATTGCTGTGCATTGAAGATTTGGCATTTCTCACTGTCTATTTGCTATAATCCATATGAACAACAAGGACGGGAGAGACAGGATGGAAAACAGGACCGACAGGGGCTACAAGTGGGTGATGCTGGCGCTGCTGGCGTTCACGTACTTTCTCATGCACGCGACGCGGCAGATATTCAACGCGTCGCTTCCTGACATCAAGCTTTCGCTCCCCGGGACGAGCGACGCGCAGTGGGGCTTCACGCGGACCGCATTTCTCTTCGCGTACGGTCTCGCCGTTCCGCTTGCGGGAATCGCCGCGGACATGCTTCGGCGCAAGTGGGTCGTAGTCGTCGGCGCGTTCCTCTTCTCCGCGAGCGTCCTAGGGACGGGATTCGTCGACGGATTCGTCGGGATGCTCGTGATGTACGGGCTCATGAACGGAATCGGCCAGTGCATGATCCCGGCGTCCGCGAGCTCCCTCATCGCGCAGTACCACCACGAGACGCGCTCTACGGCGCTT
>CACZAK010000351.1 GCA_902779075.1 uncultured bacterium | reverse complement strand
GTTTGTAACGTACGTCTGGGCGGACGACGAGACGATTGTCTGTAAGAACAGAATCTCAGAGGGGAAGTACGGGATGCTCGCGATAAGTGCCAAGACGGGTGAAGTGCGCGAGGCAAAGACCTCGGAATTCAAAGAAGCGTGGCGTAGCGGTGTTCGGCTCCGTGGGCCGTTGCGCATCAAGGAGCGATTCTAAGACGGAATTGCGCGGGCAGAACGTGCCCTGCGGCGGCAAGCGAAAGGAGTTGGTGAAGGATGCGGAAACCGATAAAGGCATTTTTCGTTATATTCCTTGCGTTTGCTGGGATTGGTCTGGCCGTATGGTGGTCATTGAGGCCGTCACAGGGGAGTGCCGTGTTCAATGTTGGAGATGCCGAGGCAGATGTTATAGACATAATCCCAGAAGCGTCTTTAACCGAGCATGAGGTCTCCATTGTTAACGGCGGTATGGAGTACCGTTTCTACAAGTGTGTGTATGCTAAGTCAGGCGATTCACATCCTGTGATGCTGATGTTTGCGAACGGGCGGTTGAAGAATGTGTTCCCATGGTCGAACTGGGAGCGGATGAAAGACTGGATGGAACGTGAGAATGTTCCTTATGACATGTACGAATATGGATGGGGGCCTCCGTTGGATTATGCCAGAATGCTTCTTGAACTTGGCGGCAGCCGAGAGAGTGACAAGTGGAAGGTGGAGTTCTATGCACAAGGGGAACTTGACAGCGTCGATTGGGGACTTGCTATAGTCGCGCTTCCATTTGCTGTCTTCGACCGCCTTGTCTCGCCAAGGCGTCCATCAAGCCAAACGGCAATCCCGGTGATTGTGGATAGGAGCGAACGTCTTTCGCGGTCGATACGATTAGGCATGTCGAGACAGGAAGTAGAATCGACAATGGGCGCTGTCTTCTCCGTTGATGGGAACGGGCTGTCCTATTACGTCAGTGAGTGGGATGAAAAAGGTGCGCAAGTTGGAGTGATAGTGAGATATGACACTAATGCCAAGGTGGATGCTGTATTCAATCTCGATCTGGGCAGTCGGAGGATTCTCAAGCGGGAAATGTGGTCGAAGATGTGGAAGCATGCCGGACATGCCGAATTATGATATAATATGTGGCGTCTGGAGGTCGTGTGCCTTTGTGAGGCAAGAAAGGAGCAGAACATGGTAGCAGAAAAGACGGTGCTGAAAAGAAATGCAGATTGGTACTACGCCAATCTCGATTCGCTGTTGCCGAAATACAACGGCAAGTACATCGCCATTGCAGATGGACGTGTTCTTGGCGACTACGACGATTTCAACCGTGGCGTTGACGCGACACTGTCTGCCGGACATCCGCTCGGTTCGTTCATCGTTCACCTTTGTGTCCCGCGCGAACAGGAAACGCCTTGGATTTGCCTTTCCGGAAGGGCCGATTTCTCAAGGTCAATGTCATGAGCAGCATCAACGTAGAGTACCCAAGTGTCGTCCGCGAGATTCTTACGGGCGTGAGGGTTGCTCCTCATCCTTCGCCGCAGGAAGCGCTTGTTCAAGCAAGGGCGTTGTGGGACACGGGGGCGACATTCTCGGTCGTTTCCCGCGACAAGGCCGCAGAGCTTGGTCTGGTCCCCGTTGATTTCTCCCAAGCCTATACCGCAAACGGCTGGTATGAAACCCCAGTGTACAGGATAAATCTGCTTTTGCCGAATGGGATACTAATCAACGGACTTCGTGTCTCACAGAGTGATCTCATGGTCTGCGACATGTTGATTGGCATGGATGTAATCTCGCTTGGTGACTTCCACCTGACAAATGGCGGCAATACTGTCTTCAAGTTTGTGATTCCGCCAGAATCCAGCAAAGGGACTTGATCGTAATGCCCTCATTCCTGTTAACTACGGCGCGGGCGCCTCGCGGAACGCACCCTGCGGCGGCAAGCGAAAGGAACAGTTGAAGTGAAGAAACTGACAAAGGCAATTCTCGTCGCGACCCTCGCGCTTATGGCGGGATGTGCGATGTTGGATTGCGAAGCGCCGAGCGAACTTATCGGGCCGATTGACAAGAAGACTCCTCCGCCGGATAGGAATGCATACGTTGTGTATGTCGCCGCGACGAATGCGGTGCATGAGTGGCCGACAGTTGGCGAAACCAATCCGTCGCAGGAGAGAAAGGCCGCGCTTGTTGCCACGAACGCCGAGGCGCTTGCTCTGATGCGCGAGGCCTCGACTCGCAGCGAGTGGTGTGATACAGCATTTCGGGAGGATTGCTTGAACGGATTCTTCTCCTCCAGCAGCTTCGCCCGAATGCTTCGCATGATGTGCTGGGATGCAGAGGCGCAGATTGCGCTTGGGCGTCGCGCAGAAGCGCTTGAGTCGATTCGTGCGATGGCGTCGTTTGCCGTAACAATGCGCCGCGGCGCGGAGTCTTTCATCGCATGGAGGTGCGCGGATTATGCGGTGCAGAAGGCGATGAGCCTTGCGGCAGAGTTCGCCAACGCGCCATGTGCGACCGATGACGACCTTGTTGTGCTCACCGCGTTTCTGCGCTCGCTACCAGATGTTCAATCGCAACGGCACTCGTTTTGCATGGCGGCGTGGCGCGAGACTTTCTACTGGGATGCAGTTGCCGGTTGGGGAGAGTATTCTTCTATGTTGATTAAAAGCCATTGGGTGTTGGCACGCTACGCATATCAGCCGAATCGAACTAGGCGCATCTATCTCGACTTGACTCGGCGTGTGTGCGATCTGGTGGAGCACGGCTACGACAAGAGTGATTGGCGCGGTTTCAAGGATGAGGTCGAATCCATGATTTCCGGCAGAAACCGTTGGTTCCCGAACTACAAAGGACGTAAGCTTTTGATTGCGATTGGCCCTGCATGGCATGATCTAGCCAAGGCCGAGGCGATGAGCGAGTTCTATAAGGTGGCGACAGAAGTGGTTGTCGCGGTGGAACGTTACCGGCGCAAGAACGGAATGCGTCCCGAGTCGCTTTCCGCGCTTGTGCCAGAGTATATGCCGCGAGTGCCGGACGATCCGTTTGGCGCGAACGCCGCGTTGAACTATGATGCCGTGCGCGGCATCGTCTGGACTGTCGGCGCGGACGGCGACTTCAACGGCGAGAAACTGCCCGGCAAGGACTCGTACGGGCGTAACTTCAAATATGTCATTAATCTTGACGGCACACCGACATACCAACCGAAAGGACGCACCCCATGAAACCCTTTTCACGAATGACCTGTCAAGCCGTAGCCTTGCGAAGGCTGATCCTCGTCTCATCCACGCGCGCTCGCGGTCATGGCGGACTTGGTACGCGCATGTGCGTTCTCCTTGCGCCAAGCGAATCTGAACGTGTAAAGGAAATCACAAAGATGGTGT
>CACZAK010000350.1 GCA_902779075.1 uncultured bacterium | reverse complement strand
CTCCCGCGACCGCGCGGGCTTCGAGGTGCGCGACGTGCATCCCTCGCACTACGGCCGCATCTGCCCGATCGAGACGCCTGAAGGCCCGAACATCGGCCTTATCTCGTCGCTCGGCCTCTACGCGCGCATCAACCGCTTCGGCTTCATCGAGACGCCGTACCGCGTGGTGAAGAACGGCAAGGTGTCGAACACGGTCGAGTACCTCCCCGCCGACGTGGAGGAGCAGTACGTGATCGCGCAGGCGAACGCGCCGCTGAACCCCGACCGCACGTTCGCCGAGGAGCGCGTGACCTGCCGCTACCGCACGGAGTTCTGCGACAAGCCCGCGAGCGCGGTGCAGTACATGGACGTCGCGCCGATGCAGGTGATCTCAATCGCCGCCGGCCTCATCCCGTTCCTCGAGCACGACGACGCGAACCGCGCGCTCATGGGCGCGAACATGATGCGCCAGGGCGTTCCGCTTCTCCAGAGCGAGCGCCCGTACGTGGGCACTGGCCTCGAAGGCGTCGCGGCGAAGGACAGCCGCGTGATCGTCTGCGCCGAGGAAGACGGCGTGGTGGCGTACGTTTCATCGGAGGTGATCCTCGTCACGCCGGACGGCGAGTTGCCGCAGGGCGTCGTGCCCAACCCCGACCCCGCGAAGTACGACTTCGCGAAGGAGGCGGCGAAGGGC
The DNA here is from genome assembly GCA_902779075.1 of uncultured bacterium. The sequence goes on along the minus strand of CACZAK010000350.1, from coordinate 2,712 downwards.
GTGAGGCGCTACACTCTCCAGAAGTTCCGTCGCTGCAACGCCGGCACCTGCTTTAACCAGAAGCCGATCGTCAAGCACGGGCAGAAGGTCCAGAAGGGCGACTGCCTTGCGGACGGCCCCGCCACCGACCAGGGCGAGCTCGCGCTCGGCAAGAACCTGCTCGTGGCGTTCATGAGCTGGCGCGGGTACAACTTCGAGGACGCCATCCTCGTGAACGAGCGCCTCGTGCGCGAGGACATCCTCACGTCTCTCCACATCATCACCTTCGACTGCGGCGCGCGCGATACGAAGCTCGGTACCGAGGAAATCACGCGTGACATCCCGAACGTGGGCGAGCAGGCGCTCAAGAACCTCGGCCCCGACGGCATTGTGCGCGTGGGCGCGGAGGTGCATCCCGGCGACATCCTCGTGGGCAAGGTCACGCCGAAGGGCGAGACGGAGCTCTCCCCCGAGGAGAAGTTGCTGCGCGCCATCTTCGCGGAGAAGGCCGCCGACGTGCGCGACACGTCGCTCGTCGTCCCGCCCGGCACAACGGGCGTGGTGATGAAGGTAAAGGTCACGACGGCGCAGGACGTCGCGCGTGCCGGTTCGGGCGAGGACGGCGACAAGCCGTCGCGTCGGGCAAAGGCCCAGCGCGACGCGGAGAAGAAGCGCGCGGCCGCGCGTTCCAAGCTGGAGGCGGAGCTCACCACCTCCCTCTCGAACGTCCTCCTTGGCGACAAGGTCACGCTGGACATCCGCGATGCCAACACCAACGAGATCCTCGTGCCAAAGCAGCGCAAGATCACGAAGACGCTGCTCAGCAAGCTCGCGAAGGCGCACGACCACTACCAGATCGAGGAGAGCCCGGTCGCCGACAAGATCGACGCGATCATCGCCCCGTTCCGTCCGCGCTTCGCGGAGCTTGCGGACGCGGCGGTCGAGTCCGACGCGGACTACGACGACCTCCCGAACGACGGCAGCGTCGTCAAGAGCGTGCGCGTGTACGTGGTTGACAAGAAGAATCTCTCAGTCGGCGACAAGATGGCCGGCCGTCACGGCAACAAGGGCTGTATCTCGCGCATCCTGCCGAGCTGCGACATGCCGTTCCTCCCGGACGGAACTCCGGTGGACATCGTGCTTAACCCGCTGGGCGTGCCTTCCCGCATGAACCTCGGCCAGCTGTTCGAGACCTACCTCGGCCTCGCCTGCCGTCTGCTGAACTTCCATGCCGCGACGCCCGTGTTCGACGGCGTGCAGGAGTACGAGATCGACGAGTACCTGCGCAAGGCTCGCGCCCAGCAGGAGAAGGAAGAGGGCGACGCCGCCTGGATCTGCGAGGACGGCAAGACGGTGCTCTACGACGGCATGACGGGCGAACCATTCGCCCAGCGCGTCGTGGTGGGCGTGATCTACATGCTCAAGCTGCACCACCTCGTCACGGACAAGATGCACGCCCGCGCGATCGGACCCTACTCCCTCGTCACGCAGCAGCCTCTGGGCGGCAAGGCCCAGCTCGGCGGCCAGCGCATGGGCGAAATGGAGGTGTGGGCGCTCGAGGCCTACGGTGTGGCGTACGCGCTGCAGGAACTGCTCACCGTCAAGTCCGACGACGTCCAGGGCCGCACGCGCATCTACGAGTCCATCGTGAAGGGCCAGAACATCCTCGACTCCGGAATGCCCGAGTCGTTTTCGGTGCTCATCCACGAGCTCCGCGGCCTCTGCCTCGACATGCAGCTCCTCGGCGGGGACGCCGACAAGCCGCAGCGCGCCGCCGCCACCATGGCAACCCCGGCAGCAGCCGGCGCCACCATGATGGGCGGACAGAACCTCTAACGAAAATTTCCCGAATAGGAGAAAATTCACATGAATCCCTACAACGCGAGCGACATCTTCGGCGGCCAGTACTCGGCATCGGTGCATTACGACGCCGTCAAGGTACAGCTGGCATCCCCAGAGACGATCCGTGCATGGTCGCACGGCGAGGTGCGCAACCCCGAGACTATCAACTACCGCACGTTCCGTCCGGAAAAGGACGGCCTCTTCTGCGAGAAGATCTTCGGACCCACCCACGACTGGGAGTGCGCCTGCGGCAAGTACAAGCGCATCAAGAACAAGGGCATGGTCTGCGACCGCTGCGGCGTGGAGGTTACGCTCTCCTCCGTGCGCCGCCAGCGCATGGGCCACATCGAGCTCGCCGTGCCGGTGAGCCACATCTGGTTCTTCAAGTGCACGCCCTCCCGCATCGGCCTCATCCTCGACAAGACAACGGCCGAGCTCGAGCGCATCCTCTACTACCAGGACTGGCTCGTGATCCAGTCCGGCGACACGCCCCTCAAGGACGGCCAGGCCCTGAACGAGCAGGAGTACGCCGACGCGCGCGAGAAGTACCAGGACGCCTTCCGCGCCAAGATGGGCGCCGAGGCCGTGCGCGAGCTCCTGCGCAGGACCGACCTCGACAAGCTCATGCGCGAGCTCGAGGAGCAGATGCAGAACACGCGCTCCAAGCAGAACCGCAAGAAGATCGCCAAGCGCATGAAGGTGGTCGAGGGCTTCCGTTCCTCCGGCGGCAAGCCCGAGTGGATGATCCTCGACGTGCTTCCCGTGATCCCGCCGGAGCTGCGTCCGCTCGTCCCGCTCGAGGGCGGCCGCTTCGCGACGTCGGACCTCAACGACCTCTACCGCCGCGTGATCAACCGCAACAACCGCCTCAAGAACCTCCTCGCGCTCAAG
>CACZAK010000349.1 GCA_902779075.1 uncultured bacterium | reverse complement strand
GCTTCGCGATCTTCGCGCGGAGCGTGGACTGGACTTTCGCGAGGTCGAATACGGCCTTCTCGAACTCTTCATTGACGTCAAGATGCGGGCAGATGAAAATCGTGTCCGCATTCCACATCTCCACCATGTTCTCGGTGTAGCGGCGGAGGTTCACGAGCGATTCCCTGAACGCGGAGAAACTTGACTCGAGCCGCTTGACGAGAAGCATCTGCATGATATGCGCGAGCTGTTCGGAGAAGCGCTCCGCGTCCAGGTTCTTGAACTTGTACTTGTCCCTGTCTGCGGGATCCTTGAGAAACCGCACGGCCTGATAGCGGAAGTAGCAAAGGTACTTCGCGTCGCGGAAGTGGAATTCGCCTTCCGGCGCGATGAGATCCATCGTATCGGCGAACAGTTTCGCGATGTTCGGCGGCAGGACGTACGAGAGTTCGTTCGGCCCCTTGATTGACGGGAAATGCAGGCCCTGACGTGCAATGTCTTCTGTCACTTGCAGAACTAAACGCAAGTTCGCGAAAGTAAACGCAAGTTTAGTGCTAAACTTTGCCCTTTGACGATTTGCCGAGAGTTGAGGAATGTCGGGAAAGCTCGCCCTCGGCAGGGTTCGGCCGGTTTTTCCGCTTTTCTTGTCTTTGAGATGGCGTTGGGCGTGGCGTTTTGGTACAATGCTCCCGCTGCCCGTCCCGCAGGTCGAAATTGCGTTTGTTGCTGCGAGCGGGTTGTCTTGTTGCCCTCCTTTCGGAGGGCTATTTCATATGCCTATTTTCCGGTCGCCGTACCTTTCTCTTCTCTGATGCCGGCCTTTCTGAGGATGGCCTTGTCTGCGAGCTTCTGGAACTTCTGCCCCAGCAGGAACGGGTGGAGCGTGACTTCGTTGTTCGGGATCCTGCGCACGCCGAGTTTGTCGAGGAACTTGCGCCCGGGCTCGCCGTGCTTCTCGACGAACAGGTCGTACGCGCACCTGTCGCCGAGCGTCGGGCGCGTGTAGCTGTTGACGTGCGACATGATGAGGTTCACCCCGTCCTGCGTGAGCGGGTTGAACGAGACTCCCTTGACGAGCACCCTGCGGATCTCCTCGTGGACGCGCTCGACGTGCGGCTTCTGCGTGGCGCAGTACGGGTCCGTGAACCAGACCCTGACGCCGCGCGGCTCGATGCGCGTGGGGTTGTGGTCCGGGTCGGGGCGCCAGTTCTCGATCATGTACGGGTCGCTGAACTCCGGGCCGTTGTCGGTGAGTATGGCCTTGAAGAGCGCGACGAACAGCGCCGGTCCCGCGACGCCCCACAGCATGTTGAACAGGCGCGTCGTGGTCTGCGCGGTCCTCCTGTCCCGGAGGAACGCGAGCGCGAGGCCCGTGGCCGGGAAGATCATCGTGTAGAGGACCTTCCCGCTGATGGACCCGATGACGGTGTCGAGCTCGCACGCCACGACGCCGACATGCTCCTTGAGCCACTCCCACATCTCGCGGATGGTCCGCCCCACGCGGCACTTGGCGTCGGTCTTCGTCTCCTGCACCTTCTCCGGCCTGCCGCCGCGCGAGCAGGCGAAGGGCTGGTCGTGCCGCTTCGCGTGGAACAGGCCCCCGTTGATCCAGTCGTAGACCGTGCGCACCTTCGTCTTCCCGAACGTGCCGGGGTTGTTCGCGACGACGTTGCGGACGGACTGCCCCTTGCGGATGCAGGGCGACAGGACCGCGTCCATCGCCGCGACGGCCTCCTCTCCCACGCGCACGCCGAGGCGGCTGTTGACGAGCGTGCCCTCGTAGTTGGCCTGGGCGCCGCGGGCGAGATAGTACTTCTTGCGCATCGGGCAGTCGCGCTCGAACTCGCACCCGTTGCAGACGTACGGGGACTTCGCGAGGCGCGGGCAGTGCGCCTCGAAGAAGTCCGGGCACGTCTCGAAGCAGTGCGGCTGGTTCTTCCGCAGCCGCTCGCCGAATCCCGTGAACTCCTTGCGCATGCACCCGTCGAAGCGCGAGCACAGCCTGTTGGAGCATCCGAGGCGCTTGTCGCTGTCGATGCGCCTGGCGATGATCTCGCGCACCACGGTGGAGTCGGGACGCCCGACCTCCACGGCGATGTGCGCGACCTTCATTCCGCATCCGAGCAGGAACTCGATGCGTTTTCTCTCGTCGATTCCCATGTGTTTTGCCATGGTCTTTCTCCTTGTTCGTTGTCCGCGGGCCACCGGCAGGGGCACGTGCCCCTGCTCCGGTGGCCAGACGGCGAACATGATGCGACTTCGCGGAACTAAACGCAAGCCCCTCCCCGGGGAGGGAAGGAGGAAATTCTCGTCACTTCTCGACTCTGCCCCTGTAACCAAAGGAGTAAACGCAAGCCGTTCTTGCGTTTACTTCCGCAAATGACATTCAAGGGGGAATGGCCCGGTTCGGTGTTTTTACTTTCACACGACAACGCCGAAATATGGTAAAATACACACATCTTTCTCAGGCGTAGTGTACACTGCGCAGGGAAGGAGGCGGAAATGGGCAACGAAAAGAAACTGAAAATCGTCAAATGGACAACCGGCCTTGACCGTTCGGTCATAGGCAGGGCGAAGCAGTTGTACCCTGCTTTTGGCGATGATTTCAACGACATGCCGCACGAAGATTTCAACCGCCTTTGGCACGAAGCAGACCAAACTGTCATAGACAGCATAAGACGCAACGGTTTCAAGTTCGGAGGCTACTATCATCAAGATGGCGAGTTTGGAATGCCCATGTTTGACGACGGAAAAATATTTTTCGTAACCTTTCGTCATTGGGGACACCTTATGTATGAGGCGTGGCATCCCGATTCCCCTGATGCGATGGGGTATTGTAAATATGCATGGGAGTATGATATGCGCGATGCTGGCGGTAAAACGCCAAAACACGAAACGGATTTTGTCTGAACAAGAAGGATCAAATGCGCGTTTATCTCGACAACTGCTGCTACAACCGTCCTTTCGATGATCAGACGCAATTGCGTATTCGTCTTGAAACGGAGGCCAAGTTGCGCATACAGCACCTGATGAGGACGGGGACGATAGAGTATGCCTGGAGCAAAGTCCTGGATTACGAGATAGGGCAAAGTCCATATTTCGACCAAACGGATGAGGTTTCCGTGTGGGTGGAATGGGCAAACATCTACATTGAAATGAGCGATGCAATCGCAGCGGCAGGTGCGGCCATCATGCGTTATGGCGTAAAACGGATGGATGCCTTGCATCTCGCAAGTGTCAAGGCCGCAGACTGTGACTGGTTTCTTACAACGGACAGGGGTATACTCAAGCGAATGACGGTTCTGGATGGAATGCGAATCGCTAACCCTGTTGATTTTGCAATGGAGGATGAGGCATGACGGTACGAACTGATGGAGAGCTGAAGGCACTTTGCTTCAATGCGCTCACGC
>CACZAK010000348.1 GCA_902779075.1 uncultured bacterium | reverse complement strand
TATACGACTCCTTCTGGCATGCTCTCTGTACATGGAAGTTGAACAACGGCATCGCCCTTGTCGTCACCATTGATGATGTCGCACAGGGTCAAAAAATCGACCTCCTCACGAGTCCCTTCAAAGTCGCGATAGTACTTGTTCGCCCTGATGTCATTCTTTGATTCGACGATGCATATCGCCTTTGTCGTCGGCTTTATGTCGACAGGAAGTTTCGTTCCAAGAAGTGCATTAATGAGCGTCGTCTTTCCGGCACTGAATGGTCCGATGAAACCGATTTTTGCCGTAGGCATATCAAGGCGGTTGCTAATTTCTTCGGCAATGCCGGTCAACTCGTACTTGGATACGATTTGCTTTAGTTGTTCAATGTTCATGTCGTCTCCTGTCAGTTTTTGTTCTTGATCCAATCTAGTGCGCCGACCACCTCTTGCCAGAGAGGCCTGCTACAGCCCGGTTGGAAAGAGGATAAGACGGCGCACCCGAAACAGTGTCGCTATCTTCCTCCCAACCACGGAATGTAACAGTTTCCAGCAGTTGCGAAGCCAACGCCGAAGATGGCTTTCTCTCCACCTTCTTTGACGCAAGAAGTATACCACACTCGTTCATCCCCGCACAAGCGGGAATTGAAAGGAATTGGTGTCATTTGCGGAACTGAACGCAAGAACGGCTTGCGTTTACTCCTTTGGTTACAGGGGTAGAGTCGAGAAGTGACGGGAAACCCCTCCTTCCCTCCCCGGGGAGGGACTTGCGTTTAGTTCCGCGAACAGGCCTGCCGTCTCATGATGAAACTCCGATGGTTGCCCAAAATGGCTCCGCTACCGCTCCGCCTGATGCTTACGCGCGCAGCAACCGCACAACCTTTCTTCAGACCGCCGGAGTTTCTTCTATGCGCCGAGACCAGGGTCATGGTATAATGTCGGCGTGGTCTTGAAAGAGAATCCAGAGGCATACGCAATCATGGGATGTGCGCGGCGCGTACATGCCACGCTTGGATTCGGCTTCCTCGAATCGGCGTATGGCGACGCCCTGGAAATCGAGTTCAGGAAGTCAGGCATCCCGTACGTGCGCGAGGACGCCGTGCGCATCTACTATGACGGCCAGCCTCTCCCGACTGTCTGGCGAGCGGACTTCACGTGCTTTGAGCGCAGGTTCATCGTCGAGCTGAAGGCCGTGAAGGCCCTCACGAAGATCGAGTGGGCGCAGGTCATCCACTATCTCCGCGCCACCCGCATCCCCCACGCCCTGCTTGTGAACTTCGGCAGACCCGGATTTCAATACGACACCTTCGACCTGGACAGGCTCCCGTCTGCTTCGGTCATCGGCGAGTCACAGACAAGGGCCCCGCAGGGCGATGCCACTGGTTGTGGTTGCCCCGCGCGAAGCGAAGGCGGAGCGGTAGCGGAGCCCCTTTGAAAACCCTCGGAGTTTGACAACCCGAGGTGCAGACAACCTTCCCGCTCGCAGTGACAAACGCAATTTCGACCTGCGGGACGGGATGGTGTGTATTGTGAAGAATCAGCCCGAAGAAGCTGCTGTTCGCTCCCATCCGGACATGCTCCATGCTCGAATCGGTCACTAGAGGGATCGGATACTGTCTTGCCCGTTGTTCAATCGCCAAAGTTTAGCACTAAACTTGCGTTCACTTCCGCGAACTTGCGTTTAGTTCCGCAAGTGACAACCTGGGTTGTGGTGAACAAGGCGCGGGCCTGTTCGATGATCTTGGGGAGCGGGACCTGCACGCGGCACTTGTGCCAGTCGGTCCACTTGCCGCGGCAGTAGCGCGCGTCGAGCGCCTCGGCGGATTCGAGCGCGGCGAGGCCGCGTTGCGCCGCCGCGGCCGCGCCGGACGTGTCGCCGAGCGCGTAGAGGTCGAAGGCGTCCGCGAACTCGGCCATGCCGCGCGTGAACGCGTGCATGAACGCCGCCGGGTAGACGAACGCGTCGAAGGCTAGATCCCGTTCGGCCGCCGGCGCGCGGGACATGAGCGTGCGCGCGAGGCGTTCCGCCTGGGCGAACGACGCCTCCTGCGCGCGGAGACGCGGGTAGGTGTCGTGCCACGTCGCCATCACGGGGTGGTTGGATTCAAAGAGCGCCTCCTTGAAGGGGTCGAGCTTTTCCGTCCGTGCGTAGGAGTTCGTCATGGGCTCGAAGGGGAAGGTGTTCTTCCCTTTCTTCCGCGCGGCGAGCGACCCCACAAAATCGCGGCGGAGGAGCCGCCACACGTTGTGCGCGAGGTGTCCGTCGAGGAACATGGGGTGTCCGTGGACGGGATGGCGCTGGAAGGACTTGAAGTAGAGGTTGTGCAGGGACAGCCATTCCGCGCGCTGCGTCGAGAAGCGCCGCGCAATCCAGTCCTTCGTCCAGGCCTCCGCGTCAAACGCGCCGAGATTCCACGTCATCGCCTGCGACGCGGCGATGCCGTAGGTGAACTCGCGCACGTTGCCCACGTTGAAGACGACGTACTCGGTGGCGTGGCGGTTGGCGGCCTCCTTGAGCTGTCCGAACGTGTGCGCGGCGGGGACGCCGGGGACGAAGTGCGGACCGGCCGTGATGAGTTGGTGGTGGTAGTAGAGGCCGTAGGTGTGCGACGCGTCTTGGGGCGTTTCGTAGAAGTCCTTCGGCCACCACCAGCCGGACGAATTGTCGGAGTAGACGATCGTCGCCCCGGCGGGAACCTTCAGAAGGCCCTTTTCGTTGAAGAATGCGCCTTCGCCCCAGAGCGTCGCCGTGAGGTAGGGGCTCTTCACACCGATTTCTTTGAGAATCTCCACTTGCTTCGCCATCGCGTCGGAGATGATCTGCGCGCGGGCGACGTCCGAGGTCGGCACCGACTTGTCCGCCGCCCACATCGGCGTGTCGCTGATGCCGCGGAAGCCGATCTGCCAGACGACGTCGGGGAACTTCGCGTACGCGCGCGCCGCCTCGCGCCACATGTCCTCCACCTCGCGCGGGTGGCTGAAGTAGGAGTATTTGTAGTCCTTGCCCTTCGCCTCCCAGTGGTTGAGGAACATGAACCCGCCGAGGCCGAGGGGGTCGTGGTGGTGCTGGGAGAGGAAGAGTCCGCGCCGCGCGCAGATGGCGAGGTTCTTGGCTTCGTAGTCGACGCGCGGGTCGATGTAGCTGCAGGGGATGATGAGGTTGAAGCGGCTGCGCACCATCGCCTCGGCGATCGCCTCCATCGTGCCGTGGTTGATCACGACGCTGCAGATGCCCTTGGCCGTGCGCACGGGACGCGGACCCGCCGGCTCGCGCCACTGGGAGAGGTAGTCCTCGTCGTTGATGAACCAGCCGCGGAACTTGAAGGTGGGGGAGGGCTGGTGGATTTCAACGGCGTCCCACGCGAGCGTGTCCGCCTTCGGGTACGGCACGCCGTTCCAGAAGGCGAGGGGATCGACCTTGAGGTAGCGCTCG
>CACZAK010000347.1 GCA_902779075.1 uncultured bacterium | reverse complement strand
AGGCGGTGCTCATACGCGGCGTCGAAGGCGCGGAAGGCCCAGGGCGATTGACGAAGCTTCTCAAGATCGACCGCTCGCTCAACCGCGAAGACCTCGTTCATTCCAATCGCCTCTGGCTTGAAAGCGACGGCGCGCGCGTCAAGTTCACCTCCGCCCCGCGCATCGGCATCGCCTACGCCTCCAAGCGCGACCAAGACCGCAAGTGGCGCTTTACGATTAAGAAGGCTGAGACTTGAGACGGAGAACGCGTTTGCATCGTGCGGAGATTATGTGGTATAATGTCCGCAAAAGATGCGGAGATTTTCTGTGCGCTACATCTATCAACATAAAGACTGGCCCAAGTTTCGGTGGGATTCCGCCGAACTGGCGGCGGAGCTTGAAGCGGCTTCCTTTTCGACGGGGAAGTTTTCTGGACGGCTTGCAGCAATCGGCTTTGAGATGCAGAGCGATGCTGTTTGCGAGACGCTTTCCGCAGAAATCTTGAACTCCGCCGAGATAGAGGGCGAGCACCTCAACCGTGACGATGTGCGCTCAAGCGTGGCGAAAAGGATGGAGATCGTCTTGTCGGGCGCAAAAAGCGCGACATCCCGCGAGACGGAGGCGCGTGCGGACATGATAATCGACGCAACGCGAAACTGGGAAGCTCCCATGACCATGGGACGGCTTTTCTCCTGGCATGCGGCACTTTTTCCGACGGGCTATTCCGGGCTATCCAAGATAGCGGTCGGACGATTCAGGGACGACAGTGACGGGCCGATGCGCGTCGTGTCGCGCCACGGGATGATGGAGCGCGTGCATTTTGTCGCGCCTCATGCGCAATTGCTGGATGGCGAAATCAAACGTCTCATGGACTATGTGAACAGCGACGATGCGGGAACGCCCTGGCTTGTCCGTGCGGCGCTCGCGCACCTCTGGTTCCTGACTCTCCATCCGTTCGACGACGGCAACGGACGCCTCGCACGCGCGCTCACAGAATATCTGCTTGCGAAGGGCGAACGTTCGGCGATGCGCTTCTATTCGCTCTCTGCGGAGATACAGGCTGAGAAGGACGCCTACTACGATGAAATCGAACGCGCCCAGCGCGGGACGCTTGACGTTACGCGGTGGCTCAAGTGGTTCCTCGGCTGTCATCGCCGCGCCGTCGACGCGGCGGAAGTGCGCCTCAAGTCGATACTTGACAAGGCCGAATTCTGGGAAGCGCACTCGTCGGACGAACTCACGACAAACCAGCGCGCGATGCTGAACAGGCTCTTCGACGGATTCAAGGGGAATCTCACGTCTTCCAAGTGGGCGAAGATCTGCAAGGTGTCGCAGGACACCGCCTCGCGCGAGATAAATGCACTTGTCGCCAAAGGCATACTCCGCCGGGAAGGCCAGGGCCGCTCGACGCACTATGTGCTGGCGTGAAGAGTGTTGCCAATAACCAAATCCAATAACCAATGAGAGACGTACAAATATATCTGACAAATGTCAGAAGCGAGATACCGAAGGATGCTGAATGGGACAAGTTCCCGTTTACGCTTCCATTTGTGAAGAATCTCGACTTGCGCATCACGACACCTGTCACGTTTTTGGTGGGCGAAAACGGGTCTGGGAAATCGACGCTTCTTGAAGCGCTGGTTGACATCGCAGGGCTTCCCGTGCGGGGTGGAGGGAAGGGCGAACTTGCGGATCATGGCGGAGAAAGTGAACTCGCGCCGTATCTGCGATCTGGGTGGACGCAGCGTCCGGGGCATGGATTCTTCTTTCGCGCGGAATTCGAGGAGCGTTTTGCGTCGCTGCTGGACAGTCGCCGTGATGACCGGGACTTTATCGGCGACCCGTATTCGCGCTATGGCGGTAGATCCCTCCACGAGCGGTCGCACGGCGAGGCGTTTCTCCACATGATGAGGGCATGGATGTATCCGGGGATACTTTTCATGGACGAGCCCGAAAGCGCACTTTCCCCGCAGAAGCAACTTACACTTCTCACACTGATATACGATATGGTTGAAGATCGCGATACGCAGTTCGTCATTGCGACGCATTCGCCGATTCTCATGACCTTCCCCGGCGCGACGATTCTTTCACTCGACGGCGGCGATATACATGAAATCACACTTGAAGAAACCCAGCACTATCAGATAACCAAAGGCATCCTTGAGTCGCCTGAACGATACTGGCGGCACTTAAGGGGATGATAATCGAAAGGAGCAACCCATAAAACCTTTTGCACGAATCAACTTGTCCTCCGTAGCACTGCGTAGGGGGATCCTCGTCACATCCCTCGCGCTCGCGGCGGGGTGTGCGAGCACTTTGAAGGTTGACAATGCGCCAGTGGCGGCGCTGGACCTGAACCGCTATCTCGGCGAGTGGTACGAGATCGCCCGGTTCGACCACAGCTTCGAGCGCGGCGTGGAGCAGGCGAAGGCCAACTATACACAGAATGCGGACGGCACGATCAAGGTCGTGAACTCCGGAATCAAGGACAGCAAGCCGAAGACGGCGATCGGGAAGGGCAAGACGACAGACACGCCTGGGCTCCTGCGCGTCTCGTTCTTCGGCCCGTTCTACGCCGACTACCGCGTGATGCTGATCGACAAGGAATACACCCGCGCGCTCGTCGGCAGCGGCAGTGCAGACTACCTATGGCTGCTCTCCCGCTCGCCTGAACTGTCTGAAACCGCGAAGTCCGAACTTCTTGCTGAAGCGCGACGGCGCGGCTATGATATGGACAAGCTCATCTGGGTGCGGCAGGGCAAAGATGAGACGACCAGATCTGGGGTAAAATAATGTCAATTGATTGTATAGTCAAATTTCTTTTGATTCCCTGTGCAGGACTAGTGCTTTTTGTCTTGCCAGCTTGGATTGCGATTCGCAGTGCCAAGCACAGGAGGAAGTTTGGGATTGCCATTGGAACAGTCTGTCCTCTATTTCAGCAACCGAGTTGTTTGAAAAGGAACCGCGATGAAGAAAATGATGATGGCACTTGGATGCGCTAATCTCAAACGCCGTGGCTCCGACAAGAATGGCGAATGGAATTTTGTGGTATATGCGTAATTTGGCTGTATTTGGCAGCAGTGTGCGGCGGCGGGAAAGTATTTTTTTGTTTACTATTGATGCTGTGCACCCGATATGGTATAATTTTGCGCGTTTAGTTAAAACTATACCCGAAAGGGATTGAATCGTATGTCTAATAATGAATCATACCCGAAAGGGTGTAGTCTGTCGGCGTTCGTGAAGGCGAAGCGCCGAGAACAGGGCTGGACACAAGTCCAGTTGGCGGACTATGCTAAGGTGAACCAGGTACTTGACCTTTTCAGCGCGTGTGTAGGTCCGGTGCCGATTGACAGGAGCGTCTATGCGGACAGCTGACATCTATGTGTTTGGGAAGTTGGCAGGTGCGCTGACGGAGAATGACGACGGCAAGTTCTCATTCCTCTATAATGAACAGTATCTGAACGATTCGTCCGCAGTCGCCGTGAGCTGCACGATGCCTCTGCGAAGTGAGTCGTATGCCTCCGATGCGCTTTTCCCTTTTTTCGACGGACTCATCCCGGAAGGGTGGCTCCTGGACATCGCCGAGAAGAACTGGAAGCTTGACGGACGCGACCGCATGGGGTTGCTTCTCGCGTGCTGTTCGTCGGCCATAGGCGCTGTCAGCGTCCGGCGGCCCGGGGATCCCCCGCCGTCCGCATCTGTCGAAACTTCGGGCGGCGGATGGACAGAAGGGGAGACGACATTTGAGTTCCCGTACACGGACGAGGAGATAAACGAGATGGCGCGGCGGCTTGTCGCATCGCGCGTCAGCGTCTGCGGCGTGCAGCCCAAACTGTCCGTCCATCTCGAACGTGACTCCGCCGATTCGCCGCGCATTACGATTGTCGGCTTCGAGGGCAACTACATTCTCAAACTGCCGTCCAAGGATTATCCGTGGCTCATCGAGAGCGAGCATCTGACGATGTCGCTTGCCCGGAAATGCGGAATCAGGACGGCGGACTTCTCGCTTGCGTCGCTTTCCGGCGGACGCCGCGCATACGTGACGCGGCGCATGGACAGGACGCCGCACGTGAAGCACATGGAGGACTTCTGCCAG
>CACZAK010000346.1 GCA_902779075.1 uncultured bacterium | reverse complement strand
ACCTCCATGCACCCATCGATGCAATGATTATGGGTTGTTCAGCGCGTTCTCGATTGCATTTGTCACACCAATAAAATAGGCGTTCTGCTCCGACCAGGAGTTGGTACACGATAAAACATATAGCGCGGCAGCAAGACGATTCGTGCTGAACTCATAGCCCGGCATGGAGGCGACCAGTAGCTCGTCTACTGGAATTGCCCGCGAACAGTCAGAAAGGCGGTTTGTGTAGAGCCCGGCGACTCCACGCTGCCGAACATCGCTCCCAGGCGGCAGGGAACGGAGGCGATATACATATTCTTTGACGACATCCCCACGCTCCTCGAAGGTCATCTGCGCTGCATTCGTCTCTATGTCAAGGCAAAAATCCGTCATCAAGTCATCAAGTGGCCCGTATTGTTCGTAAAGCTCTCCGGCATAGCCGCGATACGGCGCACTCGAATTCAGCGCGATACCCTTCAAAGACTGCCAGGCATTCGTGTATTTCAAATCCCTGCATTCATTCAAGGCGATACGCACATAATTTGTCTGATCGTCAGAGAAATTAGCGCAGCAGTTTGTCGCAAGGTGCCCAAGATACCAGTCGAACGACGCCTTCTTGGCGGCACGCGTGACACCATTCGTCTCGTCTTCACCAAGGAACCCCTCCCATGTCCATGTCGGAATGACCAACTGTGTCGTATATTCTACGCCGTTCTCATCCACAGAGTCAAAGTAATCCACGACTGCACCCCACGCCCTGAAAAGCAGCGCCTCAGCAACGCGGTTTGTGACCTCTTCCGATCCCGGCAGCGTCGGTCGTTCATACGGCTCGTTCACTGGCTCGGGGTCATCCGGCGGACGCGTAGGAACGACAGTAGGCGGTTCTTCACGAGGAGCGTCAAGATCCAGGACCTCCACATTAAGAACGTCCGCAGAAGCCGACAGTGCGGCGACAGTTATTATTGCAGAAAATATCGAACGTGATTTCATTGGCTGTACACCTCGTTGTTGTTTTGCTTTATGATAGAAGCCCCCACAGGGACATGGTATGCAGAACTAACAGATATTGCCTTGTTTGAAATGCTCAAAACGGCTCCGTCTGGAATGTCGACCGACGTCTTACCATCTCTTCCATACATGAGGAATGATTGCTGCACCAAGGCATACTTGTCCGACCTTGCATAGAAACCTCTTCCCAGCGCGCTACCCCAATCGCGCGCCCGTGATGCAAAGCAAGCCCATGAAATGTCGATTTTCGAGAAATCCTCCGTCGTGTTAGAATCAGCTTCAGAATAGTTATAACAATCTGACAGCCCAAGGGCGTGACCGATTTCATGGGCGACAACATGCAAGGTTGCCTGCTGCGATATGGCAATGCCCCGCCTCGACATAAAAGCCGCAGCATTGTTGTTAGTAATCACACCGACAAAATACAATTCGAGGCAGTCATGGTTTGTATAGGAGTTCATCAGCCTAATGGCCTGAACGGATATCTGATTCCGATTTGTCGCACCTGTCATTGGGTCAACATCGTATTCGGCAAGCACCCAGTCGTTGGTCGTCCCCACGTCACGGCTTATCGAAAGAAGGTTGAAGCGTATTCCAACCTGATCGTAGATCCTGTTTGCATATTCGACCATGCCGACAACCCTCGAATTTGGTATCTGATTCTCGCCAGGCGGTGCCTTGACTACGAACGCACGGACGGGTATCGTTCTCTGCTGCACGATCGGCATTTCGAACCTCGGCTGGTGGGGATCGGAGTTGAACCTGGCCTCGACCACCACCGTCCCACTCGACGCAATGGGCTCGACCTTCACCATATAGCCCCGCCGCTCGATTATCCGCCCCGTCTGCGGCGTTATCGCCCACCTGACGTCGTTCGGGGAAAAGTTACCGTTGACGGACACCGAAAGCCATGCGTTCGTCCCGTACACGAGCCGCGACGGATTGACATACCTTCCATCCGGGCCCTCTTCGTCCGTCACGAGCCTGCACAGCGGCTCTATCACGTTGTAGGACGCATTCGTGGACAACGTGCCTCCGTCTGCAAGGCGACAGTTCGCGGAAAAGCAACCGCCGCCGATATGCCGCGAAATCACGTAGAACCGACTTGACGCGCACGTGGTCAACCCGTTGGCGCCGAAAGTCATAGTGAAGTTCTTGAGGGATCCCGTCAAAGCCGCATTCGTGTAAATCAGGTGGTCGTCGTCGCCTGTATGCATGACGGTTACGACGCCGCTCGTCGGCACGTCAGAAGTAACTACGACATCAAGCGGATAAACCCTGTCGGACCTGTAGTCGTCGTTGAGAAAAGTCACCGAGGGATAACGGACGGAAAGTCCGACAGACGGAAAACTGTTCGTCCCATACGACACGCCCAATAGACTGGATGTCAAAGTCCGGTTCTTGATTGTCGCCGTCACGGAAAGCCCACCCGTCGCATAGTTTGGCATCGACCTTGGACTAACCGCAGTCGTGGCCTGATGCGGCGTCGCTATGTCCCAAACATCGTCGTCGGACGTCCACTCATACGTGACCGACTCGGGGCTGGCGCAATCAGACAAAACCGCAGTGAATGTCGCTGGGAAGTCCTCTGGCCAGAGATGTGCAACGTCTGGGGAGCCTTGTAGGACGGGCATCATCAGAACGACACCGTCGAAGAGCCCTGTCGGCTCCTGAAGGATGCTCCACCCGCCGTCCATGGTCCATGTCCCAGGCGCGGCAGGACCACCATTAGACCGAAGCATTCTCAACGGCTCTGACGGAAGGTCATCGGCTATGCCATACTCAATGCCTGGAACGGGGAAGCCTGTTCCAAACGAATACTCGATCCCTTTCTCCAAGAGAAAAGCATACTCGCCAGAGTTTGTGACCGCAACCGAATAGTCTCCAACGACGAGCTGAATTGTCTCAGGCGGGTCATCAGGAATTGTCGCCGTAAACTTGTAGAGACCATTCGTCAGTCCATCGCCCACTTGCGAGTCAACCCACTGCGGGTAGCCAACGGCAAGGATCTCGGTTGCATTCGTGAAGTTCGCCGTTACCCATTCGTCATCTTGCCCAAAGCCGCTATGCGGGAACGGGAGCGTCCGCGGCAAAAACGCCGCGATGCCGTTTGTCGTGACTGACACATCGCCGTTGCGGAAAAGTTCAAGCGCGGAAGAGACGAGAATGTTGGTGTCGCGGTTGATGGCAGCGTCAGTCCATGCGAAGCGGTAAGAATTGGACGGCGTAAACTCGCATGCAAATGTCGTAAGCCCCGGCACGATTTCGAACGGTGCGCCAGCAGAAGCGATGGCATTTGTATCAAACGGCGCTGCCCAGACCTGACCGAAGGAAACGACCTCGACGCCGGACAGGTGGTTCGTGCCCCAGGGGAACACAAAGTCCGCGCCGCGAATGTTCCAGTTCGCGGTTTTGCGTTCTGCGAAAGTTGTCTGTGGCTGAACAGGGTTCATTACATTGGCAAGATTACCATTCACCAACAATCCTGTCAACCAGAAACCGTGCCCCTGTTGCGCCATCGGCGACATCATCTAAAGCATGTGGGCGACACGACAGGCGGAAAGACCGAAGACTCCAGCGACTTCGCCGAACGGTCTCGGCTGAGGAAAAGCGTCATATCGAGACGCTGGGCAGTTCCCTCGACACGACATGCCGCGTTTGAGCGCCTGTCGCGCCAGAACCACTCCCCGCAATCCCAGCCAATAGACAACTCCCCTTCTTCAATTCCAAGTACGCCGTCCTCG
>CACZAK010000345.1 GCA_902779075.1 uncultured bacterium | reverse complement strand
CGACGGACAGGTCATCGATCTTGAGCTGAACACGCAGGTCGTCGCGCCGCCTGAATGGATGGACTACGGCACGCAGCTTCCGTCGGCATACGGCGGAACGTACGCCCTGCCCATGAAGCAGCCGTTCTTCCCGGTCGTATCGCACGATGCAAAGCTGCCCGTCACGCCAGGCGAGACGGTCCTCGTCGGTTCTGGCGTTTCGCAGGGGAAGACCGACGAGACGGAGTTTATATTCGTCCGCACCCGCAAGCTTGACTATACCGGCCGAGCCACCAAAGCGAAATAGCCGCATCCGCTGCACCCGCCACGCGGCGCATTTGCCGCGGATTTGGTATAATGCTGACATCATCGATGATTTCGGCAAAACGAAGGAGGTTCGATATGAGCAGGTTTACAGGTATTTCAAGGATCTTTGTCCTGGTGGCGGGACTGGCGGTTGCCATCAGCGGCTGCGACAAGGCGGAGGATATTGGGCGCAAGGTCGCACACAAGAGCGGCGATCTCGTCGGCAAGGGCGCGACGGAATTCTTCTCCGGCGTCGGAGAAGGCGTTGATGCGGTCAAGGTGAAGGGACCGGACGTCCTGACCGCGATCGACGCATCCAAGCCCGTCGAGGATGACAAGGTAGAGAAGATGTTGCGTGCCGCGATGTGCGCGCCGACGGCGATGGACAAGCGTCCGTGGGAATTCATTGTCGTCAAGGATCCCGCGAAACTGTCGGCACTCGCCGCGCGGCTTCCGTATTCGCGTGTTGGCAATGGCGCGAAACTTGCGATTGTCGTCTGCGGATCGCTTGACAACGGACTGCCTGGCCGCGGCAAGGAATACTGGATTCATGATTGCTCGGCGGCGACTATGAATCTTCTTCTGGCGGCGCATGCCCAAGGGCTGGGGGCTGTTTGGACGGGCGTATTCCCTGGTGAAGACCGCATTGCCGCCGTCCGCGAGATCCTATCCATACCCGATGGCTATATGCCACTTAATGTCATCCCCGTTGGCTACCCCGCCGAGAATCCGCCAGCCAAGGACAAGTGGAATCCGGCGAAGATTCACTACGACAAGTGGTGACGCGATTCCCTGTCTCTGTAGATTCGCCGTAAAGGTGGGGAGTTTTATAGACAGGATTAACAGGATTGACAGGATTAAGAGATGAGCGTGGATGATAAAATGGAGAAACGAGAATGATGAATATCTTTGAGAATCCTGTTGATCATTGAGTTGTCTATCGCGCATGGGGCTGAGGGAGTTGCGCGCGAATGCAGAATATGGTACAATTCCGACAAAAGAATTTGTAGATTCTTTTTTGGGGCATAAAAAAGCATTTACACATTCTTTTGAGAGGACGATATGACGGTAGAAGACATAGAGCGAGTTTATAGGATTTCAGCGGAGAAGATAGCGCACACATCGCTTTCTTTGAAGCGGTATTCCTTCGACGGCATCGACTGGACCAGTCGCTTGATTGGGCTTAAGGGGGCGCGTGGCGTCGGTAAGACAACGCTGCTACTTCAGAAAATCCTTGAAAGCGGAGAGGAACGTGATACGTCGCTGTATCTGTCGCTGGACAGCGTATGGCTTGACGTCAAGGAAATCTATCTCCTTGCCGAACACCATGTTCAGCATGGCGGGACGAGGCTGGTTCTTGACGAGGTTCATTATGTAAAGGACTGGCAGCGAATAGTCAAGAATCTTTATGATGACTTCAAGGAGCTGAAGATCGCCTACACGGGTTCGTCGCTGCTTCGCTTGAAGGCGCGCCAAGGAGATCTTTCGCGTCGTCAGGTGGAATACGAATTGCCAGGGCTCTCGTTCCGTGAGTTTCTTAAGTTCGAAGGCGTCATGGATTGGCCTTGCGTAGCATTGAGCGACATCTTGTCGGACCATGTGACAATAGCGCGTGAAATCACGAAGAAGGTCAAGATACTTCCGCTTTTTGAGCGCTACTTCAAGTCGGGCTACTATCCGTTTTTCCTTGAAGCCCCGTCGAAGTACGAAGAGCGAATTCGCCAGGTCGTGAACCAGACGCTGGACAGCGACTGGCCAAGCGTTGAAGACATTACGGCGGAAACGATACGCAAGGCTCGCAAGATGCTTCGAATCCTTGCCGCCTTGCCGCCACAGACGCCGAAGATGAACCGCCTCTACGCAGAACTGGACACCGAACGTCAGCACGGGCTCAAGATACTATATGCGTTGGAACGTGCGGGACTCCTTAATCTGTTGGCCTCAGACTTCGACGTGCTGGACAATCTTTCGTCGCCGGAAAAGATATACTGCGAGAACACGAACCTGATGTTTGCCCTCACGCCTGACGCCGACATGGGTACGGCAAGAGAGGCATTTTTCGTCAATCAAGTTGCCAACGGACATGCCGTAACCTATCCAAAGAAGGGGGATTTCCTCGTAGACGACAAGTATCTTTTCGAGGTCGGCGGCAGGGGTAAGGGATTTTCGCAGATAAAGGACATCCCAAATAGTTTTGTTGTCAATGATGGGGTTGAGGTCGGCATCGGCGGCAAGATACCCCTCTGGATCTTCGGTTTCATGTATTGAGAAAGGACACGGCAATATGAACTGTCCAACTTGTGGAAAGGAGCTATATGACAACGGTGAAGAGCGGTTTCGCTGTCCATTTTGCGGGGCTGAAGTAGAAGGTTCTGGGTCTGCGCCGGGGGAAGAAAAAGAAGAAACGCTGGAGATGCGTTGCCAACGGCTGGAGCGCGAACTGGCGCGACTGAAGATCAAGGCCGAAATAGAAGAGCAGAGCGCCACCGAACATTTTTGGTTCAGGGGCGGCAATTTGTTCTCCATGTTTAATAGACAAGCCGCTCGCGAAACGTTGGAGCGTGGCGACGTCGAATCGGCGAAAAAGCATCTGGACAGTGCGGAGAAGTCGTTCAACATTGGCTGCCTACTGTATATTGCCTTGATTGTCGTGGTCCTCATTGTCACGGCATATTCGAAGTAGGGAAGCCAACGACATGAAAGTGCGGATGATGGGCTGAAGTTGTTGCCCCAGACCAATTCACTCTTCAAGTAGTGCGAGGCGCTGTCTATAGTGCATGGGGCTGAAGCAGACTGATGTCACTTGCATGAGGGCGTAATTTTTGGTAGAATCTACGCAGTAAATCAAGTGAAGGTTGATTATCTGTGGATATTCTGCAAAGAGAAAGACTGTTGAAGTTTGGCGCTGTACCATTCACCACCGATGTTATCGCGGGTGAATTGGGTGACTATTCGGCTGTACTTGCCAAAATCGCCGCTCTGGTGGATGAGGGCAGTCTTGTCCGCATCAAGCGCGGACTTTACTGTCTTTCCCCGAAAATCAGCGGACATGATCTTGATTCGCGTGTCGTTGCGAATGCATTGTATGGCCCGTCGTATGTGTCGTTTGAAACGGCGCTTTCAATGTATGGCCTCATTCCAGAGCGCGTGACTGCAACGATGTCGGCTTGTGTCAAGCGCGCAAAGCGGTTTGCAACACCAATCGGAGAATTCTCGTATCGCACGGTACCTAGTGACTGGTTCTCGATAGGCGTTCGGACGGTGGATAACGGTGAAGGCGGCTTTCTCGTCGCGTCGCCGGAAAAGGCGCTTGGTGATCTGCTCTTGTCGAGATCCAACCTGAGAATCTCGTCGCCCGATTCACTAAGGGCGTTTCTGGAGGACGACATGCGTTTTGATTTCGATGTATTTGGAAGTCCGGACAAGACAATCTTAAGGGAAATGGCGGCGTGTGGACACAAGCCGCTTTTGATGAAGGCATTGGAAAGGATGTTCTCATGACGCTCTACGATTCTATGGTTGAAAGCTATGCGCCGAAGTCTGCTGCCGAGCGGCTTGCCGTTCAGCAGGAGGTCATGCAGCTTATTGCGCTTGCGGGACTTGCGCGAGGCGGATTTTTCGAGAAGGCGGCGTTCTACGGCGGAACGTGCCTGCACCTCTTCTACGGAATGCGAATCGTACTTTCCGGCGATAAAGGAGGAGTTCGCCCTCGCGGGGAAGGAGGTGGAGATCCAGTTGAAGCACAAGGGGCGCCCGTCGTCCGTGGAGAGTGCGTTTCTCAAGGAGTCGTCGGAGGTGTTCAGGATCGGCTTCACGACGCAAAAGCAGATCAAGGTCAAGATCGAGGTAGACATTGATCCGCCGCCGGGCTTTTCGACAGAGCAGAAGTTGCTGGTCAAGCCGGTGTCGCGCTGGATTCGCGTCTATTCAATAGGCGATCTGTTTGCCTGCAAGGTCAGTGCCGCGCTCTTTCGCGCCTGGCGCACACGTACAAAGGGACGAGACTGGTACGATCTCGAGTGGTATGTGAGGAACGGCTATGCATGCCATTTGGGGCACCTTGTAGAGCGGTGCAAGGAGTCTGCTCCCGAGCGACGATGTCCGTCCGTTCCTGAAGGACACTTCATGCCTCGACATCTGGAGCCAGGAGTATTTCAATTCGTTAGTCGATATGATCAAGGTGGAGTTGTAGGTCTTTAGACAGGATTAACAGGATTGTCAGGATTAAGAAAGAAACGGAGGAATGAGGTGGCTATGAAAATCAGAAACATTGCAATTGGAGTCGTTGTTGGCGGTGTTATTTTTGCCGGTGGCGTGGCGGCGGTGGCGTGGCAGAAGGGCTGGTCTATCCGCGAAACGGTGGAGCTTGGCGCCGGCGTGATTGCGTCGAAGACGTCGCGGCACACGATTGCGGACAGAACGGCGGCGATTCTCGCGAAGAAGCCGCAGTTGGGAAGCGTGGCGAAAAGCGCGGGCGGGAAGTTGCGGATACTCGTATTCAAGAACGAGCGATCTGTCGAAGTCCACGCGCCTGGCTGGAAAGCTCCGCGCAT
>CACZAK010000344.1 GCA_902779075.1 uncultured bacterium | reverse complement strand
CCGATCCGCCGGCGCGTCGTGCTGCCGCTGTACTACGCGGGGCTTTCGGGCAAGGCCGAGATCGCCGTCGGCGACGATGCGGCGTTCGTCCCCGTGGCGGTTGACGCGCGCTGCCGTGCCGAAGTGGAGGTCTTGATTCCGGCGAACGGGAACATCCACGTGTACGCAAAGTCCCACTGAAAAGTCCGCAATGAGGAATCACAAGGAAGTTGTAGGCAAGGGTGCACGGGATTGACAGGTGGGAAAAAAGTATAATATATGCATCGCTAGCCCAAGAAAGGAAGAAGTCCATGACAACGGTAAAGACACTTCATGGAAAGCCGTATGCGGGAAATCCGCACGTACGGTTTGACGAGGGGGCGGGCGCTCCGAGACATTCGGGGCGTTCCGCTCTACTCTACATGTTTGAATTGATGCGCCGCTGTGTCGCGATCGGAGCGGCAGCGGTCGCTTTCTCCGCCATTGCGTCGCAGGACCGGATGCGCGAGGATTTCGCTTCGCCGTCAGGCGTCGTGCGCGAAAACACCGGGCCGCTCTTCTGGCTCCACGGCACTGAGTCGGAGGTCAGACTGCGCGAATACGTCCGGCGCGTCGCGGAGAGCGGACAGGGCATGCTGACAATCGAGTCGCGTCCGCACAAGGAATGGATGAAAGAAGGCTGGTGGCGAGATGTCGACATCGTGCTGGACGAATGCCGCAGGCGCGGCTTGAAGCTGATTGTGTTCGACGACTACTTCTTCCCGAGCCAGTACATGGGCGGCAAGTTCCCCATCCCTAAGGAATACAGCTGCCACGACGTGAGGGGCAAGGTTTACGCGCGCAACGCAGCGCCAGCGAAGGCGTCCAACGAAGTGGCCCGCGTCACGGTGCGGGAAGTTGGCAAGGGCGTGTTCAAGCCCTGTGCAGACGGAGACAAGACGATTGTCTATACGTCCAGCGTTGTGCGACGAGCCATGGTGAACGGACTTGACGAGGCGGCGGTTGACTGGTTCCTGGAGAATTTCTACGCGCCGTACTGGAAGCGGTACCGCTCGGCGTTCGAAGACGGCACTATCATCGGCTTCTTCTTCGACGAGCCATTCTCGGCGTCATGGTGGGGACCGGCTCTCGCGGACGAACTGGCTGCACGTGGCGACGATCCGGGCGAACTGCTTACCGCCTTGAAGTTCCGTTTGGCAGACCCCGAGTCGCAGTCCCGCGCCCTCTACCGCTACCACGACGCGCGCGCCGAGACGCTGGGGCGCACCATGTACGGACGCCAGAGCGAATGGTGCAGGAAACACGGCGTGTTTTCGAGCGGACATTTCTTCGAGCACGAGGAGACATATTACCATCTCACCATGGGAGCCGCCGGCGACGTGATGCGGATGCTCAAGTACGTGGAGGTGCCGGGCGTCGATCTCGTGTGCCGCCAGTACTATCCCAATCAGCGCCAGATGAAGAGCTTCCAGATCGCGTACGGCCAGATGCCGAAGTACGCCTCTTCGGCCGCGCACGTGTACAACCGCCACAACGGCTTCAACTGGTGCGAGATCTTCGGTGCGTACTTTCAGGACCTCACCTACCCGCAGATGAAGTGGATGTGCGACTGGCATCAGTACCAGGGCTGCTACTGCCTCATCCCGCACTCGTTCAATCCGCAGTCGCCGTTCGACAAAGACTGTCCGCCGTACTTCTACAACGGCGGCCACGAACCGCGTTATCCGCTATTCCGCGTGTGGGCGGACTACAACAACCGCTGTGCACTTCTGCTCTCGAATGGTGAACACGTCTGCCACGTGCTCCAGTGCGTCCCCGGCATAAGCTACCACGTGGGCAAGACCATCCGCCCCGAGATGTTCGCGTTTGCGCTGCAGGATGCACAGCTCGACGGCGACTGGGCCGGATACGACGTGGTGGAGACCGCTCAGATCGCGAAGAATCCCCGTACGGGGCGTCTTGCCCTGCGCACTGCGAACGGCAAGGAGCATTACGACGTCCTGTCGCTACCGGCGACGGAATACGTGCCGTTCGCCGTGCTTGAAAAGGCGCTCGCGTTCGCGAAGGCGGGCGGCGTGGTGGCGGGCTACGGCATCCGTCCGTGCAACACGCCCACGAGGGGCAAGACGTCGGACGACGTGAAACACGTGGTGGACGCAATCTTTGCGCAGCCCACGGCCGTGTTTTTCAAGGGCGAACCTGATGGCGCTGCAGTGCGCACCGCGTTCGCGAAGCCGCATCCCGACGGCGAACCGCTTGTTCGGCGCCATTTCGACTTCGCCGGTCTTGTGCCGGATGACGCCGCGATGCTCGCCGTCGACCACTACGAGAAGGACGGCAAGAAAATCATTTTCATTGCAAACCAGGACATCGTGCGCAGGCGCAAACTGTCGCTCAGGAGCAAATGGCCGGCCGAGGAGGCCGAGCTCTGGGATCCGATGCAGGGCACGGTCGAGAAGCCAGAGGTGGAGAACGGAATGGTGAAGCTCACGCTCGAACCGTCGCAGTCGATGTTCGTAGTGTGGCCGTGCGGCGGTCGTGGGGCGACCGCCCTACCGGCGGCAGATGTCAGGGCGCGCGCGCCGCTCCCCCGCGTGAATATGCCCAACGGGAGACTGGTCTCGGCGACCGTGAAGGAGATCGTGACTCCCATGGCTGTGACCGGCGAGGCGTGCAGCGAAAATGCGGACCTTGAATATGCGCGATGGATATGGCATCCGGTCGATCCGGAGCGGGAGGGCAAGGTGACGTTCCGTGCGAAGATCGACTCCGTAGGCGAAGCCGAGGCGCGGATCGTGTTCGCCTGCGACAATTCGGCGACGGTGTTCGTGAACGGGAAAGAAATCGCGCGGCAGAATACCGCGCGGGGTACGGACCTATACGGCGGCTGGCGGGCTATGACGCGGGCGCGCTTCATGTTGAAGGCCGGACGCAACGACATCGTCGTCCATGCCGAGAATACAATTCCGGGCTTTGCGGGCTTTATCGCTTCGATCGTGTGGCCGGAAGGGAACATGGCCACGTGCCTCTCGTTGGGCGGAGGCAACAAGACGCTCAAGCTCGACAGCGAGTGGACGGTCGAGCGCGAGGGCGAGGCGCCCGTGAAGCCGCTCGTGCTGGCGCGCTACGGTGGAGGTCCCTGGGGACGTCTAGGCAAGGGCGGAAGCGTCACGGCGAGTCCGTATTCGGAGAGCGTCGCGACGGAACTTGCGTTCACGCTTCCCGCGCTGGGCGCGGGCGAACGGGTGTATCTCGCGTGCGACGACGTGGAGGGCGAGAAGAGCGCGGCGATCACCGTGAACGGTGCGTACGCGGGCGGCTTCATCGGCGCGCCGTACAGGCTCGACATCACGAAGTCCGTAAAGCCCGGCGCGAACACGCTGGAGACGAAGCCGTTCCGCCTGAAGAACCCGCGCATTGTGCTCGTCAAATAGGGGAGAACCGATGGGGGAGTCCGAGGGTCAGACCCCATTGGTGGTACGCCAAGATAAGCTTGGCAGAACTTATTAGCTGAAAGGAGCTAATCTCATAGACATGTCGTGATA
>CACZAK010000343.1 GCA_902779075.1 uncultured bacterium | reverse complement strand
CCCGTTCCCACCTTCTCGATGTTCCAGCGCGCACCGTCCGCATCGTACCGCTCGAGCTTGTAGCCGGTCGGCTGCCAGGTGCGGCCTGCGGCGTCAGTCGCGCTCGCGGGCGCTGTGAACGTCTGCGAAGCGGCGCTCACCGTGTAGCTGCCCGCGCTCGTGCCGGAAAGCCCGCGCACGGAATCCTCGGGGATGGAGACGGCAACAATCGCGTCCGCCGGATCAGGCAACGTGGTGGCGTCGGGACCCGCAGCGACGCTGGATGCAATCATCGAGTCGGTGAAGACGACGTTCCACACGCGGAACTCGTCCACCGACATCTTCGCGTCGGCATCGTTCCACAAGTGGCTGTCGCCGAGGAAGAAATCGTCCTGCGTGAAGTCCTTAAAGAGCCAGTCGCGCGCATCGACGGATGCGGTGCCGAGCAGTTCGTGGGTGGTTGCGTTGTAGAGATATGCCTTCGCCGTAGTGCCGCCTTGTTTCGTCTGGATCGGCTTCAGAACCACGGCAAGGTAATATGGGGAGCCGGTCGTCAAAGCAGGCATCGTCCCGGCTATGCTACTTGTATTGCCCTCCAGGCTCGTCATGCGCAGAACGGGCTTCGTGGTAGTGCCGCCCTGCCGAAGCGCGAACATGATGAGGTTGTTGTCGAAGGGGCCGGTGTGGAAGAGGCGCGACCAGTTTTGCGCCGCATTTTCGGTGAACCAAAACTCCAGCGTCAACTGCCCGTTGGTAGGCAGGAGGTTCGCGCCGAAATGGACGTAGTCGTTGTGGTTGCCGGAGGTTGTGTTGGACATTGTACACGTCTCGTTGTTGTCATCCAGCACCGCGTCGCCCACCGGCACGGCGGCAGGTCCGCCCGCGACAGCGTCGTCCCAGCTGCCGTTGAACGAGTAGCGGTGGACGAGCGCGGGCGTTTCTGGCGCGCCGTCCGTGATCTCTTCGGCCTTCTCAAGTACGAAGTCGTCGAAAACCGTCATCTGGTCCTTGTCCGCATTGTGGCATTTCGCCTCGACGCGATAGACCCCTGGCGAAGGAATGTAAACAGTGCGCACGAACTTCTGCCAGAAAGTGGTTTTCGTGGTGCTCCCCGAGTAAAGCCGCGTCCCGCCGAGGCTGAACGAGAACGTGTTACCGTTGTAGCCGTTGGCACGCGCGATGAACTTGGCGGAAAACTTATAAAGCCCTGGCTCTGGTACTGTCACGTCCTGATAGATGCTCTGGTCTGCAGCGTCACTCGCATTCTGCATATATACTGCGAAAGTGCCGCACTGCGTCCGAGTGTTAGAGTCCAGCATCCAAGTCGGCGCGTTTGCCGCGCGCGCGAGGCCGGTGTTGGTCACGCGCAGCACCTTCCAGGGTGCCAGCGACGCACCGTCTTTCACGGCTTTTGTGCCGTCGCTGGCTCCTATGCCCGTACTGGATTCGAAATCACCGTTCACGATGAGGTTTTCCCCACCCCACGCCGACACTACGCAGACTGCCGCAATCACGGCGAACGCTCTTGTGGACTTCATTTACCTTGTTTCCTTTCTTGTTGAAGACTGGATGTGTGAAAAACGCGGGCGCCAGCGGACTAATATACAAATATAGCGCAGCCACGTCTGACCCAGCGCCATGTGAGTTTCACCGCCTCGTCGCCGTCATTCCATGTGTAGCCATTCGTACCCTTCACGGCGATCGTGAGCACACTTCCGTCAGACAGCTTCTCCACTGTGCCACGCGGCGTCCAGTGCCTGCCCTCGCCGTCAACCGCATCGCCCGCCGTGAATGTCCACGCGCCGTACACTTCGTATGCGCCCGGCGCCTCCGTCGGAGCGAATTCGCCCTCGACGGCCACGAGTACGTTCGTCTCCGTCAGAACGCCATGGAAACGCGCCTCGTCCACCTTGCGGTTCTGCACGAGCTCATCGTTCGTCAATGCCCGGTTGTAGAGGCGGAACGCATACGTCGTGCCCTTCATGTGACGGCGATCAGTACCTCCGGGATTCGAACCCGAACCGCCGATCGACCACATCTGCTGACCTAGTTCGGATGGAGTGCCTGCCTTATAGCCATTGCCGGAGGTTGGTCTCGACGTCCCTTGCGTGAGAGTGAAGTTTGAAGACGTGAGGATACCCGTGTAGTACTTACCGCTCCAGTCCATAGAGGGACGACCTGAGAAGAGTCCGTCCAGCTTCCATTGGATGCTGCCTTTGCCGAAGAGACCTCTGTCATTCGGTATTCCGCAGAGCGTCGGCCAGTTCGCCTTCTGCCCGCCTGTCGCAAAGTCCACTGCGCCCTGGGCGGTGAATTCCTTTCCGAGCCGAATCAAGTCCTTGGTCCATGCGCATGCGCCCTGCCAGTTGTCGCCGTTCGGGGTGAACACGCATCCGTTCGCCGCCCAGGAGTGGAATTTTGAACAGTTGAACCAGGCGTTGCCGCCAAGCGAACCGTTATTGACCCACTCCAGCGCAGAGGCGTTGTGCGGACGCATT
Organism: uncultured bacterium; assembly: GCA_902779075.1. Next base: position 1,236 of record CACZAK010000343.1, on the reverse strand, counting down.
GTGCCTTCGTTGTAGATGCCGTCGAAGTTCAGGATCAGGCCGGACTGGACGTAGTCGCCGATGTCGAAGTCCGCCGCCGTGCGGTATCCCGTCGTCATTTCATAGCGCCAGGTGAGTCGGCGGTTCGCGCCGTTCGACGTGGGCGTGAAGGTGTAGGTGGAAACTCCGTCAACTTGCGCGTAGGCAACCGTCCGCGCAGACGTGTCCATCGTCTCGAGCAGATAGCCCTTGAGCGTCCACGTGAAGCCGTTCGCCATCACGGTCGCCGGCGCGGTTACAGTCTTGGAGCCGGAGCCGCGCACAAGCCAGTTGCCCTTCTCGCACGCCGCATTCGGATGCGACGCGCACACCGTCACGAGGTCGGTCTCCGTCGATTCGCCCCACCGTCCGCGGAAGCGCTGGTTGTCGAGTTCGCGGTTGCGGACGACTTCCTCCGTCGTCAGGATGCGGTCGTATATGCGCAGGGAGTAGCCCTTCCCCGTCAGTTCACGATTCTGGTAATGCTCTGATCCACCGAAGTAGTACGCCTTCGAGCCGATGGCGTTGGCGGAGCCGTGGAACGTGATAGGCGGCGCGACGTGGCCATCTCCCAGCCCCGCGCCCGACCCATCGACGTAGGCCGTCGCGAATGTGCCGTCCCAGACCTGGATCTCCGGGCGGGGAGAAGCGTTTACCTGATTCTGCTTGAAGAAGAGTTCGGCGCTATTGGGATTTGTAAACAACTGGAATCCGTCGTTGATCTCGCCGAAGTAGGTGGGCCATGTCTTGTTCTGCACGGTCGGAATCATGTCGTAGGCAACCTGCACCGTCACCTGATGCGCGAGCGTGACCGACGGGGTCTTGAAGTAGCTTCCGCCGACAAACGCATACGCCTTTTCGCCCCACGCGCCCACGCCATCCGACCCCTTCGTGCCGCGCGTCGCCGTGCCGCCGAGCGAGCCGAGGTTGGCCCAGGTCGTCGCATCCATGCTGTGATCCGCCGCAAGACCCGCGTTGCGGATGGCGTCGAGGTGGACCAGAAGCCCGTTCGGAACGTAACAATCCGCATCGTAGGGAAGCACGCCGTCCGTCATCTTCCAGTGCCAGGTGAGGCGAGTCTGCGACCACGCCTCGCTGTTCGTGCAGACGACAGACGAACCCGTTCCCACCTTCTCGATGTTCCAGCGCGCACCGTCCGCATCGTACCGCTCGAGCTTGTAGCCGGTCGGCTGCCAGGTGCGGCCTGCGGCGTCAGTC
>CACZAK010000342.1 GCA_902779075.1 uncultured bacterium | reverse complement strand
AAACACCGCCTGGTTCGGTTCGAGCGCAAGCTTCACGAGGCCATTCTCGACAATCGGCTTCTCGATCGTGCCCTGCATCGGGTCCCACAGCTCGGCCTTCTCAACCGGCCACTTTGCGCACAACGAAAGATCGCGGCGGCGCTTGAAATCCTGGTTCGCAATGAATAGCGTTTCCACGCCGTCCTTCACGTAGTGGTTCACGGCGAGCATGCGTCCATCGGCGGCGGAAAGGCCGGGGAAGTCGAACGCGCGCACGGCGAGCGGCTTGTCACATCCCGGATAGTTCTTCGCAAGCGCGGCACGGAGCTGTTCGCCATTGGGTTCGCCCTCGATGAAGATCGCCGTCGGCTGCGCGAAGATCGCATCGACCACGCGCTTCACGTCATTGGACGTCTTGCCGCGCGTGGGCGTGTTGCACGGCTTGATGCCGTAGCCCACCACCACGCCGCCGACCTTCGCGAAGGCAAGCGCCTTCTCGAGAACCGCATACGGCACGAACTCCGTCGCGGGGAGCGTGAGGATGTCGTACCACTCTTTGCCGTTCGTCGTACGGAGCGCGGGACGCCCCGTGCGGGGGTTCGTGCCGAAGCGGGCGCTCTCCACCGCATCGTAAAGCATCCAGTCGCTGTCAAGCTGCGCGTCCTGGATCGCGAACGCGAACATCTCTGGACGAATCGTCTTGCCCACGTGGGCGCTCAGACCAGGAACGCACTGCGCGATGGCGCAGACGTGCTCCCCTTCCGAAAGCATCAGGGCGCAGCGGTTGTTGTAGTCGGCCCACACGCGGAAGAGCGGGTAGCGCGGCTCCTTGCCGCCGTTGTAGAAGTACGGCGGGCAGTCCGTGTCGTACGGCGCCTTCGGGTTGAAGGAGTGCGGAATCATGTAGTAGCAGCCCTGGTACTGGTGCCAGTCGCACAGCCACTTCATCTGCGGGTAGGTGATGTCCTGGCCGTACGCACCGAAGATCTCGCACCAGTTCTTGCCGTTGTGGCGGTTGTAGACGTGCGCGACCGAGGAGGCGTACTTCGGCATCTGTCCGAAGTCGATCTGGCGCCGTCTGTCCTCGCGCTGGTGCGGATAATACTGGCGGCAAACGAGGTCGACGCCCGGCACCTCCACGTACTTCATGAGCTGCATCACGTTGCCGCCGGACATCGCGAGGCTGTAGAAACAGCCGGCGTGCTCCATGAAGTGTCCGCTGGAGAACACGCCGTGCTTCCGGCACCACGCGCTCTGGCGTCCGTACATCGTGCGGCCCCACACCTCGGCGCGCGCGTCGTGGTAGCGGTAGATGGCGCGCGCCTGCGCCTCGGGGTCGGCGAGCTTGAACTTGAACGCCGTCAGCAGCTCGCCAATGTTCTCGCCACGCGCCACCAGTTCCTTTTCTAACGTCGGACCCCACACGCCCATCGTCTCGGGTTCGTCGAAGAAGAAGCCGCGGATCGTGCCATCCTCGAACGACGACCGGTAGCGGTCGTAGTACGGCTGATAGTAGTTGGCGAGGAACCAGTCCACGGCCTCTTCGTCCAGACCGTTCACATACGGGAAGCGACCCTGCGAACCGCCGAGTCCCTGTACACGTCCCTTCGGCGGCACGTGCCAGGAATACACGATCGTCTTGTCGCCGTCCGGGCCCAACCTGAAGAAGCCCTTCTTCGTCTCGGTCGCGGCGATGCGGCAGATTTCGTTCTCCACCTTGTCGGGCGCAACGCCTTTCGCGTAGACCGCGGCCTTGATGTCGCGGCACTGGTACTTCTCCGGGATGGGGTACTTGCCGCCCATGCCCTGGCTCGGCCACCAGTAGTCGTCGAACACCATCATCTTTACGCCGCGCTTCTTGCACTCGTCGAGGACGATGTCCACGTCGCGCCACCAGCCGGCGCGCATCCAGTCGATGTGCGGACGCGACTCGATCGTAAGGATGCCCTGTCCGCTTTCGGCCACGCGTCCGACCATCTCCCGGAGCCGCGCCTCCGTCTCGGTTCCGTGCAGCCAGAAGAGCGGCCCAGTGTTCTCCCGCACCGCGCCCTGCGGCACGCGGAAGTCCTGCACAATATCTGCCGCGCAAATGCCGCAGAGAAGCGCCGTTGTTATTGCTATCGTTCGTTTCATAGTTATCTCCTTTTATTTTTATCTTGATGTGAAAAGCTAAACCTCTTCGCCCAGCACACACTCGCCGCCATGGAACACAAGAACGAGCCGGTGGAGGGTGACGGTGCTGGAGGCAACGGGCGAGACGCCCGTTGTCCCAGTTGCGGGCGAGACGCCCGCCACCCCAACGGGAGTGGCCGCGCTTGTCGCAGCCGCACCGTCGTGAAGCGGCGAGAGCGCCGCTTCCCCGAATGTCGGCCCCTTCGGGGAAGCGACACTCATGTCGCTTCCCGTAGCGACCTGCGGTAGGGCGGTCGCCCCGCGACCGCCGATGTGCCACTCAGTGATAAGCGCCGGATCGGCAGAATACTGGTCGAGCTGGTCGACGGCCTGCTTCTTGATCTTCTCAAGCTGTTCCTTCGTCGGCACGGGATCGCCAGCCTTCACATACTTCATCTCGATGAGCGCCGCATGGGCGATGTCCGGCCAGCGATCGAGGCGGGGCTTTAGCGCGGTGTCGTAGAATCCTCCACCCGCCTCGCGCTCGTCAGTCGGATCCGCGCCGATGTCGGTACCGGAGAAGCACTCCTCGAAGGCGTTCTTCTTCCTGATCTGCGCGTAGTCCGCCACGCCGTAGAGTATGGGCCTTGTCTTTTCCACGGGGCATAGTATATCAAAACACCTCGCCCCTGTGCGGACAAAACGGCTTCAGGCTTGCCCGTCAATTGACCGACGAAGCGCTGTTGAGCAAGACCACGGCCTTCGTAGCAGACTCCACGGCGTCCGCGCGACCTTTTGGCAGGGGACGCGCCTCCGCCTCTTCGCAGGACACTCCGTGTTTCTTGAGAAGGTCCCGGACATACTGGACTTTCACCGCGAAGTTCGATTCGGGCGCAACATGTCCGTGCAGTTTCAAGATCAACTGCGCCTTCAGCGTGGATGACATGATTCCGCACACCCTGCCCGAGGCGTCGAACACGGGTCCACCGCTCGAACCGGGACGAATGGGCGCCGTCACGGAGAACTCCTTCGCATCTCCCTGCATTCCCTCATGGGCGCTCACAACGCCCTCTCCGTACTTGATCGAGCGGCCAAGCGTTTTCGGGATCGGATAACCGAGCACCCAGACCTCCTCTGCAAGACGCGGGATCCCCCGCGCCACGGACAGCGACACCGGGCTGCGCCATTTCGGGTCGACCACCTCCAGCAGCGCCACGTCATTCTTCGCGTCGCGTCCCACGAGCTTCAGGTCCACGCGCCTCTCATTCGCGTCCATGAACCAGAACTTCTCTCCTTCCTTTGCGCAGTGGGCACAGGTCACGAGATGGGTCGGCGTGACGAACCAGGCAGTCGCCGTGCTCTTGTTGACCTTCTTGACGAGAGGGTTGAGCAGCTCGAAATTGGACAAGGCGCGCGCGATCTCGTTGCAGCCTTCAGTCGCATGCTTC
>CACZAK010000341.1 GCA_902779075.1 uncultured bacterium | reverse complement strand
GACTGATGAGCTAAGACAGAGTATAATACTCGCTTTGCCGTCATACCCGGTTTGTCGGCAAGACTGCCGCGGCGTGTGCGTCACATGCGGGAAGAACCTCAACGAGGGGCCCTGCACGTGTTCGCATAGCGAGCGCGACAGCCGGTGGGGGGCGCTAGACGCCCTCGTGCCGGAAAAGAAGGATGATTGAAACGGCGCGAGCGTACGCGTGAACGCCAAAGAAGAGAAGAAAGAGAGTGCAACATGGCATCACCTAAGAACAAGAAGTCGAAAATGCGCAAGCGCCAGCGCGTGGCGCAGCTGGAGAAGGCGATATTGGCGGCGGTCCAGCCGTGCCCTGAGTGCGGCGGCATGAAGCAGTCGCACCACGTGTGCCCGAACTGCGGCATGTACAACGGCCGCAAGGTGCTGTCCGTCGTGGCGAAGGAGAAGTAATCGACGGTTTGCATTTCCTGTGCGCGGCGCAGCACATGTCGTGCGCCGCGCGCATATGGGGATTCGAGTCATGACCAGAGTTGCACTTGACGCAATGGGCGGCGACAACGCGCCGGGCGAGATCGTGCACGGCGGAATTGAAGCCGCCGTGGCCCTCGACGACGTGAAGGTCGTCCTCGTGGGCGTTCAGGAGCAGGTCGAGGCCGAACTCGCGAAGTACCCCAAGGAGGTCGCCATTGCGCGCAAGGCCGGCAGGCTTGAGGTGGTGGCGGCGCCTGAGGTGCTGGAGATGGACGACGAGCCGGCGAAGTCCGTGCGCAAGAAGAAGGACTGCTCCATCAACGTGGCCATGCGCCTTGTGAAGGATGGCCAGGCGGATGCCTTCGTCTCGGCCGGAAATTCCGGAGCCGTCGCGGCGAGCGCCATCTTCAATCTGGGCCGGATCAAGGGCGTGCATCGCCCGGCGATAGCCGCAATCCTGCCCACGCGCCGCCCGGTGCGTCCGCTGCTTCTGCTGGACGCCGGCGCGAACATGGACTGTCATCCCGACTGGCTTGTGCAGTTTGCCATCATGGGCAGCGCCTACTCGAAGGCGGTGCTCAAGCGCACGAAGCCGCTTGTTGGTCTTCTTTCCATCGGCACGGAAGACTGCAAGGGCAACGAGATGACGAAGGAGACCTTCCCGCTCCTGAAGGAGGTCAAGTCCATTGACTTCCGCGGCAACGTGGAGGGGCATGACATCTTCCACGGCCAGACGGACGTGGTGGTGTGCGACGGTTTTGTGGGCAACGTCGTACTTAAGACTGCCGAGTCTCTGGCCCACGCTGTTGGATACTTTCTCAAGAAGGAGTGTTTCAAGGGAATATCTCGCATCCTCGGAGCGGTGCTGCTGAAGGGGGCCTTCAAGTCTCTCAAGCAGCAGCTTGATCCTGACATCTACGGCGGCGCGCCGCTTCTCGGCGTTCCCGGCGCAGTGATCATCTCGCACGGCTCCTCCACGCACAAGGCGATCTACCATGCCGTGCGCGTGGGCGCAAACGCGGCGCGCAACGACGTCTCCGGTCTCATCGCCCGCGACATCGAGGAATACGAGTCTTCTCGAAAAACACTTTAGTCGTTTCCGCCCCGACCATCTTCAAACGGTACTAAGAGAATCTCTCCTTATTACCGTGTAATACGAACCCCAGAAAACCCCAAGTAATTTGGGGTTTTTCGCTTTTCAGGGGGCAGTCCCCTCCGTGGTTTTCAAGAGGAGAGATACAAAAACTCTCCCCGATTCTCCGCCTCCCGCGAAACTCTCTCTGCGTATGTTGTAGCCCCTACAAGATACGCTTCGCCCTTGTTTTACAGGGGTTTCGTGAAATCCGTACCTTGAAAAAGCGTATGTTGTAGGGTTTTATCATAGAGAGTCGTGTGCAAGGCAACACACATGAAAAGCGTAAAAGTCACCGAGAAAACAAGATGCGCGGCAATAAACATACGCAGAATCCAAAGGAGACTGCAGATGACTGAAAAGACCACACAGACCATTGCCTTGCTCGCCCTGCTCCTCAAGGGCGTGATGGAACGGATAAATCCTCATCTTTGGGGTTGATATATTCGCGTTACTATGGCTATATATGCCCCGCATGCATCAAATAGGAACTATTCAACGATGGAAGACCTGCCAGAGACCCTGAAAGCGGAAATCGAAGCGCTCGATTCGCTCGATGCCCGTGCCTTGAAGCGGCGCTATGCGGACATTGTCGCCGACATGCCCAAGTGCGCCCTGAGCAGCGTCCTGCGAGCCACCATAGCCTACCGGCTGCAGGAGCGGCACTACGGCCAGTCCCTCTCAAAGGAGACGACAGAATGGCTCGACGAGGCCGCAGACGACAAGCGGATGTTCCCGGACGGACGCAAGGTCGGATCGGGCGCGAGGTTCGTCCGGTTCTGGAAAGGCGAACGGTACGAGACGACCGTCAGGGACGACGGGCGGTACGAATACAACGGCGAAATATACTCGTCCCTCTCGGCCGTGGCCAAGGCCATCACCGGGACGCACTGGAACGGCCGCCTCTTTTTCGGAGTGAAGTAGATGCAGAATACGGAAACGAAATGGTGTGCGGTCTACACGCGCAAGTCGACAGACGAGGGGCTTGACTCGGCGTTCAACTCGCTCGACGCGCAGTACGACGCCTGCTCCGCCTACGTCAAGAGCCAGGTCGGCATGGGCTGGCGGCTCGTCGAGAAGAAGTACGATGACGGAGGCTACTCGGGCGGCACGATGAACCGCCCGGCGCTGACCGAGCTCCTCAAGGACATCGAGGCCGGGCAGATCAACGTCGTGGTCGTGTACAAGATCGACCGCCTCTCCCGCTCCCTCTGCGACTTCACCGACCTCTCAAAGCTCTTTGAACGACACGGAGTCTCGTTCGTGTCGGTCACCCAGCAGATAGACACCTCCAATGCCGCCGGGCGCATGATGCTCAACATCCTCATGTCCTTCGCGCAGTTCGAGAGGGAGATGACCGCTGACCGCATCCGCGACAAGATCTACGCTTCGAGAAAGCGCGGGATGTGGACGGGCGGCCCAACGCCATACGGCTACAAGCTCGTCGAACGGGGTCGTCGCTCCAGGTGGCGAGGGAGCTGAACGAATCGTCCTACAAACGCCCGGACGGCCAGCCGTGGCATCCCCGCATGGTTCTCGCCGTTCTCAAGTGCCGCGTCTACACGGGCAAGCTGGAGGTCAAGCGCACGGGCGAGGTGTTCGACGGCATTCACGAGGCCATCATCGACGACGCGCTCTTCCAGACCGTGCAGAAGGCCCTCGCGGCGAATGTCAGGACGGACGGCAAATCGAAGCGTCACGCCATGCTTGCGCCTCTCAAGGGAATCCTCCGTTGCGGCACCTGCGGCGGCGCTATGACACCCGTTTTCTCGAACTACTCGAAGGGAGGTGGCAGGCGGCGGTATGTGTACTACAGGTGCACGAGGGACGCGAAGAAGGCGTCCGGCGACTGCCCTATCAAGAATATATCTGCTGATACGGTGGAGAGGTTCGTCTACGAGCAGCTGGGAAAGGTTCTGCGTCGCGACGACGTGGTTGGGCTTGTGACCGGCGGAGACGCCGTGAAGCGGGCAGACTTCATGGAAGCGACGAAGGACATGGATGACTTCTGGGCGCGAATGAATCCGGGGGAGCGCGAACGCCTCCTGCGGCTTCTCGTCCGCGACGTGCGCATCTGGCCGGATAAGGTGGTGATTGTCCTCGCGCTTGACGGAGACGACAGCCGCATCGAAATTCCATGCCGCCTCCAGACGAACCTTGGACGCCAGCACTTCGTGGTAGACGAGCCGGAGCCGACGCCAGACACGCCTGCGCTGGCGGTTCCGAAGGCCCTGCGGCAGGCTCGCAGATGGCTGGAGCTTCTCGCCTCCGGCACGTACCGGGACAAGAAGCAGCTCGCCGACGCGCTCGGCTTCAACGGCTCCTACTTCGGGAAAATGCTCCGCTTCCCGTTCCTCTCGCCCGTCATCGTCGAGAAGATCCGCAACGGTGAGCTGCCCGAGGTGTCGGTGACGAAGCTCATGACACTTACAAGCCCCCTCTGGGAGAAACAGCACAAGGAACTCGGCATCGAGTGAGGATCGGCAAAACGCAGAATTAATAAGGCCGTCGGGAGAGATCCCGGCGGCCTTTTTGTGTTCATGGTCGGCGTGTGCTATATGGCTATGCGCTCATATACCGAATCTCCCGGTGTTACGATGACCGCCTCGCTCCTTCCGTCTGCTCCTACTGCAAACTTGACTTCGGGAAGGTTGACAGGGAACCCATCATTTTCTTCTGCCAGCTTCCGCGCTTTGAGGAGCTGGTCCATTGCGAACAGCGATGCCTTCTTCCGCTGTGCATCCGTGTATTTCGGATTGGCTGCTGCTTTGAGGAGCGCAGCAATCACAGGCTCGCGCTTGTCGTACACGTCGGACTTTGCATCGAACGTGCAGAACGCATCAATGTCGCGAGAGAAGGTCTTTTCGCCGACCTCGATTTCTGGATGCACTTCGGAGAAGAACCTTGCTGCTGCCGTCGATGTCAACCTCCGTTCGTGGGTCTTCTTGTCCTTACGGAAGTCCCGTGGGTTGTATGGATTGTCGAGGATATTCGCCAAGACCTCGAGCCACTCGTTGCGCCTGTCCGCAACGCGCCGTCTTTTCCCGAAGCGTGGCTCTTTCTCCTTCGGCTTCAGCTCCTCGACCGCGTCCCCCAGACGGATGGTTCCATCCTTCATGTAGAACAGCTCCGTAAACTGCATGGCCTTGCACGTGTCGTTCTGCCATCCCTTCGGAATCGACGAGTAGTCGCACACGATGAGAATCACGTTTTCGTTATGCTCGTTGAACAACCCCTCCACGGGCGACACGCAGAAATACACCTTCCTGCCATAGAGCTTGCCGAGACGGTAGTTCCCGCCGCCACATGGATGGACATACTTGCATTTCAGAGACTTCCTGACGAATTCCGCAACGCCGTCCGGCGAAACCACATAGGGGTACTGGGCATACAGCTCTTCAGGCATCTGCTTGCCACATTTGCCGCATACATAGGCTGTGTCCGGCCCCCACGGGTCACAGTCGCGCATATCGACCAAGCCTCCGCACAATGGGCAATCATTATCGAGGCCAGCAGCCACGACCATTCCATTCTTGAACGCGGCTGTGTCTTCTACCTTGTTGGTCCAACCTTCGTCAACTATGTAGTGCATCCTGTCATTCTTGAAGGCATCAACGAGAATCTCGTTGATTGCCTCGAGCCTTTCTATGAACTTGGCTCTGTCGATCTTGATCGTCTTGTTCATGTTTCTTCTTCTCCTTCTGCGGGAACCTCCCGCAAAATAGCGATCCGGCGGAGGGCCGATCCCCGTCGGATTGTCCGGTCATGCCGGTTTTGCGCGATATTTGCGACTTTCAGGTGCTCCATCGGCTGTCCTTTCCCCGCTTACTGCGCAGTTCCCTCCTGGAGCTCATCCGGCGTCTGCTCCTCTGGGGGCATTGGCGGAGGCGGGGGCGGTATCGCGTCAGACGGCGCTGAAACGGGCACAGGCGCGTCCGCCGCCTCGGGGGCGGGCGATGTAGGGGCTTCGCCGCCGGAGGGCGTGGAGGCTGTTTCTGGCGCGGCTGGCGAGGCTTCCTGCCTTTCCTCGGCCGTTTCGGTCGGATCGCTCTCCTCCTTGTCTCCCTTGGGCAATATGCGACGCTCGAACTTGTACAGCGTCCGGCCCTTGTACTTTTCATCGAGTTCGGTAATGTCGTAAATTATCCGCTGGCTCTTGTAGTCCACGCCAGCCTGCTGGAGATAGTTCTTGAACGACACGTAAAAGTATGCACCGCACTTCTTCAGCGCGAACGCCTCCGGGTCGCCTTTTTCGCTGATGACCGCTCCAAGGTCTCCATTTCCGGCCGCGAGGATGATGATGCTCTTGTCTTCCGTGAGCTTCATGTCGTTCACGGCGTCCATAGCGAACGTCAGACGGCCGCTGTTCTGGACGGTCGCCTTGACAGACTTCTGGAGCCGCTGTGCATCGAGCGGCGTAAGCTGTGACAGAAAACTTTTTGTTGCCATAATCGGATTCCTCTCGTTGGTATGAAATGCGTCTTGGGCCTGGTGTCCCTTTGACGGCGCATATTATATCAAATCCCCGTTCACAGCACAAGGGGGTAAGCGAAAGATTTTATTAAAAGTATCGCAACGCCGTTTGTTAGGTTTGTATCTCGCTCGTAAAAACCGTATCAACTGCTTAAATACTACCCTGTGAACCCATCTTGTATGCCTTGTCTGACCTCTTTTGGACTCCAGAGACATAAAAACACCCCTAAATGTCCTTGTCTGCGATGTCAGAATCGGTAAAAGTGCGTAAAAAAAGGATAAAATGACCCCTATTATATAGGGGTCATTTTATTCTTCCAAAAAAAACTACATTTTGGACATCGAAAATGTCCAGAGTGTCCGGTGAGCTTGCGCCCTTTTTGCCCCCCAGCGTGGTGCTTCGGGGCGAAACAAGGAAAACGCAAGCATGAAGAAAAAACATCGGTTCACTCGCCCCGATAACCCGTTCACGGCAGAGGTCATGGACGACATCGAGGCCAAGGTCAACGTCGCGATGGCCAAGTTC
>CACZAK010000340.1 GCA_902779075.1 uncultured bacterium | reverse complement strand
CGCCGCGAGCGACCTCTTCATCGAGATGGAGGCCGCCCAGTATACGAAGACCGGGCAGGGCGCGTGCGGAGACGACGTCAGGTTCATGACCGTCGAGAAGGAAAACCGCCATCTCGTGGCGCTCTCCGACGGGCTCGGCAGCGGCGTCAAGGCGAACGTGCTCGCGACGATGACGACCTCCATGGCGATCAAGTTCCTCGAGTCGAATGTCCCGATGCTCGAGGCGGTCGAGATCATCATGGACTCGCTCCCGGTCTGCGAGGTCCGCAAGATCGGCTACGCGACGTTTTCGCTCTTCGACTTCCGCCTCGGCGGAAAGGCGAGGATAAGCGAGATGGGCAACCCCGGCTACATCCACCTCAGGGGCACAGAGGAGATCGCGCCGCTCAAGGACGAGCAGATCGCATCTTCGCACTGGCCCGACCGCGAGGTGAGGAAATGCGAGGCCGACTTCCGCGCGGGCGACCGCATCATCATGTGCTCGGACGGCGTAACGCAGTCGGGACTTGGCGTGAGGAAGGACATGAAGTTCGGCTGGCGGCGCTCGGGCGTCCTCAAGTTCGCGCAGGGGAAGATCGCCTCCGACCCCGACATCTCTGCGCGCGACTTAAGCGCCGCGATTGCGCGCGAGGCGCTCTTTCTGACGCCTGGCGGCTGCAAGGACGACATCAGCTGCGTCGCACGACGCGGACTACGCCCGGAAGGCGACGCTCGGCTTCGACCACGTCGTGATCTGCGGCGGAACGACCGCGAACATCATGGAGCGCGAGCTCGGCGTGAAGGTGAAGGTGAAGCTTTCGGACATGAAGTCCTCTGGCGGGCTTCCCCCTGTCGGGACGATGGAAGGCGTCGGCATCGCGACCGAGGGCATTCTCACGCTCGGGCGCGTCCTCTCGGCGCTTGAGCAGATGCGTCCGCCGGAGCGCGAGCCCGCGGCCGCGCGCGCGATCCTCGAGCGCATGATGCGCCACGACAGAATCGAGTTCGTCATCGGCACGAAGGTGAACGAGTCGCACCAGGATCCGAACATCCCGCAGGACCTGGAGCTCAGGCGAAGCGTCGTCAAGCGCATCGCCTCGGCGCTCGAGAAGAACTACCGCAAGAAGGTGACGATAGATTACTACTGATTTCGAAATATGGTATAATATTTGCGATTTTCAGATGTGCATGCTGGACGAGATACGCGCGAAGCGTGACGAGATATACGCTATCGCGAGGAGGCACAAGGCAGAGAAGCTTTGGGTCTTCGGCTCTTGCGCCCGAAAGGAGGAGCGCCCCGACAGCGACATTGATTTTCTCGTGAAGTTTAGTAGTGGGGCATCTTTGTTCGATCAAGGAGCGATTCAGTCAGGATTGTCTTCCATTTTAGGACAGGGCGTAGATGTTGTGGATAGTGATGCATTGTCGAGGGAACCCTATTTCGCTTATGCCGTGAGAAAGGACCTGGTGGCGTTATGACGGATATGGAATCTGTGAAGAACGCCCAGCGTCTGCATCATATATTGCAGTCTGTTCAACGTATACATCGGTCGGTGGGCGAGCTGTCGTACGAGATGTTCATGGCAGATGAAGACAAGCAAGGTAATGTAGTCAGGTGTCTGGAGATAATCGGAGAAGCGGCCAATCATATTTCCGAAGAGATATGCACCGCCAATCCCGAAATTCCGTGGGCTGCGATTATAGGGATGCGAACGAGGTAAACTACAGGCTTGTATGGGCAACGGTGCAGAACGACCTGGAAGTGTTAGAAGAAAGAATCCCGCAGATTATCGACAGTCTGAACATGCCGTCGGATTTCAAGTTCGATCAATCTGCTGATGAGAACAACAACGTTGATTAAACCAATTTCAACCTATGAAACCGAAAATGAAAGGAACGACAATCAGTCACTAACCGGTACATAGGCGGGCAACGACCCGCCGCAGAATCCGCTTACGCCCTTACGGGCTATGGCGCGACAAGACAATTTGCGCTGCAAAGCAGTCGTCTCTGGGAACGTGAGAAATTTTCATAGGGCGATACTTGGCAGAGAAAGTGCAAGCGCACTTCCTCTCTTCGTATTCCCTAAAAGGCAATCTCACGGCCTCCAGAGAGATACGAAGGGAGGATTTCTTTTTTCGTTCGATTGCCGAGTAGTGGAATTACAGGCACGCCACTTGGCAACCGCGCCGCAAGTGGATGTGTTCACGAATAGGCGCGGGAGAAAAAGTTCGAAAATGAGCAACGATACAAGCAGCCCAAGTATATCTGCATCTGCATCGTGTGAAGCACCCGGCAGTTGTACTACAACGGCATCACAGTCAAATAGTCAGTTGACCGGCAAACCGGAGATACAAGAATACTGTGAGAACCAGTTAGATGTTATCCGGCAGATATGTGGGGACAAAAGGTTTCAAACGCCCGTTTCTTTTGTGTGCATCGCCGCATTTATCGGATACTTGTCGAGGTTGGCGTATGGTAACAACCGTGCTCATGATAATGACTCTAAAATGTATAAAGATTTTGTCGAAGAAGTCATGGGGGCTTCTAAGAGTGATTAGAAGATAATTGCAGATGAACTGTATTATGTCTTCAGATGCGGAATTGTACATTCTATGTCCTTCACTCCTCCAGTAGATGCATCTACACCAAAATGCAATATTGCAATCTCACACGACCCACAGACAAAATGGGAAAGCGGTAGTGGTTTTTACAAAGAGAACCGACAAGGAGTTGAATGGACCGTCCTTAATGCGGACGATCTGACCGCAGACTTGTCTAAGGCGATTTTGTATATGTTTGCTGATGCAGCCTTACGGCAACACGCAATTGATTTCGCAAACAAACAACCGCCAATCAAAGGCATATGAAGGGAGAATTGAAATGAGGAAGAATTATGTTTGGGCAACATGTTTAGTAACGATTGCGGCATGTGCTTTCATAGCTATAGACGCAAAAGCAGATGATGTGTACTATCTGTGGAGTCGAAGTGGTAGTACAAGTGTTTCATCAGATTGTAAAACGATTCACCTTGATTCAGGTGCATCGGCGCGCTTGACGGTGAGGGGGGCGGGTCGATTGACATTTTCTGTCAAAGGAGGATACGCATTTTATTATAAGAAAGATTCGCAAAGCGCAATCGATATAACCTATAATTCTGCAAGAAGCATTTCAGTAGATTTTTCAGGTGATAAGGATCATACGATAGAGTGGTACACCACTGCGAATCCATATTTATATTATCAGGAATGGGGTGAGCTCACTTCTATTACATGGAAGGATTACACGGTAAAATATGCTGCGCTCGTCGAATGGAATGCCAATGGCGGCATGTGTGAAAGCGCATGGAGTCACGTGAAACACGGAAGCTCAATAAATGCATTGCCATCTGCAAATAGAAAAGGTTTTACTTTTGACGGTTGGTACACAAAAAGAGACGGTGGCATAAAAATCAGCAACGCCTATGCAGTTTCATCTGATATAATCTTGTACGCCCATTGGACGGCAAACAAATACACGATCACTTTCGACGCCAATGGCGGTGAAGGTGGCACGAGCACGAGTTTGTTGTATGATACAACGCTTGGGTCGCTTCCGGAAGCGACGCGATACGATTTCGACTTTGGCGGATGGTGGACTGCGGCAAACGGTGGACTGGAGATTTCTTCGTCAACGAAGGTGACGGGCGAAGTCACTTATTATGCACATTGGATTGATCCAATTCCTGAATTGACGGGTGTGGTTACTGATGATATGGTGAGCGAAGCTTTGGCAGGTTCTGCCGATAGCAAAATAACCAGCAAAATCACAACGCCATCATTGTATACTGAATATCGCCAATGGATAAACAGCAAAGAACTTTCTCACAAGGCGGCAAAGGCGTCGCCAAACGCTTGGCTGTCTTATGCGCTTGACGCGCCGGCACTTATGGCTAAGGCAACGGCGTTGGCGAGTGAGGATGTCATGATTGAATCCATCGAGCCGTCGAGTGTAACTGCCGGAGCGTTCGACCTCGTTGTCGATATCGCGGATGCGGAGATTGGCGAAGGTGCGCGGATTGCGGAGGCATTGGGCGTGGAGGGCGCGGCGGAGCTGATCGAATCGGCGTTCTCGTCAGAAGGGCTGTCCGTGACGCTCGAACGCACCGCCGACGGAAAGGTCAAGGCTGCGGTTACGCCCGACGGTGCGCCGCCCGCGTTCTTCCTGCGCATGAGGGTGAAGTAGCGGCGAATTGTCCGCAGTTGCGGAACACGCGCCAAACCTGAAACCGCCGCGTCCGTTGTGGGCGCGGCGGTTTTCTGCCGATAGAATGGTCGCACCCTTTACTTTCATCTCGCCCCGTGCTGATTTCCAGTTCCCCCATTGCGTTTTGAAACGCAGTATGCTATAATTCCCGCGTTCTTACCAATAAGAATAAAGGAACTTTGCATGGTTGCTGTGCCTACTACAAGAATGTCCTCGCGCGGACAGGTCGTGATTCCCGAGTCGATTCGCATTGGATGCGGATTCGGAGAGGGAACGACTTTCACGGTTGTCGCCAAGGGCAATGCCGTGATGCTGCAGGCGATTGTCGCGCCGTCGCGAGACTTGTTCAACGAGCTTGCAAGGGAGTCCCGCGCAGCGGCGAAAGCGGCAGGCATGCGCCCAAGCGACATAACCGCCGCCATACGTGAAGTCCATGCTGAGCGGCGGGCGGCAAGGTCGAAAGGGCGTGTCTGATGCGCGCCGTGCTTGATACGAACGTCGTCATGTCCGCCATGTTTTTCGGTGGAGTGCCGTTCGATGTGTTGAGTGCATGGCACAATGGCGAATTTGAACTTGTTGGCCTGTAACGGATGGAATGGCATTGAAGTGTTGCCCCCGCGCTTGTTCTGCAATCGGCTGCAAGATTCATGACCGGCGCTTCTCACCTCCGCGCTCATCATGAATTTCCCATTGCGCTTGCTGAAGACGATTATGGTATAATATACCAAGTCAGACATAAAGAGGAGGCATCATGGAAAAAGTCAAAGTCGAAATATGCTGCGGAACGGCATGCTACCTGCTGGGAGCGGCGAACATGATGGACCTCGAGGACCAACTTCCCGCGGAATGGCGCGGCAGGGTCGAGGTCGAGGCCAAGACGTGCCTTGAGCTCTGCGAAAAGGAAAACCTCGGCGGCGCCCCGTACGTGCGCATAAACGGCACGGAGATCATGTCGCAGGCGTCGCCCGAGAAACTGCTCGCCCGCATCGGCGAACTTCTGATGGGGGCCGCGTAAAAT
>CACZAK010000339.1 GCA_902779075.1 uncultured bacterium | reverse complement strand
AAGGAGGGGCCGGGCGATTACATGTCTTCGCTCGCCCAGGAGTACAAGGGCGGCACGGAGATATCAGGAGGGACGCTCAAGGCGGGGTTGGACGATGCGAGTGTCTTCGGCGCGACGAGTCAGGCGGTACAGGTGAACGAGGGCGGCGTGTTGGACTGGAACGCCCACCAGGGCCTGCATGTCTATCCTGCGTACGTACTGAACGGCGGCATCGTCCAGAACACGGGCACGGACCTCAGCTACGACAGCTCTCTTGCAAAGGGGATGACGTTGCTTGCAAACTCGTATTTCAGCGTGCCGCACACCTGGGGCCTTATCAACGACAACCATGCCGAAGTGGCGCTCGATCTCGGCGGTCATGCGCTTGATGTGGACATCAGCAGCGGAAAGACGGCGTATTTCACAAACGTAAGGGCGACAGGCGCAGGCGACCTCTATCTCCACGGCGACGGCGTTTTCGAGGTGAGGCCTGACGGAAACGGTTTTCTTGCGACGAACGTTGACTTGCGCGCGGAGTGCGAGCTGAGGCTGCTGGGGCCGATGTCCGTTCGCGACTACGAGGCCGCCGACACGAAGGACGGCACACAGCTTGGCGACAGCCCGCTGAACGTGTACGGCACGTTCAAGCCGGAGACGCTGTACTTTCGCGGCTGCACGATGCAGGACGGCTCGACGATCGATTTCTCCGAACTGACTGGCGGTTGGCCCGTCACGTCCGCATATACCTGCGAAGGAATCACGAACATCACCTTTGCGGCGGATGCGCAGGTGACAATCGACGCGGGTGATCATCCTCTTGAGATAGGCGACTGCCTCATTCCGTTCGCGGTCGGCTATAGGCCAGAGCCAAGCACGCAGTTCGCGCTCTGCACCAACGGAGTCCCGGTGGAGGGCAAGACTTTGATCGCCAAGGAGAACGGTCTTTTCGTGAAGGACGCCCGTACCCCCGCTTTCGCGAGGTGGGACGTTTCCGCCGATGAATGGAAGTTCTACCTCGACGGTGGCTGCGAATATTCCGCAACCATGGGCGAGGCGTGGACTGGCGGCGTCACCGGCGACATGCAGGTGCGGTTCTCCACAAGCGCGGAATACGCCGCGCTGCTTACGAAGGACGTCTCGCCGTCTGCGTTCGTACTGACCGATTTTACGACTGCCCCTGGGACGACCAACGATTTCACAGGGACGTTGCCGTTCATCTTCGAAGAGGGAATGACGTTTGACGTGAAGGGCGGTTGCCTCAAGCTGCCCACGAGCATGATGGGCGGGGACAAGGCGTTCACCGTCACGTCGTCGGAAGAAGGCGGCATCCTCAATGTCAACGTTCCCGACGGCGAGACGGTAAATACGAAAATGTCCCTTACGGGCAGCCTCAAGGTCGAGAAGACCGGCGCGGGCTCGTTTGTGGCGGCAAAAACGGAGCAGACTTACACCGGCGGCACGGAGGTCATCGAAGGAACGTTCAAGGCGGGTGTGTACAACGCCAACATATTCGGCGCGTCCACTGCCACTGTGCAGGTGGACGAAGGGGCCGTACTGGATTGGAACGGCTGTCATAACTACCAGAGATATCCCGGCTTCGTATTGAACGGCGGCACCATGCAGAACAGTGTTACGGATTTCGGTAAAGACCATGCGCTGCTGAAGGGCATCACCGTACTGACGAACTCGTACTTGAAGGCGATAACCACCTGGGGCCTTATCAACGGCAGCTATGCCGAGATAGCGCTCAATCTTGGAGGCAACACGCTTGACGTGGATCTTTGCGGCAAACGGATATACGTGACAAACGTGAGGGTGCCCGATAGCGGCAACATCAACGTCCACGGAGGTGGCATTCTCGAGGTGAGGAGCGATAGCAGCGGCTGTGGTTTCGCCGCGTCAAACGTGAACTTGTACGCCGATTGCGAACTGAGGGCTCTCGGCCAGGTGCACATACACGACTACGTGGCCGCCGCCACGAGCAATGCTGTGAATCTCGCTACCGGCACGCTGAACGTATATGGTTCGTTCAAGCCCGTTACGCGGTACTTCCGCGGCTGCACGATGCGGGACGGCTCGACGCTGGATTTCTCCGAATGGCCTGGCGAATGGCCCGTCACGACCGCCTACACCTGTACCGGAAACAAGGCGATCAGTTTCGCCGCCGGCGCGATGGTCAAGGTCAAGCTGGGCGGAAAGAAAATTTCAACCAAGACGCCGATCATCAGCTGGACGACCGAGCCCGACGCCACGTTCGTGTGCGGCGACGAAAATCGGCATTTTGCCATCAGGAAGAAAGACGACGGCCTTTACCTCTACACCGGCACGTTCATCATCGTTCGGTGAACACCATTTGATTATTCGCGTCAATAACTCGTCTTTTGTCCGACTTATTGACGGAGATAAAGTGAAATTATTGGGTCCGGTCACTCAACTGCATCCGGTCAAAATCGGTTCTTTTCGGAGAAGTGACACTCTTGTCGCTTCATCCGCATCCCATCGGCGAAGCGGCAAGAGTGCCGCTTCCCCGAAGGAGAGCCTTCCAAGTATCAGTTTTTGAAGGGATGCAGTTGAGTGACCGGTTACCCAGATGCGTTACCAGTCACAATTCTCCGCATATCGCGGAGAGTTGTGGTATAATATGCGCCGCTGAAACGAAAAAGAGGATTGATATGCCAACGGCATTAAGTAAAGACGGATACAACTTCTACTTCTACTCAAACGAACATGAACCAATCCATGTCCATGTGAGGGCGGGTTCAGGTAGGGCGAAGTTTGATGTGTCTGAGGAAGTCCAGTTGCTTGAATCTAAAGGCATGAAGGTGCCAGAACTGCGCAAGGCGCAGGAATTGGCGGAAGAGAATGTGGAAACGATAAGGAGTAAATGGCATGAATACTTTGACTAACAAGGGTTGCAAGGTGTTTTCCGCAGACAACAGAATCCATGTTGCATTGCCGAATGGAACTGCGTTTTCTTTTCCCATAACGGGAAATTGGCGACTTGAACGTGCAACGGCGGCACAGTTGTGTAACGTAGAAGTTGATGAGGATGGGCTTCATTGGCCGGATTTAGACGAAGACCTGTCTTTCGCAGGGCTCTTGCGTGGCGATCACGGGCAATATGTAAAGGCGGCTGTCTTACACTAGACCACTAGGGTCTAGCACATGCCCGCATCAAAAACAGGTTTTGTATTCCTGGCCAAAGGCATTGACCATTAAGAGAGAGGAAAAAGGTATGAAGACGGTGCAAAAGAGAAAGCCGATGTGCGGCAGGATCGCCGCGCTTATTGCGGTCGTGTGCATGGCGGCGGTGTTGCCGTCGTTTGCCGACACCACCATCGCGAACAACATCACGCTCACGGCGGACGCCGACTGGCGCGCCGCCGGCGTCCTTCCCGCCCGCAGCTGGCGAATCGTCGTCAAATGAATGCGCGGCGGGCCGGCAGTCGCGCCCCACATTTTCCCACTTGACGGCAAAGAAAAAAATGCTAAGTCATTGCTCAAAAATAAGTTGAACACTCAACGGTGTCTTGGGAGCGAAACGATGATATAATTTCGGCATGGAAACGCCGAAACTCAGACAAGTA
>CACZAK010000338.1 GCA_902779075.1 uncultured bacterium | reverse complement strand
GGGCACTACGGCGACGCCGTCCGTCTTGAACCGCAGGGCCATGAGTGCTTCTTCTGCGGCTACATCGACGAGGTGCGTCTCTCCAAGGCGGCGCTTTCGCCGGACCGCATCCGCGCCGACTATCTCACGCTCACGCGCCCCACGCAGTTCGCGGTGGCAGAGGGCGGCAAGGCGCAGAGAATCCTGACGCGCCGCCTCGCCGACGGTGACACGCCGCCGGAAATTCCAGCATACGGCACGTGGCGCGGTGCGAATATCATATCCATGCTCCTTCCGCCATGGAATGTGTCCGATCCCATCGCACCGGGGCGTTACATCGAGGAGGTGGAGCTTGAGCTTCTTGAGAAATGCGGACTCAACTTCGCGCGCCTTCCCATCGACTACCGGTTCTTCCTGTCGGCGGACGACTGGGAGCACTGGCTTGAGGATGGCCTAGAAAAGGTTGACAACGCCATAGAGTACGGGCGCAAGCACAAGGTCCACATCATGCTCTGCCTCTATCGTGCGCCCGGCTACCGCTACTACTATCAGGATGTCGTCATCACGCTGAAGAACAATTCCAAGGCGCAAGAGGCGTTCAAGCGCATCTGGCACGAATTCGCGCGCCGTTACAGGGGTATCCCCAATTCGGAGCTGACGTTCAACCTCGTGAACGAATCGGTGGGTTTCAACGAGAAGGAGTTCATCAAGGTGTTCGGCGAAACGGTCGAAGAAATCCACAAGGTAGACCCCGGCCGGTTCGTCTGGTTGGACGGAAAAAATACAGGCAAGGTCCCCGTGAAGCATTTCTTCAGCGTGCCGCTCACGGGACAGTGTTTCCGGGGTTACCAGCCGCACCAGTTCACGCATTACGGATTCCGCGGCTCGGCCAGCGGGCCCGTACCGCGCTGGCCGAAGGGGCCGGACGACAAGGACATGCTCTGGGTACAGGAGAAGCAGGCGAAGGAATTCTCGCTGCAGGATTGCGTTCCGAAGGACTATCCCGTGATGATCGGCGAGTTTGGCTGCGTAGCCTGCGGCGTGTCCCACGAATCCGCGCTGAAGTTCATGGCGAGCAACATGGCGAAGTGGCGCTCGCGCGGCTACGGCTGGGCTATCTGGGATTACGACGGGCCGTTCGGCTTCGTCGATTCCGGCCGTCCCGACGCGGAGTACATAGAGGTCATGGGTCGCAAAGTTGACAAGAATATGCTCGAACTGATGCGACAATAGAAGTTAAAGTGTAAAGTCATGATCAATGGATCGATTCATCATCTCTACATTCCGGATTTTCTTTTCTCTGAAAATACACCAACAGAAAGGTTGAAAACTCCATGAAAAGGGTTACTATTTTTACCACTGGCATCGTTGCGGCCATGCTTGCCATCGGCGCATTCGCAGATCCCGTCTACACGGGTCCCGTCACGGCGCAGGAAGTGCGCGTGCGCGCGGGCGTGGGACACTTCATGGAGAAGGTCAAGGCCGGCAAGGAGGTGAGGGTAGCCTACCTTGGCGGCTCCATCACCGCGATGAACGGCTGGCGCAATCTCACAACGGACTGGCTCCGCACCACCTACCCGCAGGCGAAGTTCAAGGAAATCCACGCCTCCATCGGCGGCACCGGATCGAATCTCGGCGCGTTCCGCGTGGCGTACGACGCGCTCCGCCACAACCCCGACCTCCTCTTCGTGGAGTTCGCCACTAACGACAGCAGAGCGGCCCCTGAGGACATCTGGCGTTCTATGGAGGGCATCGTGCGCCAGACGTGGAAGAAGGACCCCGCTACCGACATCGTATTCGCCTACACGATCACCGAAGCCATGAAGCAGGACTACCTCGCCGGAAAATGCAACCGCGCCGCGAGCGCCATGGAGCAGCTCGCCGACCACTACGGTATCCCGTCCATCTGCTTTGGCCCGCGCGTGATCGACGCCGTCAAGGCCGGCACGCTCGTGATGAGCGGAAAGGATTTCCGCAACGGCACAGGCAAGACGCTCTTCGCGAAGGATGGCGTACACCCCGCGCTCGCCGGGCACCGCCTCTACCTCGCTTCGGTCGCCAACGGTTTCACGCAGATGAAGGACATGCCGCCCGCCGACCACGCCGCCGCTCTGCGCACGCCGTTCGTCGCCGACAACCTGGAGGCGGCGAAAATGGTGGACATCAAGCCCTCCATGCTCACCGGCAACTGGAAGAAGCTCCCACCCTCAGATGGCAAGGTGCGTGCTTTCTCGAATCGCATGGGCGAGATGTGGTACTCGGGCTCTCCCGGCGCGACGCTCCGCTTCACGTTCCGCGGCACCTGCTGTCAGATCTACGACCTGCTCGGACCCGACGGCGGCCAGGTGTGGATCACGGTGGACGGCAAGAAATCCGCTTCCCCCGTCGCTCGCTTCGACAGCTACTGCACCTACCACCGCATTGCCACGCTCAGCGTGTTCAACGGTGCCGACGGCGTACACACGGTGGAGATCACTGTCGACAAAGACCAGCCCTCACGCCAGCCCGTCGCGTTCCGCCTGAAGAACCCCGCCGTTGAGCTCGCCAAGCCGAAATACCAGGGCACCAAGTTCTGGCCTGCGAAGATCATGCTCGTGGGCGATCTCGTCGCGAATGACGAATGACGATCTTGAATCCATCATCCTTAAGGCTTATTTGGAGAAGTGAAAATGGGAAGCATGCAACGTCTTCTATTCGTTTGCGTGGCGGCGCTGTTCGCGGCGTTTCCGTCGCTTGCGGCGACGAACATTATCGAGAACGTGGTGCCGGACAAGCCCCTGCGCTATGAAAAGCGCAACGGCCGGCTGGAGGTGCGTTCGCTGATCACGCTCTCAACGGTGCCGGAAGGGCCCGTGTCGATCGCGCTCGACGGGAAACCCCTCGTCTGCGAGGCGGGGCCTACGCCGAAGACCCTCTGCGCATGGCTGCCGCTCGTGGGCGGCGAAAGCCGTTTGGACGTGATTCAGGACGGACGCGTCGCGGCGTCGTTCCGCACGGCCGCGCCCATCGACGGCGACTGGGGCTACTTCGCGAACGGCGAGATCTGCATGATACAGTCCTCGCACCAGGACATCGCGTGGATGGACACCCCCGACTACTGCCGCAAGGACCGAATCGAGAAGATCATCAAGCCCGCGCTTGAAATGATGGATAAAGCCCCTGCGTTCATGTTCGAGATGGAGCAGACGCTCAACCTGATGGAGTTCCTGGAGGCGTGTCCGGAGCGCAAGGACGAGGTGGTGCGGCGCTACCGCGAAGGCGTGCAAAATCGGCGACGAAACGCTCGCCGCCGGACTGGAGACGCTTGCGTCCGACGTTTCAGGCAAGGCTGGCGACATTGTGCTCTTCAACACGTTTGCGCAACCGCGCACCGCAATCGCCGCCGTTTCGTCCCAGGACGCGTCGGTACAGGTTCTTGACGCCGTCGGCACGGCGGTTCCCTGCCAGCAGAGCGGTCAGGACGTCCATTTCCTCGCCTCTGTGCCCGGCTTCGGCTACGCCCGCTACCGCGTTGTGCCATCCGGCGACGCTACGCCGTCGGTTCCGTCTGCCACGGATTACAAATCCCTAATTCTTCGCACGGGTAGGGCGTAGCGTACATGCAAAGCCCATCGGGCCGGGACGTCGGGGCGACGTTCTGGCCCGTTTCG
>CACZAK010000337.1 GCA_902779075.1 uncultured bacterium | reverse complement strand
GCGTCATGGTACACACCTCTCTTTTGTATTGGAGAATGGGCAACTTCCACTCTCCAATTCCAACTCAAGACTCCAACTCAGTCTCACCCGCTACCGCACGAAGATCGAGAGGCCAACGCTGGAGGCAATCTCGTAGCAGCCGATGTCGAGGAACTTCCCACTAAGACGAGCAGCACCCGCAAGGTCTGTTTCAGAGGTCGCGCCATAGCCAAGGTAGGCGTCCCACTTCGTTCCTGCATTCACGAGCGCACCATTCTTCGCCGGCGTGTAGTCGCCGTTCGCGTAGTCCTTGAAATCGTCAGCTGTGAGGTTCAGCACAGTAGAGGCCGTGCCCGAATACGCCGCGTCAACGGAGAACGCGCAATTCGTGAAGCATCCGGCGTTCGCATTTCCCCACTCATACTGCGCAGTTCCGCCGTTATCGTAGAATGCACAATTGACAATGCGAGCATTTGCGTTGTTCGCGTAAACCGCCTCGCCGCCCGCTGTCACTGTCTGCTTTTGCCCAACGAAAGTGCAGTTGACTACTTTAACCGCGCCGTCGGCGTAGATGCCTGAGCCATGACCGCCATCCCCACCCTTGATAAGACAGTTCTCGACAACGCCGCCAGTCGCGTAGATGTTTCCGCCATGCCCCGTCCATTCAGTATAGGTCGATTTGCCGTCTGCAATCACACAACGGCGGAGGCGGCCGCCCGTCATATAGACGTTACCACCGTAGAAGTTGGCAATACGACCCCCTCCATTGAAGATGATGCAGTCCTCAAGAAGCCCTGCGGTCATGCTGATATGCCCGCCATTACCACCCTTCGCGCCGGTGCCGGTAATCGTGACGCCCTTGATTGCGGCCGAGGCATCCGTAATGCTGAATGCCAAGTGTTGCGCAGAATTGTTGTTGATGATGACCTGATCTGGATTCGTCGTATTGCCAACAATGACCGTGGGATTTACCAGAGGAATGTCAGCGGCAAGGGTGTAGTTTCCATCCGCGACGTGGACGGTGCAAACAGTGCCGCGCCCTTGGTCGGTCGCGAGACAAGCAAGCGCACAGGCGTCAACAATGTTTGTAGTCGCCGTCGCATCACTATCGTAGGGATAGGCCGCACCGTCGTTAGTCTCCTTCACATAGATGTTCGTCGGCACGACAGTAGACACGTATGCTTCGAGCGCATTGGTCGCGCACCAAGTGATGCCACCATCCGTCGAAAGGTAGAGGGTATTCGTGTGGATTCCAATTCGCGTGTATGTGTAGGGGATGGAATCCTCGCTCGTGATAACAGGCGTTCCGTCATCAAAATCCCATTTGAAAACGACACTGCCCGATGCGCCCATCTGCGACGCAACGCATGTCACAGGATCACCTTGAAAGTGACGCTTCGGCAAGATTGACCCCATAAGAACAACGCCTGTCTGCTGGTATTCATAGCAACCGATGTCGATCGTTCCGTCATCAGGCGAGAAGCGCGGCTGGCCGTCGAGGTCGGTCGAGGAAAGATCGGAGGCATACGACGAAGGGTCGACGCCCTTGTCCATGAGGTTCACCGACGCCGAGGAATGATAGTCGCCGCCGTCATAGTCCACGAAGTCGCCAGCCGTGAGCGTCGCGGTGCATCCAGTGCCGGTGAATCCGCTCGCGGCGGATGCCGCAACAGCGCAGTTTATGAAACAGGATGCATTCTTGTTGCCCCACTCGTATTGCGGCGTTCCGCCGTTTCCGTAGATGGCACAGTTGACAATACGGGCATTCGAGTTGTTCGCGTAAACCGCCTCGCCGCCCGCTGTCACTGTCTGCTTTTGCCCCACGAAAGTGCAGTTGACTACGTTAACCGCGCCGTCGGCGTAGATGCCTGAGCCATGACCGCCATCCCCACCCTTGATAAGACAGTTCTCGACAACGCCGCCACTGGCGTAGATGTTTCCCCCAAATCCCGACCACTGATTGTAAGTCGATTTGCCGTCAATTATCCAGCAGCGGCGAAGGCGTCCGCCCGTCATATAGACGTTTCCGCCCTTGAAATTGGCAGATTTACCCCCTCCATTGAAGATGATGCAGTCCTCAAGAAGCCCTGCGGTCATGCTGATATGCCCGCCATTACCACCCTTCGTGCCAGTGCCGGTAATCTTAACGCCCTTGATTGCGGCCGAGGCATCGGTAATGCTGAACGCCAAGTGTTGCGCAGAATTGTTGTTGATGATGACCTGCTCTGGATTCGTCGTATTGCCGATGATGACTATCGGGGCAGCAAGAGTAAGCGCAGCCGAAAGCGTGTATTCGCCGTCCGCGATATAAATCGTGGCGGCGCTCCCGCCTGCGGCAGTGATTGCCGCGCCAATTGTGGCGAACGGCGCGGCAGATGTGCCGGAGTTGGAATCGTCACCGATGCCGTCGGGCGCGGGCATGGCGACGTAGAAGTCGGCGGCTTGCGCGAACGGCGCGCACGCGAGCGCGGCGAGCGCGGCGAATATGCCACGAAGGATAGAACGTTGCAAACGCATAGACACTTTCATCTCTTTCCTTTCTTTTTTGTTACACGAGGGATACTACTCTCCTCTCACTCCCGATGTTTGATTGCACTATATCATATTTTCCCCTCAACGCGCAAGTGCAAACTGCAAGATCAGGTCAAAACAGGTACAAATCGCCCTCTCCACCCCCCTCTCCACCCCCCATTTTTCGTGTATTTCGTGTATTTCGTGGTTATGAGTTGCGCGTTCAACCGAGCAGAGTTGAGAGGTTTTAGCCGTGTAGAGGTGGAGAGGCGCTGACGCGCGACCACGAACCGCCCATTACGTGGGCTGCACGAAATTGCAGCAAGGGTCTTGTACCCAATCGGGCTCTAAACTTTGACGCTAACAAATCGTCGTTACACCGTATTCAGGAAATCGACGATCACCAGTGACGACAACTAAATTCGCATCTAACGCGGCGGCGATTATGATTCTGTCCGCCGGATCCTTGTGATGTCTAGGCAGTTCTCCTGCCCTGATCATGGTCTCCCCGGACAATGGCAATAGCGAAAGTTTATGCCATTCACACACTTTTGCAAACCACTCCCGAGTGGGCAAATGAAGCGTCAATCCGCCCGTACTGCGTTTGTTTGCTATCTCCCATAGGGAAATTGGCGAGACGTAGACAGTGTCGGTTTCTTCGATGACCGAACGCGCATCCAACGAGAGTCTGCGATCACCAAAGCCAAGCCAAAGCAAAGCACAGGTGTCGAGCAAAATGGCGGACATGCTAGGCGTTCTCCCAATCGGATGATTCATCAGCAAACAGGTCGCAATTTATCTGTCCAGCAAGTTCTGGCTGTGGTTCGGTGGTACGAAATACTTTTACCGGCGAAATCCTAACGGCCGCCTTTCCCTCATACGTTACGGTAACAACTCCTTTCATCCCAGACACATAATTAAATATGTCGGGGAATGATGTTTTTACCTTTTCATAGTCGACGACCGATGGCATATCGCTTCACTCCTTTTGTTGAGCCCTCATATTTTAGCATAAATTCATACTGGTGTGCGCGAGAAGATGGTTCCACCTGAGATTACGGTGCGGACGAAATCCACCCCTCCCGATCTTTCATTTCGTGTCCTGCGTAGGCAGGTTTTCGTGACGCGGGCATCTGACGCGGACCGAAGGTCGAGACGACGCGGGGACGACGGGCGAAGGTCGCCCATG
>CACZAK010000336.1 GCA_902779075.1 uncultured bacterium | reverse complement strand
AACGCGACCGGCTTGTCGTGCGTGTTCACCGCAACGACAAGCGTTGTGCCGTCCTTGCGGGGATGTTCGGTGACGACAAGGCGTGGATCGTCCTTCGCGACACGGCGCTTCACGCCCGCCTCGCGCGCGGCGTATGCGTAGATGCGCCACAGTTCGTTGGAAAAGCCGTTGTCCACGACTTCGCTTTCCTGCTCGACGATGCACTTCTCAAGCGCGAAATTGACGACGATCACCTTGCCCTTCCCGAGATGCTTGATGCTCACGACGACATTGCCGGAGGAATCCTTCTCCACCACTTCGCAGTCAATGGGCTTCTGCTCGGCTGTGTAGGAATCTGCGAACGACATTCTCCGCCCATCGAACTCGAACGACTCCTTCCGCCACTTGTGGTAAGTCGTCTGCTCAAGCCCCGTGATGTCCAGCCAGTCGATGTAGCCCGTTTCGAATCCGCGCGAAACGAGCAGCGTCGCGCCCTTCTTCACGCGCGCGACAAGTTCGTCCCACGTCTTGCGCGAATACGTTCCCCAGCCCTTACCGGACGGGAGAATGTAGAAGTTCGCGTCCGGCAGTTCGCGCGAATCGGCGCCGACGAACTCCAGATCGAAGCCCGCTGCCTTTGAAAGCATGAACGCGCCGAACGTCTGATGGTAGAAATCTTCGCGCTCGGAAACGAGGCATACGGCGTCGGTCTTGTACTTGGGCAGGACGTCGAACGGCAGAGAATCGCGGAAATCGCGAAACGCCTTGAGCTCCTTCGCCATCGGCTTGGGCGTGCGGTTTTCGTCCGCATGGAGAAGCCCCAGCTCCGGCTCCATATGACACGCCGTATACGGCGCATAGTCGAGATGCGTCTGCATGAACGCGCACCACCAGAGGTACGCACCGAGTCCGTGCGCCCAGCAAGTGAACATCTGCTGGCGCATGCCCTTGGCGCTCATCCAGTCCGGCGACATGCGCGGGCCGAGGCTGCCGATCTCCTGCGGGAAAGAGGGTTTCCCCGAAACCGCGGAGTAGAACAGGCACTGCGACACCGGATGAAGCGCGTTGCGGAAGCAGTTGAACGGGCCCCTGTTGGCCTCGATGCGGAATGCGGCAGGATAGGGATGGGGGGTGAGGAAGTCGAGAAGCTCCCCCTGCATCTGCAGCGTCCACTTGTTGTAGTCGCCGCGCTGCGGGCCAAAGCCGTCCGAAGTCTGGCTATGCATCCCGGAGACGACAGGACGCGATGGATCCTCCATGCGGATCGCGGACGAAATCGTATTGAGCCACATCCACGCCTGCGCGCGACTGTCAGCCGCACCCATGCAGTTGGACTCGTTGCCGAGGCACCAGGCGACGATTGCCTTCTTGCCCTTCATGCGCCGGACGAACGCGCGGGCGAAGCGTCCTTCCCACATAACGGCTTCAGGATCTGTAATAAGATTTTTGTTTTCGACGATGCGCGGCGCAAAGAGCGTCCCGGACATCCAACCGGTTATGAGTGAAACCATGAGCTTCACGTTGTGCCGCTCGGCGATCTCGCAGAACTTCTCGAACCGCGCCACAGCACCGGGATCGAGCCAGAGCGGATCGTAAATCTCCTCGTCGGTGCCGTCGCGCAGAATGAGGGCCGGCGCCCCCTGATACTTCTTCTCCTGCCGAATCGGCTGAAACTCGCTCCAGGTCGGAAAGACACGCATCAGCTCGATGCCGTTCGCCGCAAGTGCGGCTATGTCTTTTTCGATGGACGCTTCGTCCCACTCGTCTGCGCGCCACATCCTGATGCCCGACTTCGAGCCCCAGAAGTTCACGCCCACGAGCATTTTCCCCTCGACGGGGAACGTCTCTCCGGCGGCAGCCGGCGCGGCGAAAGCCGTGGTGAATGTTGCCAACTTGGATATCGTGAACGTCTGGTTGGGAGCGGGCGGCACGTAGCCGTGGGTCGAACCCTGCACGAGCTTGGCAGAAACGGGGCACTTCATGTTGTAGTAGCTCAAGAGGACTCCGCGCGGCGGACACGCCAAGTCGCCAAGTCCCAGGCGCGTTATCTCCACTTTGCAAGTCGCGGGAACACGCTTCGCGTGAAGCGCGGCATCGAAGTAGAACGCCCCGTCGGCATGCGGAATGCCCCACGTATTGGAGATGAGCGG
The DNA here is from genome assembly GCA_902779075.1 of uncultured bacterium. The sequence continues at coordinate 1,559 of CACZAK010000336.1, read as the reverse complement.
ACCGCCCTCGCGGAGCGAGTTTCCGAGGTCGCAGCCCCAGGTGACCTCCGGACGCGCAGCTGTCAGGCCGTCGACAAGGCCGGCCGCCCACATGGTCTGCAGTCCGCCCTGGCTGCCTCCGGAGGCCTCAAGGTTCCTCCCGTCCCACTCCGGAAGCGTCTTCAAGTAGTCGAACGCGCGCATGACACGCATCGCCATGAAGTAGAAGTACGCCTCCCTCGGATTGTCGTATTCGGACGGCTCAAGCGCGTATGGACGGCGTTTCGGCGCGCCTGGGACCACTCCGTTGACCTTGTTGCCGTAGTCCTTGTAGTACTGCTCGTCGTGTCCGACCATCTCGTACCCGTGGGCGTTGATGCAAAGCGTGATGCGGTTTGTCGGTATCCATTCGGGGACCTGCGGCACCTTGAACTCGTTGCCGTTGTAGCCGTCGAACTGTGCGCAGGCGGGAAGAGACCTCTCCTTCGCGTTCTCGGGGATAAACAGCCAGCCGGTGGCAGGCCTTGGTCCGAAACAGTCGATCTCGACCGCGTATACCTTTATCCTTCCCTTGAGCTTGTCGGGCGTCGCCTCTATGCGCTTGGCCTTGACCGGAATCGTCGCGAGCTTCGCTTTCGCCTCCGCCCAAAAGGCGTCGAAGTCTTCCGGCTCCTTCGTGGAGAGTTTCATTTTCTCCGTTTCCGCGCCGGCGCCGCCGCGAACCCCTATGCCCTTGTCATTTCGGGTGCGCTGGACTGAATCGAACATCTTGTAGTCATTGCCGACAAGCTGCGCATCGACGCGGATTATGCCCGGAACGGACAAACTCGTCTCCATCGAACAGCCCTTCGCGAGCGAAATCCCGTTCGTGCCGACGACCGTGATGCCGTCATCGCCTTCACGCTTCCAAATGACGTAAAGAGGTTCCTTCGCCTCGGAGGGCAGTTCCGCGACGCCGTCAAGGAAAAAATCAAACCGGATCGTCTCGCCGACCTTGTAGTCGATCGGGTTGGCCTTGTCCGTTTTCGCCTTGAGTTTAAGATCCTTTAGCTCGGTGCCGGAAGCCGCAACGGCAACGGCAATTGCCGCCATGGACAGCAATCTCTTCATCATGTATCTCCCTTCCTTGTTTTCCAACCAGCAACACTGGGCTCTATTCTACCGAACGAAGGCGGCTAGACCGTGTTTGAACTTGGCCTTGAGTACGCCATTTTCATACACCGGAACGAATCCGCGCACCTCCGCGCCGTTCACGTAGACCTTCCACGACGCGAAATTCTCCGCATTGACGACAGTCGTCAGGGTGATCGGCACAGTGTAGTTCGACGCAAGTTCACCCGAAACATTCGTCAGATACAGCTTGCCTTTCGCCGCCGGGCGGAACTTCGTGATTGTAGGGTTGGCCGCAGCGGCGGCGTCGACGGTCAGACTGCCGATGGAGATATCTGCGTCTTCTATCGAGGAGGTGTCAAGTGTTGTGCCAGATGCGACCGCAACAGAACCGCCATCGACCGAAAGGGGGCGCACAAGCGTCGCATCGACGTCGAAGGAAACGACGCCCTCCGCGACTTGCAGACAGG
>CACZAK010000335.1 GCA_902779075.1 uncultured bacterium | reverse complement strand
CAACGGCAACTTCTTCCGCGGCTGCCACTACCAGCAGAGCCAGCGGTTCCTCGACTACTGCGACGAGATGGGCGTCCTCGTGTGGGAGGAGTCGCTCGGATGGGGCAACACCGCCAAGCAGATGTCCGACCCCGCGTACTTCCGGCTCCAGGTGGAGCAGACGCGCACGATGGTGCGCGCGAGCTTCAACCACCCGTCCGTGATCATCTTCGCCTTCCAGAACGAGAACGACTCGCAGACGAAGGCGGGCAAGAAGATGAACAACGCGCTCATCGAGGCGATCCGCGCGCAGGACTCCGGCCGTCTCGTCACGTTCGCCTGCAACCGCAACATGGACGACATCTCGAACGCGAACACGGACATCGTCTCGTTCAATACCTACCCCGGCTGGATCGGGACCAACGTCGGCACGTTCGAGAACCAGAAGAAGCTCATCGACAATGCCGTCACGAAGATCGTCGCGCGCTACCGCAAGCTCTATCCCGAGAAGCCGATTATCGTCTCGGAGATGGGCACCGTCGCAATCTACGGCTACCATGACCCGGCGGCGGGACAGGGCACGGAGGAGTTCCAGCTCTCCTACGACAAGGACGTGCTCGACCGTATCTTCGCCGATCCCGAGATGGCCGGCCTCACGTTCTGGCACTTCGCCGACGCGCGCACCTACCACCGCGACGGCTCCAACATCCGGACTAAGCTGCTCGCCGAGAACATGGCCGGACTCTACGACGGCTACCGTCGCGCGAAGTCCGTGACGACGGCGGTGCGGGAAGGCTTCGCGCGCAAGGCCGCCGGGGAGCAACCGGCGAAGGGGGCGGGGATTCTTTTGGATCGGCCCTGATTTTTGAGGCGGCGGCGGAATTTGTGGTATAATATTGCCCGATGAAACCCATAGCCGCAGACACGAACGACTTTCCCCGGCTCAGGAGAGAGAACTGCATATACGTCGACAAGACGGAATATGTCCATCGCCTTGTTTCCCAGCCCGGGTCGAGACTTTTCTTCATGTCGCGTCCGCGCCGGTTCGGGAAGTCGCTCACGCTGTCGGTTCTGAAGGCGCTCTTCTCCGGACGGCGGGAGCTTTTTGATGGGCTGTTCATCGCGGAGAAGACGGACTGGAACTGGAACGAGACGTACCCGATCATCCACTTCGAGTTCAACGACGTGACGACGACGAGCCTTGAGGAATATGCACGGGCTCTTGAGAACCATGTAAAGATGCGACTCCAGGATGCCGGATATGTCTGCGACGAGAAACTGTCGGCGGCCGAGAACTTCGGCTGCGCCATAAAATCGTTTTCCGCCAAGAACGACGGGAAGGGCTACGCCGAGCCGTACCTCGCCGACGGACGTCCGATCTGGCTCATCGGTCTTTCGTTCGATTCCAAGACGCGCAATCTCGTGGATTTCGCCGCCGTGCGGTACGGCGGCAAAGAAGCAAGCACAACTGAAACAAGGAGAAACAAAAATGCATAACTCGCAAAATACGAAGAAAATCATGGGGGGGGGGTAAGTTATCGTCTTCTCTCCGCAACGGAGGTGGCGCAATGAGCGGCGCCGCAATCGGGAGGGGGGCGCTCCGTCGCGTCCGCAAATGTTTCGCGCTTGCCGTGGTCGCGCTCTGCGTCGCGGCGCCGGCGTTCGCCGAGCCCGTCGCCGAGCGCTGGACGTTCGTCAAGACCGGTAACAATGACGGCAACTACGCTTATTCGAACGCTTGGAAGGATTCCGACGGAGTTTCCAGAACATGGACGGCCGAAACATCCGCCGAGCAGATCGACTACATTATTCCAAATGGCTACACTTTTAACATGAATTACGGCGGTACCGACGAGAACCGATTCCACCGTGACGCTCTACGGCACCATCCAAGTCATGTGGATACACACGACGATTCCGAATCTCGTGATGAAAGATTCGTCCAAAATTTATCTCCATCTTGCCAGAAACGCCGCAACCAACTTCCGCAAACCCCGGCGGGTCAGCGGTTCGGCGCGGATTGACGCATCGGACTCGGCACCGGCGATATTCGACACGTGGGGATATTACGCGAACCAGATGCAGACGAATGCGATGATCATGACGGGTTCGGGGGCGATTCGGTACACGCATACGCCGCGCGACAGCGGTATGCACGGACAGATTGTCGTGACAGGCGACAACAGCGGGTTCACGGGTTCCGTCTCCATTCTGAAATCGGGAACAGCCGCGAACAAGAACATGCATCTGTACGTGTCGTCCAGCGAGAACATCGGCGGCAACCCCGCGACGTTCAAGGAGAAGGGCCTCGAGATCAACGGCGCGTATCTGCATATCCAGGGCGACACGGCGCTCGGCGAGAACCGCGGCTTCTATGTGTCGGGCGACAGCAGCACGGTTGACGTTTCAAGCGGCGCGACGTTCACCGTGCCGACGGAGATCGGCTTTGCGGACGGCGGCTATACGCTGACGAAGTCCGGCGCGGGAACGATGTCGCTCCCCGGCTGGTCGGCGGACGGTGCGGTCTCTCTTGCATCGGGAACACTCGAGATCACCGGCGCAAGTGTGGCGAACGGAACCGTGACGCCGGTCTCCATCGGCTCGCTTTCAGTATCCAACGGCACCAATCTGCGTGTCGTGCTGTCCGGCGACGGTTCGGAGCTGGCCGTTGGGCGCTATACGATCCTTTCCGCCATTTCGCTTCCCGACAACATCGATTCGTTCCTGACCGTCGTCAATGCGGGTGCGTTTACGCTGCCCGACGGAAAGGCGGACTCGTATTCCGTAGATAAGAACGGCAACCTTGTCATGACCGTCGCCGAGCGCTGGACGTTCGTCAAGACCGGTAACAATGACGGCAACTACAAGGCTGAAAATGCCTGGAACCGATTCCACCGTGACGCTCTACGGCACCATCCAAGTCATGTGGATACACACGACGATTCCGAATCTCGTGATGAAAGATTCGTCCAAAATTTATCTCGATCTTGCCAGAAACAAAGCAACCAACTTCCGCAAACCCCGGCGGGTCAGCGGTTCGGCGCGGATTGACGCATCGGACTCGGCACCGGCGATATTCGACACGTTTGCATATAATTCGAACCAGATGCAGACGAATGCGATGATCATGACGGGTTCGGGGGCGATTCGGTACACGCATAAACCGTCGACCGCCGATAAGTCCGGACAGATTGTCGTGACAGGCGACAACAGCGGGTTCACGGGTTCCGTCTCCATTTATAAATCGGGAACAGACGCGAATAAGTACATGCACCTGTACGTGTCGTCCAGCGAGAACATCGGCGGCAATCCTGCGACGTTCAAGGAGAAGGGCCTCGAGATCAGCGGCGCGTACCTGCATATCCAGGGCGACACGGCGCTCGGCGAGAACCGCGGCTTCTATGTGTCGGGCGACAGCAGCACTGTTGACGTTTCAAGCGGTGCGACGTTCACCGTGCCGAAGAAGATCGGCTTTGCGAACGGCGGCTATACGCTGAAGAAGATCGGCGCGGGAACGATGAAAGTCCCCGGCTGGACGACCGGCAAGGTAGCGGTGAACGCGGGTACGCTCAACCTCGTCGGCGCGACGTTCGCGAACGGCGCGGCGGGGACGCCGGTTGCCATCGGCGGAATAGAGTATTCGTCCGGCGCGACGGTGACTCTCGCCGTCGAGGGCGACGGATCGGAATTGCCGATGGCCGACGCCACGAACGTTCTGCTCGTGGCGGAAAGCGCATTGCCGGTCGACTTCGCGGACAAGGTGCAGCTTGTCGGCGGCGACAGTGCGTACACGGTGCCGTCGAGGCTGAAGACGAGGCTTGTCGTCGTCGACGGCGTGAAGTTTGCGCTGGAGACCAAGAAGAGCAAGGGTTTCATGCTGATCGTCAAGTAGCGGGCAAATTGGAAAATCCCCCGCCCCTCTCTATAAGGGCGGGGGATTTTAAGTCTAAATGAACGTAAAATCACTTTGCGCGGCGGTTGCGGTTGGAATGACGTCCGTCCTGTCGGCGGCGGTCGAATTTTCCGCGTTCGAGAATCCGGCGAAGGCGCATCGTCCCGAGACGTGGTTCCACCTGATCGGCGGGAACGTGGCGAAACCGGGGCTCGACGCCGACCTCGACGCATTGCGCGATGCGGGCATCTCGGGCATCCAGCTCTTCCACGGGCAGATCGGCAACCGCAAGTGGCCCGGCGTGGAGCCGCAGATCAAGTGCCTTAGCGCAGACTGGGACGACATGATACGCCATGCCGCCGAGGGCTGCGCGAAGCGGGGGCTCTCCTTCAAGATGCAGAACTGCCCGGGATGGTCGATGAGCGGCGGCCCGTGGATCGCGCCGTCGAACGCCATGCGAGAGCTCGTCTATTCGCGCATCGACGTCCAAGGCGGCGGAAGAGTGTCGGCCAGGCTTCCCGATCCCCCGGACGTGAAGATGAACGACCGCAACCAGGACTACCGCGAAATCTGCGTGCTGGCGTTCCCGACGCCGGAGGGGGACGCGGCGGAGGTGTTCGCGCGGAGTACGCCGGACGAACAATCCGACAAGGACGGCGTTCTTCGTCTGGTCTACAGGTTTGGAAAGCCGATCGCGTTCCGGTCGGTCACGATTCCGTCGCCCAAGAGCATGAATCCGGGATGGTCGTACCACATCGCTTTATCGGTCCGCGTCAACGACGGCGACGAAATCGCGATGCCGCAAAGCAACTGGCAGGATTATCCGGGCATCACGCTGGCGCTCGGCGAGACGCAGGCGACGAACGAGTGGATGATCTCGGTGCGGTATAAATACGCCATCGCCCGGGACTTTCTGAAGAAAGGCCCGGTCGTGTTCCGCACGGGCGCGCGTCTGCACGACTGGGAAGGGAAGTCCGGCTACACGCTCCGTTCGATGCGCGCGGACGATCCGTGCGGCTATCTGCCGTCCCGTTTCGTGCGGGGCGAAGCCGTCGTCGACGTCACGCCGCATTTCAAAAACGGGACGCTCGACTGGACGCCGCCCGCGCGCGGACTCTGGACGGTTCTTCGCTTCGGGCACCGGAACATGATGTTGCGCAACGGTCCCGCTCCCCGCGAGGGCACCGGCTGGGAATGCAACAAGCTCGACAGGCGCGGAATCGAAGCCAACTTCGCCGCCTATCTCGGGCGGCTCGCCAAGGGACCCCTCGCGGGCGGACTGCTGAAGGGCCTCGTCGTCGATTCGTGGGAATGCCGCCGTCAGACGTGGTCCGACAGTCTGGAGGCCGACTTCAGGTCGCTGCGCGGATACGATCCGCATCTGAAACTGCCCGCGCTTTTCGGGTGGATCGTCGATTCCCCGGAGAAGACGGAAGACTTCCTCCACGACTGGCGCCAGACGCTCGGGGAGCTTGTGGAGAACAACTACTACGCTCGCATGGCCGCTCTCGCCCGCGAACACGGCATGACGACGCAGTACGAGACGGCGTTCGGCGATGTCATTCCCGGCGACATTCTCGCCTACTGGAAATACTGCGACACGCCGATGTGCGAGTTCTGGGCGCCGCGGAGCCAGAACCACTGCGGACAGCCCGACTTCAAGCCGATCAAGCCCTGCGCGTCTGCCGCGCACGTCTATGGCAAGCGGCGCGTCGCGGCCGAGGCGTGTACGAATGTCGGCCTCAACTGGAGAGAGCATCTGAGAGATCTCAAAGGCGTAATCAACAACGCCTTTTCGCGGGGCGTCACGCATCTCGTGTTCCACACCTACACCCACAATCCGCGCTCCGACTGGAAGGAGCCGGGTTCGAGCTTCGGATGGTCGATCGGCACTCCTTTTCTGCGCGGGCAGACGTGGTGGCGCTACATGCCGGAGTTCACGGCGTGGGCCGCGCGCTGCGAGACGATGCTTGAGGCGGGCCGTCCCGCGAACGACATCCTCTGGTATCTCGGCGAGGCGGTGGACCACAAGCCGAGCGAGGCGAATCCGTTCCCGCACGGCTACCGCTACGACTACGTCAACGCCGACGCGCTCCTCTCGCGCATCAGCGTGAAGGACGGGTTGTTCACGACGCCGGAGGGCGTGTCGTGGAAGGTGCTGTGGGCGCCGGACGCCCGGTGGATGTCGGACAAGGTCAAGGCGAAGCTGGTGCGGCTCGCGGCGGACGGCGGACGCATCGAGTACGGCGGGCCCGCGGATGTCGTCAGGGGCATCGCGCCGGATGTCGTCGTGGGGCCGGACGCGAAGGGGCGCGTAATTTCGGATTGGCGCAAGGAGTGGAACGAGGAAATGGTCGAATGGCTCCACAGGCGCGGCGATTCTTCCGACTGGTATTTCGCCGCGGCGAACAACAACGACGGCTACGAGGGCGAGGTTACGTTCCGCGCGACAGGCGCGGCGGAAATCTGGGATCCCGTAACCGGCACGCGCCGCGCGGCGGATGTGACGCGCCGGACCAGTTCGACGACGACCGTGCGGCTTTCGCTCGCGTCGGCGGAAAGCGTGTTCGTGGTGTTTGGCGGAAAATATTGCCAATGTGAAAATGTTGCCAATACCAATGTTGCCAATGGCCAATTGGGAGACATCCCAGGTCCGTGGACTCTCTCCTTCCCGGCGGGATGGGGAGCGCCGGCGTCGAT
>CACZAK010000334.1 GCA_902779075.1 uncultured bacterium | reverse complement strand
GTAGCTTCACAACTCCGTCCACGGCCAGCTCGGCATGGTCCCATTCGTATTCATCGTCCTGCTCGCACGACGTGCGCCACGAGAACGAGAGCGTCCCTGGACCCATCACCGTCGTGGAAAGGACGGAACTCTGCTCATGCGTGATCGCCCCCGACTTCATCGCCTCGCCGTTCGGCGCCATCGCATCCGTCACGCGCGTCCAGCCCGCGCCGCCATCGCCGCTTGTCGTGAACCCATGATCTGGCTTGCCCATCGTATCCCCGATAACCCACACCTTCTCGATCGCGAACGTCGCCACCTCGGAATTGAGGTAGTCCGGCATCACCGCATACGCCTTCACCGTGCAGCTGTCCGTCACGTAGAACGGCCCCGTGTACTTCGTCGAATGGGAATTCGGCTCGTTGCCGTTCAGCGTGTAGCGCACCACCGCGCCCTCCGTCGCGCAGGAGATCGACACCTTCGTCTTCGACCCCGTGAACGACGACGACGCGTCCACCACCGGCGTCGCCACGTTCACCCACACGCGCGTAAGGCTCGCCGTCACGACGGACGAGTCGAAGAAATCGTCGCTGCACACCTTGGCCTTCACCACGACCGACTCGCTGAACGAGAACGGCCCTTCGTAGATCGGACTCTCCGCCGTCGGCTCGCTCCCGTCCAGCGTGTAGCGCAACACGCCGTCGTTGTTCCATGCGATCGACACCTTCTGGTTCGAATGTTCAAACTCCGATCCATCCGCAAGCGAGAACACAGGATCAGCGCACTGCCCAAGCGCATACTCTGCCGTCACGACCTCGCTCAACAGACCGTTCTTCACGGCAACCGCCTTGACGGTGGTCTTGCCCGATATCTTGAAACGCTTGTACACCGGGCTCTCCGCTGTCGGCTCGCTCCCGTCAGTCGTGTAGTGTATCGTCGCCCCTTCCGTCTGACACGTCATCGACACCGAAAGCGTTGAATCGAATGTAGTACCGCTTACCGGATTCAAGACAGGATTCGCCGGCTCAACAAAGAACGTCGCCGTCAGCGTCTCGCCAACCTGCGTTCCGCCGGACATCACCTTATGTGTTAGCGTGTAGTCGCCGTTGTGTTGAGGCGTCCACGTGACTGCCCCGCTACCAGCCATAGACGACAGCGTCTCGCCGTTCACCTCAACAACCGCCATTGCGTCCGCCGCCGCTCCATCCGCCCACGCTGTTGAATAGCGAATTGTCTCACTCGCCGAAATCGCGCGCGTGCCTGTTGCAAGGTCAAGCGTCACGGACGCACTCTCGCCCGAACACATCGTCGCGCCATGAGCTGACAATGCCGTGCCCACAAACAAACAACTTGTCATCAAAAACTTATTCATTGGGAATCTCCTGTTTACTTTAACACTCGCATTTGCGCCATTTCCCATTATTCTGTCAAGGTTCTGGCTATGCGAAAACCACTGCCATAGCTCTCGGTCGACGGGGAGTAGTTGTTCCGGTAGGCCGTGGTGCAACTGCTCGCATTATTGTAACAGCTACCACCATGTCTTACCCTGTCTGTCCCAGTGGACGGTCCCTTGGGATCAGTACCATACGCCAAAGTACCGTACCAGTCAAGGCACCATTCCCATACATTTCCGTGCATGTCATACAATCCCCACGGATTCGCATTCTTCGACCCTACAGGGTGAGACTTCGAATTGGAATTACTGCTGTACCACATGTAATTTTCATTCGCTGAATTCCCATAGCTATATGTTGTTGTCGTTCCTGCACGGCAGGCGTACTCCCATTGCGCATCTGTAGGGAGGTCAAAGTCCAATCCTGTCCGTACACGCAATTTGCCCATAAAAGACGAAGAATCAACGGCTGACGACAACGGCCACCTCGCACCGTTTGAAGTGCCGCGTATCATGTCGTAGGAGACATAATGCACGGGATAGTTGTTACCTTGGCCGTATTCAGTAGACGCACACGGATTAGTTCCCGTCACCAGCGTATATTGCCTCTGCGTTACTTCGAAGATTCCGCAGTAAAACGATTTGGTGATAGTAACGCGATGTGATTCATTGTTCTGATTCTCGCCCATGATGAATGTCCCTGCCTCTATCCGCCGCAATACAAGTTTCGTTGTCTTGTATGCATCAACGTTAAATCCTCCACTAGGCGGCTCTGCCAAGTATGTGACAGGATAGCTTGTGGCGTTCGCGCCACCAGAGAGATTGATCACGCAGTAGGTCGCAGGCGTCGTCTCACACGAGACGTTGAACACCACATTGCTCGACTTGAATGTAAGTCCTTCGGCGTTCATGTCCCACACGAACTTGTGCGTACCAGCGGTGAGTGCCGTGTCGCCCGAAAGTTGCGTCGCAATGTTTGTCGTGTTAGCAACCTTGTCGATGGCCGTCACCTTCAACGAAGTGAACACCGCTCGCTGTTTCGCCTCCGCCGCAATGTCGCCAGTCACCGTATACGAGATATCGACCTTCCCGTTCCACGGATACCGCTGCTGCGCCGTCACACCCGTAATCGTCGGCGTCGCGGCAACGGCCGCAAAACTGAAGAGCGCACAGAGTGCCCAAACCATCCTTCTCATTTCCGAATCCTATCCTTCCGCGCCTGATTGCAACACATTTCGTTCTTGGCACAGACAACAGAGCGAAGTGTCGTTCCCTTTTTCAGACATCGGGGCGGTGGTGGAAACATAAGCACCTCCCTCAATGCTTCAGGGTAGGTGCGTTGGATGAACCTTGCAAGAAACAAGGAAGGAGGCGAAACTGCACGAAGGCAGTGCTTCTTCTTTGCGTCTTGCTAGAGTCAAGTTTCCAACGCTTTACCCTGACGCGACCCAAACGCGGCGACGATTACGGTTGCTCACCGTCTGACCCGCGCGGGTAATCTGTTATCTCGCCTTTTTACGGGCAAGACGGAAATAGTATGCCACAATTCCCCGCCCAACGCAAGCGAGATTTTGGGAAATTGAAGTTTTGCGCACGGGGGGCGCAGAGATTGACGAGAGACGCGAGACGTGAGACGCGAGCGGAGACCTGAAGACGTGAGACTAAGAGGCAATGCGGCTTTGCCAATGTCTCATCGTCTCATGTCTCGGCTCGTCTCTCGTCTCGCGTCTCACGTCCGCGCGCCATCGCCCACCTCGCCGACGGCAGGCGCGTGCGCGGTATGTCACATATTTCTATGAGAGGCTTTGTCAATAGGGAATTTTCGCCTAGGGCGAATGTCCTTATCCTAGACGCCTTGCCACCTCGTTTCTATCCGCACTTGATTCCGGCGTTGGGCCGGGGTGCCTGTTGAGATCCGTCTTCGGGCTGCCACTTCGAAGTCGAGCTCGGTAGCTCAATAAGTGACTCGCAGTCACCGGGACGGGGTGTAGGCTGTCTTCGGAAGGGTTTCGCGCCTTATGGCGGTCGTTCCCGAGATCGTGTCCCTGTCGCTTCCTTGTCTGCGGGGGTCCGGGGGAACTCAGTTCCCCCGGCGGGGGCTGGGGCGGAGCCCCAGAATTGCCTTGATCCCGCGCGCGCGGCCGTCAGGCCGAAGCGCGCCCATCATAGCCTTTCGCCGCATGGCCGTGTCCCCCTACGCGACGATCTCCGCAGCGACGGGGGCGTTCCCCGCTCCGGCCTTATTCGCGGCGTGGCCGTCGTCATAGGGCTTGCCGGACTTGAGCATGGCGAGCATGATGACGGCGAGCTTGCGCGCGACTGCGGCCTTGGCCTTGCGCCTG
>CACZAK010000333.1 GCA_902779075.1 uncultured bacterium | reverse complement strand
GCGAGCATCGCAACGGACAGGGCCATGGTTATCAATGATTTCATGTTCATTCTATCCTTCTTCTATGATTCGTCAATCCACGGAAAACTATACATCCACTAATCATCATTTCTAGTCCCACTTATTTCACGATGAGTAAAAAGCCTTTGACCTTCTCCTCAGCTATGAGATCAGACCCCATCGCAGTTCACGTGATGTTCGGTCTCTCCCCGTCAAGCGGCGGCGCAACACATGCGAACGGGAACAGACAACGCGCCCCCTGGTTCTCAGCCAGGATGACGTCCCATATCTCCGGCCGCCTCCCCCTGGTCGGAAGGGGGATGAAGAAGTCGCTTTGGCGTAGCGTTGCCTCGGCGCCTTTCGGAGAAGTGCGCAGAATCGCATACCCGATGTCGCCCCAATGCCCGGTAGATGGAAGGCTCATCCACTTTACCACGCGGCGACGCTTCTGCTTTTGCCATCCCTTGCCCCAACGGTGAATGTGACCGAAGATGAAGCCCGCCGCCGGCGACCTTCCCAGCAGATCCATTATTGGCTTGCCCTGCACCATTATCTCGGCGTATGGATGGTGGGCACACACGAGCACCGGGCGCTTCCACTTTGGAAGTTCGGCTGCGAGCCATTCCTGCTCCGCCTCGCACATGGCAGCTGGGACAGGCCCCTGATTGGATGCGCCACGTCCATCTGAGCCCGCAAGGGTGTCGAGCATCAGTAGATCGGCATGGCCTATGTCCGCGACGGACACCACTCTGCCGGGCACTCTGGAGCGGGCAACATATTCGGGATGCACCTCGAAGAACGCGGAGCGCCGGTCGTGGTTGCCCATGCCTATCGTGACGGCGATCCCAGCGTCCGAAAGCTGCCTCAGGAGAGGAGCAGAGGTCTCATAGTCCACCCTGCGGCCATACAGGAAAGCCAAATCGCCGCATATCACAACATTCCTGGGAAGTGGATTCATGCTCAGAACCTCCGCGACGGCAGACCGAAACCGGTCAAGCTGGTAGGATTCTCCGCCTCGCACATGCACGTCAGACATGAGCACGGTAAGACACGGGTCGTAGTCGCCAGCCGCCCCAGTGAAGAGCGACTTGCATCCGCCGAAGGCGGCCGCCGTTCCGGCGAGCGCGGAAAGACGAAGGAATGATCTTCTTGATGTGTTCATATCGGCGGTATTATGGTTTGTTTGCCATTCTTTTGTTCGCTGCCTAACTTGTCTGTTTACTGAAGAAGCTTCTCTACATCGTGCATGACCTTTCGGAAGTTCTCTTCCGTGCGCGGCAGGGTCGGCCTGAGCGATTCGAGCGGACGCTCCCTCACCGCGCGCCTCTCCTCGTTGGCGTCCGTGCGGATCACGGCCTTGCGGTCGCCGCGCTCCACGGCGTCCTTCAGTCTTGCGGCCATCGCCTTCACCCTCGGCGCGTACCAGTGGCGCACAAGCTCGTACTGGTGGCTGCGGCAGTAGTTGCACGAGGCATTCTCCATAAGAGTCTTCGTGAAATCGGGGTTCTTGATCTTCTCCACGGCGTCGAGGCGGAGGTACGACTCCCAGAGCGAGTAGTCGGTGTGCAGCGCAAGAAGGTCGGCGAGCTTATCGGTGAGCGCGGCGATTGCGTTGGCTTGCGCGACAAGATTCCCGCCATCCACTTTACACTTTACACTTTCAACTTTACACTTTTCATTCCGCCATCTGGCGATGTCGCGGCTGAGCGCGTATAGGCGCGCCTGTATCGTCCGGTCGAGGACCATGCGCGCGATGTCGATCGTGTCGCGTCGGATGAACTCGTCTTTCCAGGGCAGCTTCGCCAACATCCCGAACACAGGCTCCGCACCCTTCGTGGCCGTCGTCCACTCCTCGACCTTCTTGTCGTCCCAGCGCGGCTCCAGGCCGCCGAGGTGAAGGATCCGCCCGACATTGCCGAGCCACGTCAGGAGGCGCGACGCCGGGAGCGCCGCCGTCCAGGCGGACTTCATCAGCTCTGCATGTTCGCCGTACCGGCTTGCGCAGAACTCGTTGAGCACTTCGCCGTGCGGGACTGGCGCATTCGACCATGCGTTCGCCGTGAAGAAGCGGAGGCATAGCGTGTCGGTGTGGCTCGACTCCGGCCAGAGGATGTACCCCACGCAGGCGGGATCGTCCTGCACGATCTTCTGCCGCTCCTCGATGAGCGGGTAGTCCGCGCGAGCGTCGAGTCCGTCCTCGTACGCGAGGAAGATCGAATACGTGTAGGGGAACTTCCCGACGACGCCCCATTGCGTGAAATTGTTGCGCCCGCGTCCGGGCCCTGGCCTGAGGTCGGCCTCGTAGTCCCAGATTATGTCGCGCTTCGGGTCGAGGCGCGGCAGGAGCGCGCGTACCTCCTCGGGCTTCCACGTGAGGTAGAAGTCCCAGCCCGCGAGCAATACCTTTGCGTCGGGGTAGTCGCGGTGGGCGCGATCAAGGAACATGTCGAGCGCCTTGACCTTGAGTTCGAAGTTCTGCTGCCTGTTCGTGTAGCACATGCGCTCGCCGAGCCCGATTGTGTGGAGGAGTCGCGGCTCGGGCGCGTCCTTGCCGTACGCATCGACCGCGACTTTCGTCATCTTCCAGTATTCGTCCGCCCACTTCGGGTCGCGAATGTCCCAGACCTGCCCGTTGCGCTCGCCGTACTGTCCGTTGGAAAGAGGGAGGAACGGAGGATTCTTCTTGTCGAGGAAGTCCTCGGGCGTGCGCGAATACCAGTGCGTCATCGTGCCGAAGTCCTCCGGCATCATCAGCCCGCGGTCGAAGGCGTACTTCTGCAGCCTGCGCCGCAGCTCGCCCCGGTACTGGAGGCTCCAGAACAGCGTGCGGTCGTTGTATCCAGTCCCGGCGCCTGGGAGTCGCTTCGCGGGATCGGGGTATTCGCACACGTCGGGGAACGTCCGCTGGAACAGGTCGTCCTGCCCGATACGGAGCATCAGCACGTTGAGGCGGCGCTTGAGCGTCCAGTCGATCTCGCGCTTCCAGTCCCCGGGTCCCCAGTGCTCGGCCTGGAAGCGCGTGAGGCCGCGGTGCGCGAAGTAGCGTATGCCGCGGTACTCGAAGTGCGCCTCCTCGTGGACGTCGAGGCCGGAGAGGTCGATGGTTTCGCGCTTCGGCACGACGTCGCCGTCCCAGAACCAGTGGCATCCGCCACGACGTTCGAGAAGGTCGTAGAGCCCGTACCACACGCTTCGCATGTTAGAGCCGATAATGGTGACGGCGGGCAGAGGGCTGCCCGCCCTACCTTGTTCGTCGCCACGGTAGGGCGGTCGCCCCGCGACCGCCGCATTCCCCGACACGATACTGTACGCATCCCTTCCGCTCTTCGACACCTTGGGATCGATTGCAAACTCGACACACCCCTTCGGGGCGTCCTTTCCGGTTATCTGCCTGAAGTACTTCGAGAATTCCTCTCGCTGAAGTTCAAATGACGATTCGGCGTTTGCCTGAAGCACCACACAGATTGCCGCCGCAATCGCGGCGCGGATCATCTTCGTTTCCATTCTTTTTGCCTTTCCTTCTCCTGTTGATTGGGTGTGTGCAGTCAAACGCGGCGTCGTTTCCGATGCCGTTTCCTGCCCTCTCAATGGCATCATTTGCGATTTACCGTTCAACGTCGTTGGTCTCCCAAAGAAGATGGGCGGTATGATAGCACATCCTTCTGCGATTCGTCAATCCCTCGGCGCGGCGTTTTCTGCGCACGGCGGCGGTGATTTGTGATATACTTCTCGGCCTTCGCCGTGTTCGGCGTGGACGCCGTCACCGTCGCCACCTTCGAGCACCGCGTGAAGTTCGCCGACGGCTCGCAGGGCTACGCCGACTGCTTCTGGCCGGGCACGATCCTCGTCGAGATGAAGTCCCGCGGCAAGGATCTCGACGCGGCGTTTGAACAGGCGATGGCATACGTGAGGGGTTTAGCCACAAAGAACGCAGAGGACGCAAAGATAGAGAATGATTCTATGCGTTCTTTGCGTTCTTTGCGGCAAAAACATCTTGACGGATCGTCCCTTCCGAGGGCGATAGTCGTCTCGGACTTCCAGCGCTTCCGTTTCTACAACCTCGAAAAGGACAACGCGCTCACCGAGTTCGCCTTGAAGGACCTGCGCAAGTACGTGACGCTCTTCGGCTACATGATCGGCGCGGACGACGGCGGCGAGATACGCGAGCAGGACCCCGTGAACCGCAAGGCCGCCGAGCAGA
>CACZAK010000332.1 GCA_902779075.1 uncultured bacterium | reverse complement strand
TTCGACGCGAGCGGAAGGGCGGTGATCCACACCCCGCCGCTCAACCCCTCGGCCACGGGCTTCGACATCTCGATCCTCGCCACCGACGACCTTGCCGGCGCCGGCGCCACCACCTACCCGCTCGACGCCGACGGCGAAACGACGATCCCCGCCTCGGACAAGCCAGCCCGCTTCTTCCGTCTCCGTGTCACCGAGCGGTAGATGACATGTGATAATACTGCACGACCAGACAATCCTGTAAATCCTGTTAATCCTGTCAAAACAAAAATCGAAAGGAAGCAACAATGAAAACACAGACAATCCGCGCCGCGATAGCCGCCGCGCTCACAATCGCCGCCGCGCTTCCGACGAGCGCATTGACCGGTTCGAGCCCGCATCGTATCGCCAAAGACGTTACGACTACGCTGTGCGGCGATGCGAATTGCGATGGGCAGGTGGACTTTTCAGACTCGCTGTCCGAGACGGGCAAGGCCAATGCCGATGTCGACGGGAACGCGGGAGTGACCGCCAATGATGCCAGGTGCATCCAGATGTTTGTCGCCGGGCTTTTACCAGCCCTTGGCGGCAACTCCAGCATTGGCACGCCCAATGCGGACCTTGGCCCAGTCAGGCTTATGATGCGTGACGGCAGCGGCCACGGCGGCCAGGACCAAGACAGGATGACGGCCCAACCGGGAGAGACCATTTTCGTGGATGTCTACGTTGATCGGACCTACATGAAGCTCGGCGGCATCTTCCTTCGGTTGGGCGGCGAACTCCCCAAAGGGGTGGACGTTTACATGGAAGACAATTATGCGTATGCCTTCGATGGAAATAAAGAATAT
This sequence comes from uncultured bacterium, assembly GCA_902779075.1. The sequence goes on along the minus strand of CACZAK010000332.1, from coordinate 5,635 downwards.
TTTCAGGTGGGAAACTTTTTTCTCTGTGACACGTTGCGAAGCGGAGAGCCACAGGAGGTGGATTCTACACAACCGCTCCTGCAATTCGAACTGAGGCTGCCTGCCGATTTGAAGTCGGGCGCATACGAGATATCGCCCATTGATTTTTGCCAGCTCTTCGAAGACGGAACGTCCCACATATTCGATGTTTCCTATTCGCCGCTCGTGCTTTGTGTGCCTGAGGAGGGCGGGGGCACTTCCCCCGACCCTGATCCAGACCCGCCCGACCCTGATCCAGACCCGCCCGTCCCCTATCTCGACCCGACGGACGCCGCGAACCCGATGAAGGCCTGCGCGGACTACGCGGCCTACAGCGGCGAAAACACGCTCACCACTGGCTGGTGGGTCGTTTCCGGCGCCGTCACGAACACCGCCCGCATCGCCGTCTCCGGCGACGTGCACCTCATCCTCAAGGACGGCGCGGAGCTGGCGGCGGACGCGGGCATTCGCATCACGCCGGGCAACAGCCTCACGCTCTGGGCGCAGTCCGACGGCGATGGCATGGGCGCGCTGACGGCTGTTGGCAGCACCAAGTTCAACGCGGGTATCGGGGGAGACGAGAGTCTTTCCGCCGGTACGGTCACAATCAACGGCGGCCGTGTCAACGCATCCGCCAACCAAGGTGCGGGCATCGGCGGCGGTGGTGCCAATAACGCGGAGGCCACGGCCGGTACGGGCGGAACGGTCACGATCCGCGGCGGCATGGTCAGCGCCTCATCCACCTTCGGGTCCGCCATTGGCGGCGGCTCCGCCTCCGCCGTCGGCACCAACGGCGGCGCGGGCGGCACGGTCACGATCCGCGGCGGCACGGTGACCGTCTCCGTGGGAAGCGGATACGCCCAGCCCATTGGACACGGATACGACACTGGCATCCTCGATTCCGGCAGTTTGAGCATCGCGGACGGCATGAAGGTCAGCGCGGGCGCAAACGCGGGGGCGGCAAGCGCCGCCCCCCCGGCCGGGAGGGTGGACGCCTGCAGAAGCAATCGCTGGGCGAAGGTCGAAGTCTGTTCGCACGAATACGGCTGTCCGAGACGGGCAAGGCCAATGCCGATGTCGACGGGAACGCGGGAGTGACCGCCAATGATGCCAGGTGCATCCAGATGTTTGTCGCCGGGCTTTTGCCGGACCTTGGCGGCCAGTCCAGCATTGGCACGCCCAATGCGGACCTTGGCCCAGTCAGGCTTATGATGCGTGACGGCAGCGGCAACGGCGGCCAGGACCAAGACAGGATGACGGCCAGGCCGGGAGATTTCGTTGACGTGGATGTTTACGTTGATCGGACCGACATGAGGCTCGGCGGCATCTTCCTTCGGTTGGGCGGCGAACTCCCCAAAGGGGTGGACGTTTACATGGACGACAATTATGCGTATGCCTTCGATGGAAATAAAGAGTATTTCCAGGTGGGAAACTTTTTTCTCTGTGACACGTTGCAAAGCGGAGATCCACAGGAAGTGTATTATACAGAAGCGCTCCTGCAATTCAGACTGAAGCTGCCTGCCGATTTGAAGTCGGGCGCATACGAGATATCGCCCATTGATTTTTGCCAGCTCTTCAGTGACGGAACGTCCCACATATACGATGTCACCTATTCGCCGCTCGTGCTTTGTGTGCCTGAGGAGGGCGGGGGTACTCCTGATGACCTGCTCCTCACCTACGCCGTCTGGGCCGCCGCGAACGGCACCACCGGCGCGTGGAACGCGACGGACGCCAGCGGCGTCCACAACGTCTTCCGCTACCTCTTCGACATTCGACGCGAGCGGAAGGGCGGTGATCCACACCCCGCCGCTCAACCCCTCGGCCACGGGCTTCGACATCTCGATCCTCGCCACCGACGACCTTGCCGGCACCGGCGCCACCACCTACCCGCTCGGTTCCTCCGGCGAAACGACGATCCCCGCCTCGGACAAGCCAGCCCGCTTCTTCCGCCTCCGCGTCACTGAGCGGTAAAGGATTACGAGATCGGCATTTTCGGCTTGCGGACGGGAATATGATTATGGTATCATCTGTGCCGTTCAAGCGTGAAGAGGTTGTCTTTGAAGAAGGTGACTGCAAAAAAAGGTAGGGCGGCATCGACGATGCCGCCGAATTCGGCGGTTTCATCGAAACCGCCCTGCCACGTTTCGCATGGCCGGGCGAAACGCAAGGAAGGGCTTTTGCCGCCGCCCGTGGGGACGAGCGACTGGGTAAGGTTCTCACGCACCTCCTACTGCGTGGACAAGACGCTGATCCTGAAAGACCTTATTGACTCAGAATCGACGGTGGTGCTGTTCACGCGTCCTAGGCGCTTCGGCAAGACGACGATGCTGGAGATGATTCGCGCGTTCTACGAACCGGAGACGCTGGTGGAAGGCCGTGGCATGGTGAAGACAGAGGAGTTCTTCACGGACAAGAAGATATGGGCGGCAGGCGCGAAGTACCGCAAGGAGCAGGGCAAGCACCCCGTGATCTTTCTGTCGTTCAAGGACATCAAGCAGACTACGGCAGAAGAAGCTTTTACCCGCCTTGCCGCTGTGATTGGCGGAGAGGTCGCACGGTTCGCGGATTGCATTGAGAACGGATGGGGGGATGAGGCCAAGAAGCGGTCGCTGCGCAGGGTGATGAACCGCGAGGGGACGAAGGACGAGCTGTCCGAATCGCTCGGACTTCTCTCCGAGGCGGTCCATGCGTTCACGCAGAAGCTCCCTGTAATCTTGATCGACGAGTACGATCAGCCAATCACGACGGCCTCGACGAACGGATTCTACGACGAGATGTGTACCTTCATGCGCGTATTCCTTTCGGACGCGCTGAAGGACAACAAGCATTGCCACATCGGTATCATGACGGGTGTCCTCCGCGTCGCGAAGGAGGGCATCCTCTCAGGACTCAACAATCCTGCGGTCTGGACGGTCTTCGAGTCGGAGTACTCGCAGTATTTCGGTTTCACCGAAGAAGAGGTCGCCGAAATGGCGCGGTACTACGGCGCCGAGGATAAACTGCCGGAGATCAAGGCCTGGTATGACGGCTACGACTTCGGCGGCACCGAAATCTACAATCCGTGGAGCGTGCTGCGGTATTTCGACTGCCATTGCCGTCCCGACGCCTACTGGCTCGACACGAGCTCCAACGACCTCATCACCGAAATCGTGCAGGAGCTGCCGTTTGACATGGAGGCAACGCTCCACAAGTTAATGACCGGAAATCCGGTTGTGGTTCCGATGGCGAAGGAGCTTGGCCCATACAAGCAGATCCGCGACAACGAGAACACGCTTTATGCGCTCTTGGTCTCGGCGGGCTATTTGAAGGCCGTGGGGCCGATTGACGAAAACGGAGACTGTCTGGTGACGATACCGAACAAAGAGCTCAGCCTGGTGTTTTACCGGGAGATCGTCCAGAAGGTCCGCTCGTTCGACAAAAAAGGCGGCATTTCCGCAGTTGAGGACGCATTGCGCGAGCGCGATCCGTTCCTCTTCGGGAAGTACCTTGCGGCGTATCTCAAGGAGTCGGTGAGCTTCTTCGACACGGCGGCGGAGGGGTTCTACCACGGGCTCGTCCTCGGGTTCATCGCGTGCTTCCGCAACCGGTTCGTCGTGAAGTCGAACCGCGAGTCGGGCGAAGGGCGCTACGACATCTCCATGCGTCCGCTCATTGAAGGCATGCCCGGCGTGGTGATCGAGCTCAAGGCGGCGGAGGAGGAGACGGAAGACCTCGACGCGCTCGCTCGCGAGGCGCGGCGTCAGATCGACACGCGCGAATACACCACCGAGATGCTCGCCGACTTCGCCGCGCATGGCGAAAAGCGCGACATTCTCAAGTTGGCATGGCCTTCTACAAGAAGAACCTCGTCGTCTGCAAGGATCTGCCCAAGTGATCCGAGTTTAAACATGCGATTCAGGGAGGATCGATGACATGAGCAAATCGAAAACAAAGCGAACCCTTGTGTTCGACCTTGACGGAACGCTTGAGACGCCGTATTTCGACAAAGAGGCGAAGTCCAAGGTGAAGGCTTGGATGAAGCGACATCCATCCGGCAATACGTTTGACAGAATGTATGCGGAGGTGATGGAGGACAAGTTGCCGCACTTCTTCTTGAACGGCGCGTTCGAGCTGTTGCGCTGGGCGGACGACCATGGTTTTGACATTGTGTTCTTCAGCAACGCCGTAGAGGAACGGAATCGGGAACTGTGTCCGATCCTCATGGAGCGCTCCTTTGCAGGCGGCCGGATCCCGAAATACAGGATTCTGTCCAGAGGGGACTGCATAGACACGCGGCACATGCGCGACGACGAGAAGCGGTATCAAGGACTGTGGTACGGCAACTACAAGAAGAAGCTCGGGGGCGTGGTGGTGCCCGAAGGCGACGTTCCGAACACGCTGATGATCGAGGACGACAGTTCCTACGCGGCGAGGGGCGAAGAGCGTAATTTCGTCTACGGCGTGTATGGAGGCTGTGCGAACGAGTTCATCAAGAAGCCGCTCCTTTCCAAAGACCACGGTCAGGACTTCCATCTGCCGTTCTACTTCTGCGGGCTTCTCGAGCGCATCGTGTCGTATGCCGACAGAGAGGGCGTGTCGCTCGCTGATGCGGCGGTGCAGGTCCAGTACGGGGACTATGGCCTGTATTTCCCGCTCGACGGCGAAAAGCGGAAGAACTCCAGCGGAAGTTTCATGAGTCCGCCATCGCCGCCCTTGCGAGAATTCGACGTGTACAAGGCCGGATGGAAGGCCCTTTGCGCCTACAATCCCGAACTGAAGTTCTGGGGTGGCGTCGTAAGGGACGATATCTGGCGATGGCCCGTTCCCAATGTTCCTCCGCCCCCACCACCAAAACCGAAACGCGTGGTGAAGACCGACATGACGCGGAAGGAGGCGAAATATTGGATGTCCCGCCTGCAGGATGCGCTTCGGACCATTGCGCGAGACAACGTCAAGACGGTTGCGCTTCAAGGCAAGGTGTTCGGCGATGGAGTGATGCAGGGGGAGACGGACGGCGTTCCGATGCGACTTTTCGATTTTGAAGACAAGGAATATTTCAACAAGAAGAAGGTCAACTACCTTTATGTGTACGGATACCTTCCCAGAAAACTGGAACGCAGCGAGGGAGGTTACGACATGTACGATCCGCCAGATGAGGGCACCTTACGATACAATATCTGCATGGACTACATCTCCGAGTTTATGCGTCGTTGTTTCGGACTTATACCCGATATTCATAACGTCGAGAGCTCTGACTGCGAACACTGGCGCATACCATTGACGCCTATACGCTTGTAACCACGAGGAGATCCATAAGAATCAATCGTGTTTAATTTAAGGTGAAGGTCGCAATATGGCTGAAACGGCAAACAAAGGCGAAGAGATTGTGCGCGCCGGCGTGACGGCGCGCACGGGCAGGCTTCTGCCGCCGCCTGTGGGGACGAGCGATTGGGCAAGGTTCTCGCGCACGTCCTACTGTGTGGACAAGACGCTGATCCTCAAGGATCTCATCGACGCCGAATCGACGGTGGTGCTGTTCACGCGCCCGCGGCGCTTCGGCAAGACAACGATGCTGAAGATGATCCGTGCGTTCTACGAGGGCGAGGCGGCTCTGTTCCACGACACGAAGATCTGGGCG
>CACZAK010000331.1 GCA_902779075.1 uncultured bacterium | reverse complement strand
GGAGGCCATCATCGAGGGCGACGAGGTCAAGGCCTCGCTCTCCAGCCGCATCCTCGGCCGCACGTCGTTCTACGACATCCGCGACCCGAAGACGCAGGAAGTCCTCGTGGAGGCCAACGCCGAAATCGACGAGGTCGCCTGCGCTCGCATCGAGAAGGCCGGCATCGAGAAGGTCTGGATCCGCAGCGCGCTCACGTGCGACGCCGAACACGGCATGTGCGCGAAGTGCTACGGCCGCGACCTCTCCACCGGCAAGCAGGTCGAGATCGGCACGGCCGTCGGCATCATCGCCGCTCAGTCCATCGGCGAGCCCGGCACGCAGCTGACGATGCGTACGTTCCACATCGGCGGTACCGCGTCCATGACCGCAAAGGTCCCGGAGATCGTCCTCAAGAACGACGGCGTCGCCAAGTTCGTCGACGTCCGCAAGGTGACGAACGACGAGGGCAACGAGGTCGTGCTCAACAAGAACGGCATGCTCGAGATCTGGTCCAAGCCGCAGGAGAAGGGCGGCACGCGCCTCGACTCCTACCAGCTCCAGATGGGTGCCACGCTGCTCATCGCGGACGGCGCGTCCGTCAAGAAGGGCCAGAAGGTCGCCGTGTGGGACCCGCACTCCGTGCCTGTGCTTTCCGAGACCGCCGGTACCATCACGTTCGTGGACTTCGAGGAGGACGTCTCCGTCAAGAGCGAGACCGACCGCGCCACCGGCGCCAAGACCCTCGTGGTGCTCGACACTCGCGAGTCCAACCTCCATCCGCGCATCGAAATCCGCGGCAAGGCCCCGGACGGCACGCCGGATGCGATGCTCGACAGCTACGACATTCCGACGGGCGCCATCGTGATGGTGCGCGACGGCATGAAGTCCACCGCCGGCATGCTCCTCGCGAAGACGCCTCGCAGCGCCGCGAAGACGCGCGACATCACGGGCGGTCTGCCGCGCGTGGCCGAGCTCTTCGAGGCCCGCCAGCCGAAGGACGCCGCCGTGATCTCCATGATCGAGGGCGTCGTCGAGTTCGGCCCGAACAACCGCGGCAAGCGCATCATCATCGTGCGCGACGAGGTCACGGGCCAGACCGAGGAATATCCCATCCCGATGGGTAAGCAGATCGTCGTGTTCAAGGGCGACCGCGTGAAGAAGGGCCAGCCGCTCACGGAAGGACCGTTCGTGCCGCAGGAGATCCTCGAGGCCGCCGGTCCGCAGGAACTCGAGAAGTACCTCGTCAGCGAAGTCCAGCAGGTCTACCGTCTGCAGGGCGTGGAGAGTACCTCGTCAGCGAAGTCCAGCAGGTCTACCGTCTGCAGGGCGTGGAGATCAACGACAAGCACATCGAGATCATCGTGCGCCAGATGCTCCGCAAGGTCCGCATCACCAACCCGGGCGACACGGACTTCCTCTGGGGCGAACAGGTGTCCCGCCAGCAGTTCTGGCGCGTCAACCAGCAGATGATCGCGGAAGGCCGCCGTCCGGCGGAGGCCCAGACCGCGCTCCTCGGCATCACCAAGGCCGCCCTTGAGACCGACTCCTTCATCTCCGCCGCGTCCTTCCAGGATACGACCCGCGTCCTCACCGAGGCCGCCACGATGGGCCGCGTGGACGAGCTGCGCGGCTTCAAGGAGAACGTCATCCTCGGCCACCTCATCCCCGGCGGCACTGGCTTCCCGCTTCACCGCTACCTCAAGCTGGTGCCTCTCTGCGAGACCATCTCCGACGAGGCCATGGAACGCCTCAACGCGGAACGCAAGGCCAAGCAGGACGCCATCTTCGGCAAGGTGCCCACCACCGAAGAGGAGGAGGACGACGAGGAGGACGGAGAGGCTTTCATTCCTGTCCAGCAGCAGGACGTCACCCCCGAGGACTTCGCCGCCGAGGCTGCTTCCGAGGAAGCGGCGCGTGTAGCGGATGAAGACGCGGCAGTTCTGGTATCCGCTGCCCGAGCGGCTGATCGCGCAACACCCCGCCGAGCGGCGCGGCACCGACCGAATGATGGTGCTGTACCGCGCGACGGGCGTGCTAGAACACCGCCACATTGCGGATATCGTCGAATACCTCGACGAAAAGGACCTGCTCGTCGTCAACGACACGAAGGTGTTCCCCGCCCGCCTCCTTGGCACTTGGAGCGATTCTCCCGGCGCCGTCGAGGTGTTGATGGTGAGCCCTGCTCCGAGTTCGGAGTCGGACGCCTGCCGCGACCTCGCAAACTTTGATGTTTTCGAAGCGCTGGAATGGAACGCAATGATCGGCTCCGGACGCCCCAGTCGCGAAGGGCAGGTGGCCGTGTTCGGTCCGAACCGTGAACTCACCGCGACGCTCGTGAAACGCCTAGACGGCGGTCTCTGGCGCGTCGCGTTTAAATCTGATCGCCCCCTTGCACAGCTTCTCGACGAATTCGGCCACACGCCCGTGCCGCCCTACGTCCACCGCGCGGGTACGGCGGAGGAGGAGCGTGACGACCGCGCGCGCTACCAGACAATCTACGCAAAGCACGTGGGGAGCGTGGCCGCCCCCACGGCCGGGCTCCACTTCACGCCCGAAATCTTCGCCGCGCTCGACGCGAAGGGCGTGCGCCGTGCCTCAGTCACGCTCCACGTAGGGCCTGGCACGTTCCGTCCCGTCAAGACGGAGCAGATTGAGGAGCACCACATGGACTTCGAGGCATTCACTGTGCCGCCGGAGACCGCCGAGGCCATCCATGCCTGTCGCGCGCACGGCGGACGCATCGTCTGCGTGGGTTCCACCACGGTGCGCACGCTCGAGACCGTCGCCGCCGCGCATAATGGCGAGGTAGTGGCCGGGAGCGGGGCCTCGAACATCTTCATCTATCCGCCCTACGAGTTCAAGGCGTGCGACGCGATGCTCACGAACTTCCATTTGCCGCAGTCCACGCTGCTGATGATGGTGAGCGCACTTGCGGGACGCGAGCGCATCCTCTGTGCCTACGCGATGGCGGTGCGCGCACAATACCGCTTTTTCTCCTACGGCGACTGCATGCTGATCGTTTGAGATAGTGTCGGCGAGGAGACTGATTTCAGGAAACAATAAAATCAAAAGGAGTAGCCTATGGAAGTCTCAAGAAGAAAGTTCATGTTGGGCGCTGGCGCGGTCGCGGCGGCGCCGGCGGTGCTGGGCGATGCCCAGAAGGTGTTCAAGGTGGGGCTCGTGGGCTGCGGTGGACGCGGTACGGGCGCAATCCAGAACATCAAGGATGCTGCGGCACTGCTCGGTTGCAAGGTGCAGCTGACGGCCGCTGCCGACTTCTTCCCCGAGAAGGCGCGGGTGATCTGCAAAAAGTACGGCGTCGATGAGAAGATGGCGTTCGGCGGGGCGAACGGCTACAAGGACGTGATCGCCTCCGGATGCGACATCGTGCTTCTCTGCGCGCCGCCGGTGTTCCGTCCGCGCCACCTCGCCGCCTGCGTCGCGGCGGGCAAGCACATCTTCGCCGAGAAGCCGATCGCCACCGACCCGCGCGGCCTGCGCGCGTTCCTCAAGAGCGTGGCAGACGCGAAGGCGAAGAATCTCTCGATCCTCTCCGGTACGCTCCACCGCCACTCGAACCGTTTCCTCAAGCAGATCGGTCCGGTGCGCCAGGGCTGCATCGGCAAGATCATGGCGGGGCGCGTATACCGCTGCCACGGCCCGGCCTGGGTGCGTCCGCGCCGTCCTACCGACACGAACGCAGGCTACCTCTGCAACAACTGGTACCACTTCTGGGAAATGAGCGGCGACCAGGTAACCGAGCAGGCGATCCACGAGGTGGACCTTGCGAACTGGTTCATCGGACGCTTCCCCGTGAGCGCGTTCGGGATGGGCGCGCGCTGGCGCCGTCCCGCCGGCATCGGCGACATCTACGACGAGATCGCGATCGACTACGATTACGGTGAGGAACTGCACACGACCACGTTCGGTCGCCACATGAGCGGCTGCGCGAATCCGTTCGGCACGCGTCTCGTGGGTACGGAGGGCGAGATCTCCGTTGGCAACAAGATCAAGCGCTGGGACGGCAAGTCCGTGACGGAGGACCTCGCCGCGATCGAGGGGCGTCCCCACAACGGCCTCATCGCAGAGCACGTGGATTTTCTGAACGGACTCCTGCGCGGTAATTTCCTCAACGAGGGCGAGCAGGTGGCGATGAGCACGGCAACGTGCATCATCGGCACGCTCGCGGCCTATTCGGGGCGCACCGTGCGCATGAGGGACGTGCTCGAAAACGAGCGCAGTGAGTTCTACAACGGCTGGAACGCCGCATTCACGCCCGAGCAGTTCGAGGAGACCGAGGATATCCCCGTCCCGAAAGAGGGCGTGGCACCCGTGCCCGGTAAAGCGTGAGTTTTCGGATTGAGGACAAAGGACAAAGGACGAAAGACAGAGGCTTGAAAAACAAATCCTTTGTCATCTGTCTTCTGTCTTTTGTCCTTCAAACAAGTCAAAGGCAAAGTAATGAATCTCCAAAGACGTGACTTTCTCATTTCGGGTGCCACGGCGCTTGCGGCGGCGGGGCTGCCGCGTATGGCGCGTTGCGCGGAGGGCTGCTGCGCGGGGCCGTTCAAGACCGTGCTGAAGAAGGCGCTGATCCGCAAGCGCCTTACGCCCGACGTGGTGAAGGTCCTGAAGGACAACGGCTACCACGGTGTGGAGTTGCAGGATAAGTCCGTGACTGAGGCCGAGGCGCGTGCAGCGCGCCGGCTCGCAGAGGATGAGGGACTGCGTATACACTCGTTCATGGGCGGCTGGCTCGATTTCAACGCAAAGGACCCCGCGAAGCGCCGGGATGCGATCGAGGCCGGGAAGAAAAACCTGCGCCTCGCGTCCGCCTACGGCGCATCCGTGATCCTAGTCGTGCCGGGCCGCGTGGGGGGCATTCCGATACCGAAGCCGAGCGCGTTCAGGCTCGCATTCGACCCCAAGACGCTCATGCTTTCGCGCGCGGCCGACGCCGACTTCCCCGCGTACGTGCAGGCGCAGAACGATGCCACGAAGTACGCTCAGGACGCAGTGTGTGAACTCGTGCCCCTTGCATCGGAACTCGGCGTGACCATCGGCCTTGAGAATGTGTGGAACAACCTGTGGGTGAAGCCCGACTTCGCCGCGGCGTTCATCCGCTCGTTCAAGAACGCCTGGGTGAAGTCCTACCTCGACCTCGGCAACCACGAGCGCTACGCGCCCGCGCAGGAGTGGGTGCGCGCGCTGAGCGACCAGATCGTGAAGCTCCACATCAAGGACTTCAAGCTCGACCGCGCCGCGAAGAGCGAGGGGGCTTTTGTGCGCATCGGTGACGGCTCCATCGACTTCAAAGCCGTGCGCCGAGCCCTTGAATGCGTGGGCTACAGCGGCTGGGTGTCGATTGAGAGCTCCGGCTGGACCGATGCCGAACATTCGGCGATCATGGATCGCTTCTTCTCGGGAAAACTGTAAATTCGGAATGTAATCGGTCACTCACCTGCATCTGCCCAAAAACTGATACTAGAAGATCCAGCGTCGGGAAGCGGCGCTCTCGCCGCTTCAAATCAGGAAGCGACAGGAGTGTCGCTTCCCCGACGGGGGATGCATTTTTCATGCGCTTTTGGAGGGGTGCAGATGAGCAGATGAGTGACCGGTTACACGCTTACCCCGATTTTTAACGGACATTCCGTGAAGGCATAGCGGCGGACTGGGCGGAGGTTAGCTCCGCCCGCCCGACGCCGCGCCGCATGAAAAAGGCGGCAATCAAGGTGAAGCTCGGCAAGGCTCCTTTATGCTATAATTGCAG
>CACZAK010000330.1 GCA_902779075.1 uncultured bacterium | reverse complement strand
CCTTTAACGACATGAGCCGAGAGACGCAGACCGCGCCTCGCGGCCCGCGTTTTTCACACACCCAATCTTCAACAAAGACAAGAAAGGAAGAAAGCCATGGCAACAGGAAAAGCACTCAATGGAAAGCCGTATGCGGGAAATCCGCACGTACGGTTTGACGAGGGGGACGTCGCATCGGCGGCAACACCGAGGCGTGGGTCTCTACTCTACAAGAAGAACGTGATTCGCGTGGCTGTGGCCGCGTTTCTGATGTGCGCGGCGGGAACGGCGCGAGCCGTACCGACGGACGGCGGCGAATGGGCGATCGGCGCGGGCGAAACGGAAACGCTCGACGCTGCCGCCACGATTTCGCGTCTCGCGGTCGATGGTTCGCTCACGCTCGGAGCGGGTGCAGCGCTTACCGCCAATGGCGCGGTGGTCAACTGTATTTCGACGGGTGACGGCATGGTTGCGGACATGACGATCGCAAGCGGTGCGTCGTTCGCTTCACAGGGAAACCTCACCGGCGCGAACCCAGGCAACACGCAGGGCTTCTCCATCGGCACCTACGGCGGCACGGGCACGGTGACGGTCGCGAGCGGCGGCACGCTCACGGTCACGGGCGGACGTCTCTTCCTCGGTCGCAACAGCCTCACGGACGCGAATGGAGCTGACCGTACGAAACTCTCGCACGGCGTCCTCAACATCTTCGGCACGGTCACGGCGCCGACAATCGCATGCGGCGCGTGGTTTCCGGAGCCGGCGAGCGGAACGACTTACGATCTCGACGCGCTTCCCGTCGCTTCCATCATCAACCTCGAGGAGGGCGGCGTCCTGGAGACCGGCCGCTTCCAGAGCGGCGACGCCTGCCGAAACGTCATCAACTTCAAGGGCGGCACGCTGCGTCTCACGCGTAAAGAAAACCAGCTTGTCTACGCCAGCGTCTCTACGATATGGAACATCGAGGCCGGCAAGAGCCTGGTGTTCGACTCGCAGTCCTACGATACCGACCTCAATCCGACCCTCCCCCAGCCCGATTCGTTCAAGATCACGGGCGCGGGCGGACTTGTCAAGAAGGGGACAGGATACCTCCGGATTTGCATGTCGCACCCGGAGATGAACACGTTCACCGGACCGATCGTGGTCGAGGAAGGATGCCTCTCCATCGGGCGTCCGCTCGCCGAGGGGCAGACCGTCCTCGTGAAGAGGGGGGCGAAGTTCGATCCCGCAGGCGCCGCCGACCTTGCGAAGATCACCTGCGAAGATTCCGCCGACGTGGTAGTGAATGGCACCGGGACGTTCGTCGTAGGTGCTGACGGACAGGACTGCACACTGGGTGTGGACGTCGAAGGCGCAACGGTCATGAAGGTCGGCGCTGGAACGCTCACGCTCTCCGATAACTTCAACGGCAAGCTCGTGGTGAAGGAAGGCACGGCGATTGTGCGCGGCATTGCCTACAAGTCGTACCGCTTCCAGGTGGAGGAGGTCAGGGGACCGTCCCCAGACGCAATGCAGCTTTCCGAATTGAAACTGCTTGACGGTGCAGCCGATGTCACGCGCCCGTATTCAGGCCTCGGATACGATACGGATGGCGCAGTCGCCGATAGGATATATCCAGCTGCAGAGTGTCCGACAAACCTTGTGGATGGCAATCTTTCGACAAAATGGCTTGATTGGCGTCTTTTGTCGAGCCATCCCGAATCTGACCATGACCGGGTCTGGCTGCGCATCGACTGCCCATCCCTGAGGCCGATAACAGGCTACGCCTGGTACACGGCGAACGACCACAACGAGCGCGATCCCTCCGCATGGCGCCTGCAGGGCAGCAACGACGGCGGCGCGACGTGGACGGACATTGACGTGCGGACGGGCTTTGCAGCGACCAGTGACCGCATGGCTCTTGCCGGCACCTTCGCAGGTTTCGGCGCACTCGGTTCGTCCGCCCGTGTCGTCGTGGAGTCCGGCGCGACGCTGCGCGTCATCGGCGGAGCGATTTCCGCCACGGCAATCCATGACGTCGGCGGTACGGTGGAGCTTGCGGAAGGGGCGGAGCTTGTAAGCGACGGCGGCGCGATCAACGGCGGCGCATCGGGTACGGGATCGGTCAACGTCGTTGGAGGTTACGTCTCGCTTAAAGGACAGCAGTCCTATACGGGCGTGACGCATGTTGGGTCGGGAACGCTCAACATCGGCATCGCGACAAACCCCGCCGAGCGCGCCTCCTTTAGCGGCAAGTACTTCCGCCTGACCATCAAACGCGCAAGCAACAACGGTGCATCAGTCGCATATAAAAAGTCTGGTAGCAATACTCCTTCCGATGGTGGTTTCACACAGGCTTCCGAATTCCAGCTTTACGACGCCGACGGCAACAACGTTGCGCTTGGGCTCACGAAGGCCGCGGACGGCACTGCCGCGACGGCGCTTGCGGCAGGCACGTTCGCGACTGCTGCGGCATACGCATACGGCGTCGCCGCCGAGGGGGCTGAAAAACTCTTCGACGGCGAAACGTCAACGAAATGCAACATGACCACGCCGATCAAACGCAACGATCCGTCAACATGGATGGTCATTACGATGCGCCTCGCCGACGGCGCCGCGCCGGTGGTCTCTTACAATTTCTACACTGCAAAAGACTTAGTGCGGCGCAGCCCCACGGATTGGCAGCTTGAAGGCAGCATGGACGGCATCGCGTGGGAGACGCTTGACGAGCGGTTCTTTGCGCCCAATGCGGCATGGAACACGGCTTCGGGCTCAACAGCCTCCAATGAATCCACCCTCCAGTACAAGCCGTTCAACGACGGTACGCCCTTCAGGTTGCAGGAGACGATGCGTCAGCCCTCGACAGGCGGCAAGTACTTCCGCTTTACTTTCAAGAAGACTGTTGGCAACACAATCCTCCAGCTTTCGGAGATTCAGTTGCTTGACGCCGACGGCAACAACGTTGCACGAGGCTTGACCAAGGCTGCGAATGGCACGGCTGCAACGGCGCTTTCGGCCGGCTCGTTTGCAGATGGCGGATCGTATGAATATGGCAACAACGGCAACGAGGGGTCGGACAAGCTGTTCGACGACAATCCCGACACAAAGATGTGCGCGAAGAACAACGACATGGCTGGCGCCGCCGCCAACTACCGAGTGTTCACGCTTCGCCTGGCCGATGAAGCCGCGCCAGTGTGCGGATACAACTTCGTAACGGCGAACGACAGCCTCAACACCCGCAGCCCGAGCGACTGGCTGGTGGAAGGCAGTGAAGACGGCGTGACATGGACGCCCCTCGACGAGCATGCTAACGAGTCCGCGCCGTTCAGCGTGTATGCGGCCATCAACCATGGGCGTCCCTACACGTTCTCGCAGATTTTTGAGTCTGGGTCGATTCCCGCCGACTCGGTCGTGACGGTCGATGCGGGTGCGACGCTGAACCTCAACGACGCGAATGCGACGATCGGCAAGCTGCGCGTCGATTGCGCGGCGGGTGCGGGCACGATCAACTCGTTCCGTCCGGCGGCGGGCGGTACGCTCGAACTCGTGAACGTCCCCGAGGGCGTTTCGCTCAAGAGCTACGTCGTGCTGATCACGGTGACGGACGTCCAGAACGCGGCGAACCTTCGTAGCTGGACGGTGATGGTCAACGGCGTGAGGCGTGCTGCAAAGGTGACCTACCGTGACGGCGGTATTGCGCTGCTGTATGGCGGCGTCTACATCATCGTCCGGTAGGCAACGGGCAAGACGCCCGTTGCCCAAGTGCACCTAACAGGGAAAGCCGGCCTCGCCGCCGGCGAGATCAAGGCACTGTAAGACATGAACGCCACCCCCCATAGAACCGCCCACAACCGCGCTAAAACGCCGCGTGCGGTATCCCCCGAACGCAGTGAGCCGCGCAAGCGGTCGCTAGAGGGGTGCGCGTTCAGAGATTAC
>CACZAK010000329.1 GCA_902779075.1 uncultured bacterium | reverse complement strand
TTGGCGACGGCCGTCGCGCCGTACTTGGCCAGCGACACCGTACCGGGCTTCTTGGCGGAAGACTCCTTGATGGTCACCGTGGCTGTGTCCTTCGGGACAATCGCCAGGTACTCGCCGGCGGCAAGATCGTACTCGTCAATGGGATAGAGACGGACGGTGAACGACTTGTCCGACGCCTCCCATTTTGGCTGCGCATCGGGGAGGAGCCTGACCTTCACCGCCTTCACCGACTTGTCGCCGGCAGCCCAGGAGAGCTCGTTGGTGACGATCGGGTAATAGTTTGTGCCAGGGAGCGCCGTACCGGCCTGCGTCGCGTACTTGACACGCATCGCCCCTTCGCTGCCTGTGCGCTGGACGTACAGCGTGGCTGTGGCGGCACCCTCCGAGACGGTGTACGTCGTCACGGCCGCGGTGCCCTTGGCGTTCGAGAAGCGAACGACGCCGCCCGCCGCCTTGCTGTAGGTAATCGAGTACGCGGAGTCGGCCTTAGCGTCCGTGCCATGCGTCACGACGACGTAGGTGGTGCCGGCCGGCAAAAGCGCGCGCGAAATCTCCGTCACATTCGTATACTCTCCGACCACGCCCGCCGTGGCGTTGGACACGACGATCACGGCGTCGCCTGAGCCGTCGTCAAGCGTGTTGGCGAGGGAGAAGTTGTAGTAGACGTTGTCAAGTGTGCGGACGAGCGTGGTCGCCGCTGCCTTTGGCACGATCGCGAACGCACCCGCGGGCGTGTTGTCACCGCCTTCGGGCGAATAGAGCTTCGTTGTCGTCTTCTTGCCGTTCTTCGTCGTAGTCTTAGTTCCGGTCTGGTACTTGGCGTCATAGATGTCAGAGTATTTGTGGGTCACCACGGCAACGTCGTCAACTCCCGTGTACGACGGCACCTTGACTACCGCCGCCGCCGGCGCGGAAAAGCCGGAAAGCGCGTTCGCCTTGACAGTCAGCGCTTCGCTCGGCGCAAGGGCAAGCGACACGCCAAAGGGATACGAGAATTTCTCAGAGCCAACCGACCAGGAGCCGGCCGCACCCTTCGAGAGCGTCTTGACTACGCCCAGCGCGTTCGTGCCGTTCGCCACTATGGCATGGATGTTGTAGGCAGGGAAGTCAAGGCCCTTGCCGTTGGCCACCCAGACGCGAAGGTAGTGCACCGCGTTCGGTGAAATCGTGCCCTTGTAGGAGATGTTCCTCTCCTTGCCCTTCTGGATGGTGAAGAGCTTCGCCCCAAGCGAGAGCTTCGTGACGTCGTTCGTGTCCACAAACGAGGCGCGCAGCTTGTAGGTGTAGCCCTTGCGGCACGGGAACTCGAAGACGTCGTACAGGTCGGCCGCGTTGAAGCGGTGTGGACCGTGGATTGCCCCGAGGGCCTCGGCGTCGGCCCTGTTCTGCTCGAGTGTCGTCAGGGCCACGGCCGTGTCGTTGGTCGTGGCAGGATACGGAACAACGAGGTTTGCCGTGGCGTATACGTCGTCGACCGGGTCGTATCCGTCCGCATCCATAACGCTGGACGTGTTGCGGGCGGTAAGGACGATCGTCGAGCCGTTCGGCTCGTCCATGACGTCGAGCAATGGATCGCACACGCCTACATAGTACACGCCGGCGGCCGTGGCGGTGACCACTGCCCGCGTGTCGAAATCGTCGCCGTCGTTCGTCTCGTTGGTCGCAAGCACCTTGCCGGACGGGTCATAGACGACCATCCTTATGGCATTGGTGGAGCCCTCCGTCTCGAACACCCAGCGCTCGCCCTTGTTCAGGTACATCTTGCAGAGGTGTTCGTCTATGATCGAATCGTAGTAGTTGTGCGTATTGGCGACACGCCCGGGAACGAACGTGGCCGAATAGCCGTTTCCCTTGAGCAGCGGAATCGAGGGATGCGCCGTGATGCTGCGCGTCGGCACCATCTGGTACTGGAACTTGAAGGATTGGGAGCCCGTGCCGTCGACAACGAACTCGTACAGACCGGAGGTATCCGGCACGAGAACAAGCGCGTCGTTGTTGGCGTTGACAAGCCGCGCCTCGTCAGTGGAAGCGCCCGCGTCTGCCGAAGCGCTGACGCCGTCGGCCGACAGCGAGAGCGGATTGGCCGACGTGCCGCCCTGCGTGCGGATGCGGTACTTGTTTCCGGCCTTGAGGGAGGCGCGGAAGTAGTACGACCCGTCAATCAGCTTTCCGGAGAACGTCTTCATCGACTTGGACATCGTGATGGACTTCGGGCTCTCTTCCGTACCGACCATGGTGAACGTGCGGATGCCCGTCGTGAAGCCGAGGGTGGTGGAAGCCCCGATGTCGCCGGTAAGCACGACCTGGTACTTGCCGCTGGGCGGGTCGCCGTCCTCGCCAAGGTCCCAGTCGTCGGCGTAGAGGTACGCCACCTTCGTGGCGCCGCCGTTTATCTCATCCACGCTGAAGCCGGCAAGCGGCTCGTCGTCGCGGTCATCGTAATACGTTTCATGCGTATCGACGTCAAGGTCGATGTTCACCGCACTGCCCCCGGTGATCCACACTGTGTAGGCGACGCCTCGCTTGAGCGTCATGGTGTAGTAGGCCACGCCACTGTCGTAGAACTCCTTCTCTTCAGGGTCGTACTCGTTGACGAGTGTCGCCGTCTGGCTCGACTTAAGGGCGATCGCCTTGCTTATGCAGCTGCCCTTTTGGGCGGTTTCACCAAATGCCGACAGCGCCGCGGCCGCCATTGCGCATACAATGATTCCTGCTTTCATTTCCATAATTCCTTTCATCAAATTTACTTGCCGGTCTGCGTGCCGATCGAGAACGGACACCCGGTCCTGACAGAGATCGTCTTGTCATTGTACTCGATATCGTCGTTGAACCACGCCGCACCGCTTATGAAGGGCCTCAACTGCGTCTCCACGCCGCCCGCCTTGTCTTCAGAGTAACCACACGCAGTGCATTCGTCGCTGCCCCATCCAGGCAACACGACGCCCTTGTAGGTCATCTTCTCGCCGTCCAAGGTGAATGTCCCTGAGACAATGCCCGTGGCAGGAGCGAACGAAAGGGTCAACCCGCGCTTGTTGGTACCCGCCTTGATTGCGTTCTTCTTTGTCTTCGACGTATACGTTACCGACACAACGGGCGCGCCGTTGGTGGGCCAGGCTTGGCTGTCTCCTTCCCCTTCGTCCTGCACGAAGAACTTGAGGGAGGTGTTCTGAAACGCCGTCTGGCAGCAGCTGGCGAAATTCTCCGTCTCGACATAGTATGTGCCGTAAGCGTCAAGCAAGGCCTCATAGCACGCCTCAGGCGCCTTTTCGATGTGCCTCCAATAGAGATACGCCTCGTCTGCGGGAGCGACGGAGCGACGTATCGTCCTGTAATAGCAGCGACCGGCGCAAAGACCGCTGTCGACCATGTTCGTGGCTGACGAGTCATACGCGCCCGGAGTGAGCTGGAACGCGCCGGAGAACTCATTAAGCGAGCCGGTGCTCACCACTGGGACAATGGCCCTTGCCCAGTAGTCCTTGCCGCCCGCCGTCGTCCTCGGATCGTCCGGCGTCGCAACCGCCGAGCCAGAGAACGCCCTTCCGTCCGGCAGGATGCCCGCATACGTGAACTTGCCGGCATTGATCGCCGTCGCCGTCTTCATCTTGAGCGTCGCATAGCCCGCGCCGAAAGCCCGCACCTCGCCGGAGACAGCACTCTTGACGGGCAGGCTCACCGTATAGTAGCCCTTGAAGTCGGTCGCCGGAGACTTCTTCGACCATATCACGCGCGGAAGCAATATGCTGAAGTCATTGTCCGGAGCCGCCGGGTCCTTGAAATCGACATCCACTGTGCCGTCCGCAAACGCACGTACGGTCATCGAGCAAGGAGTGCCGGCGGCGGTCTTGCCCGTCAGCACGGCAGTCAGCGTGCCGTCGTAGTCGTCGATTGCGCTCCAGGACGGGCAGGACAGACTGATAGAACCGGAGTCCACGCCACGGTACTTCGCGCTGGCCCGGCCGGAGCGCGGAAGCGTAAGCGTAAACACGCCCGCAAGCCTGTTCGTAGTCACGTCAAACACGGGCACGTCCGCAAACGTGCGCGTAACGGCGACAGATCCGTTGAGGGGCGACATGCCGTCCTCCCCGCCGCCGGTCTTCACAGGATCGAACACGTGTATGGCGACCGCCGTCGTGAGGCCATCCTTGCTGCCCGTGCTGGCGCGGAATACCGCATTATAGGTGCCCGCCTTCGTAGGCGTGCCGGAAATGACAATCTTCTTAGCATCGCTATCGAACACCCATTTCACGCCGGGCGGCAGAGAGCCAGAGTACTTCTTGACCTTGGTGGAGCCGGTCGCGTAATCGTCCAGAAATATCTCCGTGTCGTCAATTGGGATGTACACGTTCCCCAAAAATGCGGTCAAGGGAGTCTTAAAGCCAGGCACGTCGGAGTCGAGCACGTTCACCGTGAGTATGCGGCGCTTGCCGTCCACGGACGAGCCCTTCTTTGGCGTCATGGTCACCTTGACCTTGCCTGGAACCGAAGGCAGCTCCAGCGTCGCCTCCTGCGCGTCCGCAATGCGGTTGGGCCAAGAGAACTCCTTGGGGTCGAGGTTGAGTTTGTCGTCCGAGGCCACGAGCGACACCTCCTGTTCGCCGGAGGTTCCGTCAACGCGGCTTAGTGCGATCCACACGTTGGTACCTGCACGGGCAAAAGTCGTCATATCCTTCGCCATCGTCGGCATAGTATCCGTAATCGCGATCTTCCCTGGCGCCTTCTTGTCATCGTCGCGCAACAAGAGGCGGAACTGGCCGATGCCAAGGGAGGCTACGCCAGTCGCGGCCGCGTCAAAGTAGATCGACTGGTCGCCGTCTGCAAAAGTGTTTTCAAGAACGAGTATCCGCAGCGTCTTCGCGCCCGACTCTCCCTCCTCCCACACAATTTCCTCGCCGAAGTCCGCAGGCAGGGAAACGAGACTAGCTGCAGCTCGTCCTGAGGCCCCGCCGTCGCGGACAACACGCAAGATGTAGAGAACCGAGGACTCCATCACGGTGGCGCCCGTGACCGCAAAGCCCACCCTGCCGGGATTCCACTTCTGGATTTCCGCCTCGCCGGAGGTAAACGCCAGACTTACGTCGCCATCCACCTTGGAAAGATAGAGCCGGTCGGCAGTTCCCTGCCCGTTCGTCGGGACGAGCGCTTCGAGATTGCCCGCGTTCGTCTCGTCAAGAAGCGTTATGCGGTACAGCTGGTTCGAGACGAGGTTAACCATGACGCCTTTCCCTGCCTCGACAGTGAAGCGGTTGTCACCGGCCAATTCCGTCGGCTCGACCACAAAGTCTGTCTTGAGGGTGTAGATACAGAGCGTGGAGGCGGTGTTGGTCACGGCGAATCGAGGATCCTGGGCCTTGCCCTTCGCGTCCTTTTCGTAGCCAACGGAGACATAGTAGTTTGAAGACTTGATCTTCGCGCCGACACTGACGCCGTCGGAGACCTTGCCCGTTGCCTGTGCAACGACTTCACCGCCGCTAATGACCTTGAGCTGCAGGCTAACATCCTCAGTTCCCTCGAGCGAGAAAGCCATGCGCTTGTTGACGGCTTCCTGGTCAAGCCAGTAGACGTCAGCTTCGTCGGCAAAAGACACCGTCTTGTCCACGACGTTCGTGCGCGGGCCGACGGACTCCTGGGTCCAGGTCGCGTTGTCGTTCAACTCCTCCTCCGGGTCGTCGACCTGACGAAGAAGTTCGTTCAACCGTTCGATATGCGCATCGATGTTGGACGCATCCGTCGGAGATTCAATGCTGCCAAAGTACTGGATGCGACCGGCCACCGTGCCATCGTTGCGAAGGATGAAGAACGACGGAACCGGCGGACGGTTCTTGTTCGACCAGTTCGGTAGACGCAGACCATAGCCAATTTCAAAATTGCGCGCAAGCGCTTCCGCCGCCTCATCCTTGTCAATCATCTTTCGCGAGAGATACGCAGCGCCGCTCTTTCCAAATGCCACATCGTCAGTAAGAAGCGTCGGTGCCGTGCACAACATGGCAGCGGAAATATCGACGCTTTTGTCCACGTAAGGCAGGTCAAGCGCAACGCACGCGACTTTGTTCTCCTGCGCCCAGGTCTTGAACTTCTGCTGCATGATCAGGTTCTCGTCCGTATTCTTGCAGTCCGGGCACCAAAGCGAGCCAGCAAGAAGCACAAGCGTGTAGGCCCTGACCTTCGGCGACGCCGGCGAACTGAGGAGCCCCTTGCCCGATGTCGTCTCGCCCGTGCCGGCGTTGTACGTGTTCACCTTGTTCGTGGCAACATCCAAGTCCATAGTCCATTCGCCCCAGGCAAGTTCGTCCGCCGTCTTCTCGCCGATCCAAAGCGGATTCAACGGGGAGTTCTCGGGCGCTGCAACCATCGTTATGTGGCTCGTCGCCACGGACTTACCGGCAGCGTCGAGCAGCAAGAGCTCGATCTGCCCGCCAGGGGTCTTCAAGACGTTAGGAATGGCAACGCTATTGGCCAACTCCGCGTCACCCACAGCCCAGTCGATCCTATTGGTCTCGGGATTGGCGACATTTCCAGGATATGTCACGACGAG
>CACZAK010000328.1 GCA_902779075.1 uncultured bacterium | reverse complement strand
GTCAACCTTCCCCGCCTCGCCGACCCATCCGCCGTTGCGCCACACCTCCCAGCTGATTCCGTGCGGTTCGTTGAAGAGATCGAAGAGGACGGCCGGATGGTTGGCATAACGCTTCGCCGCGTCTTTCCAGAAAGAAATGTGCTCGGCCTTCGGCGCGCGGAAGCGGTGCAGATCGAGGGCGATATACGCGCCACGGTTCGCGGCAAGCGTCACGATCTTGTCCACTGCCGCGCGATAGGCCGCGCCGCCGTCCGACTGATAAGCGCTCGTCCCGAACCAGAACGTCTCGTTGACCGGAAGGCGCACGCAGTTCGACTTCCACTCGTCTATCGCGACTACGACGGACTTCACGATCTGGTCGGTGTTGGGGATGGACTCCATTCCGCCCGCGTTCACGCCCTGAAGCCAGACTTCGTTTCCGGCTGCGTCGCGGAGCCTGTTTCCGACGACGCGAAGTTCGGACGACCACTTTTCCTTGACTGGTTCTTCGTCCGGGACGAACCGAGCCGCGATCTGACGCTTTTCCCTTTCCTTCGCCGCGATCAGAGGCTGCGAATCGGTCGGCACGAGCCGGACATCTGCAACATCCATCTCGCCAGACTTGACCTGGAAAAGCGTGAACATTACGACAAGTTTCACCGCCTCCTTTGGCACAAGAAAAGCATTCTCGCGCTCCTGCCATCCGCCAGTCGATTTCTGCACATATGTCGGGCGAGGCGCTGGCTTCACTTCGCGCCCTTCCGCGTCCTTGAACTTCATGAGAACGCGTGCATCGAACCACGGCTTGTCGCCCGTCTTGAGATTCGCGACATTCCACTTCCATGAAAGCTTCAGCGCATCAACGCCTTCGGGAAGTCCATACTCCTTGTAGTCGTTAAGCATCTTGCCGGGCGTCGTAGAAACGAGGTGCGCATAAAGTTCACCCTCTTTTTTTGCAGGGATGAGGGTGCCGTATTTGTCCAGCTGATACTTCGCCTTGGCGCGCGTCTTGGCAGCATTCTCGGCCTTGCGCTTTTCGGCGGCCTCGCGCCGTGCCTTGTCCTCGGGATCCTCGACGAACGTCTCCTGCGCTTCAACCGACAAATTGCGAATCGCGAGCATACCCGCCTTGACGTTGAAGAGGCATGGCATGAGCGCAATGCCCGCCGCGCCGTCAGGTACTTTAATAGACTTGCGGAACGGCTTCCACTCGCCGCCCTTCCCGTGCCACCCGCCGATTGCCGGGCCGCCCTTCACCTTCTTGCAATTCGAGTCGATGAAGTCCGTCATTATGCGCGCGTCGAACCAGTTCTTTTCGCCGAGCACGACATCATTCCACTTCGCCTCGCCGCTCACGACGACGCCCGCTGTCCCTTTCGGGAAGAAGACGGGCGTGTATACCATCGACATCCGCCCCGCCCCCTTGAAGGGCACGTCAAAGTCGCGCTTCCCATCCGGCACGATGTTGTGCGCGGACGCAGCCGCGCCAAGTACGGCAACAGCAGCGGCAATCCATCTCCTAAACTTCATAGTTTCATTCTCCGCTTTTCAGTTCATGGCTATTTTAACATAAAATCCGGACACTTTGGGCGTTCCCCAAAGTTCCGTGCCGTTCTCGCGCAGTTCCAGGGACTGGACGTTGACGCCCTTTGTAAACACGACGCCCGCGAGGGAGTTTGCCGCCCTCACGAAAAGCCGCGCGCCTGCCGGTGCGTGTTCGGGGAAATCAACCACGAACGACGAGCCGTTCGCAACTGAAACGGACTTCGCCGTGAGCGTTCCTGTGAGGATTACGCTACCGCCGCTCACCTTGAAGTCGTCGCCGATAAATACTGGACCTCCGAAGTGCTGAGTCCCAGAACCTATCTTTGTGATGTTGAAGTTGCCGACGGTGTTTGTAACAACACCTCCGAAATCTCCGTTGGCATCGTTGTCGCCGATTGACAGCGTGGCCGTGCCAGAGTATCGCTTGTCGAGAATGCCGTTGCCGAAAAGTCCGTTCATGGTGCCGCCGTTCGGCATGAACTTGCCGTTGACGTAGACATTGCCCTTTCTGTCCCCGCTTGGCAGAAAGTAGGACGTGTCGATCGATGCCATGCCGTTTATGTACAGGTCGCCTGTAAAAGTTCCGGTAGACTTCACCGCAAGCGGGGCATTTGCAGTTGTGCAGTCGATTGCATTGTCGGCAAAGACGATATCGCGCCCGGCGACATTGCCCTTCAATGTGGCAGTCTTGTTCGCGCACTGTGTGATGTAGGCGGTCGCCTCTCCAAAATCGAAGTTTCCGTCAACCGTCACGGTGTTCCAGACGGACATGTCCAGCACTCCCGAAGCGATGTGCATCGTTCCGTTCGTGACGTAGACCGTCGCTGCAGAGGTCGAAAGCATCGAGAACGAATTTACATACGAATCTCCCGCAAAGTCCACCACGCCAGCCGCCGTGACGCGAACGTTAGCGCCTGACGTCGGGGAGACGCCTGTCCGCGCCGAGGAAACCGTCTCGTATTCCGTCTCAGGGTCGAGGAATCGGAAGCCGTTGTCGCCATATGTAACGAGCCGGGTAAAGACAGCGTCCTTGGCATCTGACGCGATCGCGCCGCGCGCCCAGGGGACAACAGGGACGTATGCCGTGCCCTCGGCACCAGTTCCGACAGTATTCACGCCGTAGGAACAAGTGATATTCGCCGCTCCGGCGGTGCCGAGCGCCGCCGTGCCGAGCAGATTCTCCGCCGCGTGGATATCGAGCAAGGCGTTGCCTTCGCGGAAAAACTCATGGATGTCCAGGTGGGCATTTGCATAGCCCGCGCCTCCCTTGACCACCATGCGATCGAGTCCGCCCTTGCCCGCGCCAGGCGCTATTGTGAATGTCTCGGCATGGTCCGTCAACGGGCCAGTGGCGAGAGCCTGGAGCGTAAAGGACTCGCTCTCAAGACGGATGTCGCCGAGATCGTTTTCCGTTGGACCAAGCACAGGCGTATCGCCGCCGCTGCCGCCGGACGCCGTTGTCTTGGTCTGCGCGAAGAACCACTTGAGGACATCACTGTTCCTGTAGGTGCGCGACCAGACGTCATGCGGCGCGTCGGGATATTCCCAGTAGTGCGCGTCGGCTCCTGCGTTCCACAATGCGCTCATCATGCTGCGGCTGCGGAACACGGGGACAGAACCGTCCTTGCTCCCGTGAAACGCCCATATAGCGACGCCAGTCAGATTCGGCGCCTGCGCGACATCAGCTCCGCCGCAGATCGGAATCGCGGCGGCGAAGACGTCGGGACGACGCGAAATGGCATCCCATGTGCCGTAGCCGCCCATCGAAAGGCCTGTCGCGTAAACGCGGTTTGTATCGACCGCCGGATCTTCCAGAAACGTATCCAGTAGCTCAAGCGCCAGTCCCATCGACTCCGATGGCTCGGGCAACATCGTGTGGGCGAGGGAATTCCAGTTGACGTCGACCCAGAGCTTGCCGGACGGCACCTGCCCGGCGACAAGCTTGAAGCCTGCTTCATTGGCGTCAAGCCACGTGACGATGTCCGGCAGGTTGCCCAATTGCGCCGTGTTGTCGCTGCCGCGCTGTCCCGCGCCGTGGAAGAAGAACAGCAGCGGGACCTTCGATCCATTGGACGGCGTCTTCTCCACAAGACGGTATTTCAGCACCTTGCCATTCGCGCCCGTGAACTCAAGCGCCAATGCGCGCGACTTCAGAGACTCAAGTGTTTCTCCGTATGCGCAGACCGCCGTCACTGAATGACAACGTAAAAGCCAGCCTTCCTCGGCGTCGCCCAGAGTTCAGTGCCGTTCTCGCGGAGTTCTAGCGCTCCGACGCCAGCACCCTTGGCGAATGTCTCGGTTATCGCATTTCCACTCCTGAGAATACACTGCGGCTCCGTCCACTTGCCGCCCGCGACATCGGCATCGACCGTCACAGTCCCGCCGCTCACCGTTCCCGCCACGCTCAGGCAAGACGCAACGCCGTTTGCGATTTTCACCAAGAGCTTCGCGCCGTCCGCAAATGTCAACGTCGTCGCAATCGAGCCGCTTCCGCCGATCGCCGCTCCCGCCGCAACATTCACCGCTCCATCCGCCACCGTGCCGTCAAGAACAACCTTGCCCACGTTGACGTTGAAATTACCGTTGGACGCGAGCGTCACCGTGCCGCCAAAGCGCTGCGTTCCTGTGCCGATTTTCGTCAGCGTCGAGGCATTGTCTGTCACGGAGAAAGTACCAGCAAAATCACCGTTGGCATCGTTGTCGCCGATGAACATCTGCTTTGTTCCGCTGGTGCTGCGGTTTACAGTGCCATTGCCGTAAAGTCCGTTGATGGTGAAGTTGTCCGCATCCAGAATGCCGTTCACATACACGTCACCCGTGCGATCTCCATGCGGGAGAAGCCCCGTCGCCCCCACATTGACGAACGTCTGGATGAATGTGTCTCCCGTGTAGGTGCTCTCGCTCGCGTTTCCGCCAAGGACAAGTCCGCTTGTCGCAATGGCGGCGGAAGTCGCCATTGGCGTCGTAAAGGTGACGCCGGCGGAACCCTTGAGCGCGCCATTGATTTGATTCCTCTTGCCTCCCGGGCAGACGATGAAGCCCGGACGCGCACCAAAGTCCAGCGGGACGCCAACCGTCGGATACTTGTAATTGCCCGCAGCACTGTTGTAGCCGATCAAGACCATGCCGCTCTCAACGGTCAGAGTCGCATCTTCGACATTTTCGCCCGGCATGATGGCTGCGCACTGGTCGCCGCCGTTTTTCGCGCCGAGGTAAAGCGAGTTGACCGTGGCTGGTCCGGACAGGTAGTTCGTCGTTCCGTATGGGATAAGGAGATTGACAGACGTTTCGGCGGATACGTCGGCCGCATAATCTGTTGTCAGATCAAGTGGAACAAGTCCGTTTTCCGTATCGTAAGAAACAAACGACTGATCGTACAAGCCGTTCTGCCCTGCCGTGTCGCTGTCCGTCTTGGCGCCGACAAGCTGCGGCACGATGCCGCCGACGGTTTCGGGCGCGGTGTCAAAGAGAACCTTCACGTCTCCGCCAAGCTTCGCGCCGCGGACGAGAAGGGAGGAGCCGGGCGCCATTTCCAGCGAACCGATCCGAACCGTGTCCGTCTTGCCCGCGGTTGAAGCTCGCGGATAGAGGATGGAGCATGATGGTTCGTCCGCGAGGACTTTCAGCTTCCCGGTGATTCTGTCAATCACGCTCACGTAGGTTTCCTGGAACTCCACGCGGGAGCGACTTAACGTCAAGTCGCTCGCACGGACGGCATCAATGTCATTCTTGTCGCTTGACGTAAATCCTGTCTTGAGAACAGTATTCGTTGAAAGAGTTATCGCGCCATTCGAACCGCCCGCGCTTCGGAACGTAACAGTTCCTGCGCCATCGAAAGCAAGGTCGCCGTTTGAAATGCGGTCTGAGAAAATCCAGCGCGCACCACCGTTGATGAATATTTTCCGCGACTGTCCGCCGAGGTCGAAGTTCAGTTTTTTATTGTCATCATAACCATTGCCGAATACAAAATCCTGGCCCATGGATGACGGCGTCAGGTACAAATCGTCATTGAGCGTCACCGTGCACGGTCCGTTCGACGCGCGGATGATCGTTCTCCCCACAATTGACCCGAATATCTTGAACGAGCCAGTCCAATCGGAACCGAGGTACAGATCGGTGTCGCCACCCGATCCACTTGCCCAGTCGGCGCTGAACAAACCACTAACTTTGCCATCCGCCCAGTTGTCCTCTTGTTCCACCCCGTCGTGATGTCGCCAAGAGACGTAAATGCGCCTAAGCAGATGCTCACGAGAAGCGCGATTGCATTTGTTGCTGTTTTCATGGATTTCCCTCTGTTGGTTTGTTGGTTGACTTGAAATCGGATTAGGCCTTCGGCGAATGCCTTGCCAAGGACTCGCGAGGAATAAATTCTACTGGGACGTTCAGCACCGCGCCCGGCGCGGCGGGCTTCGCGATCCGCGCGACAAGCGCCTTCACCGCCTCGCGGCCCATCGCCGAGAAATCCTGGCGGATGGTCGTGAGCGAGGGAGTCGTCCACTCGGCGATGGGATCGTCGTCGAAGCCGACGAGCGACACGTCGTCCGGAACCTGCATGCCGACTTCCGCGAACGCACGCATCGCGTGCCGCGCTATCGCGTCGCAGGAGCAGAAGACGGCGGTCGGACGCACCTTGCGCTTCACGATGCGCACAACGGCGGAGCGCACCTCCGTCCCCCAGTCGCCGAGACGGTCTTCGCCCTTCACGTCGTACTTGAACGGAACCTCCCCCGTCAGCTCTGCCGCAAGTCTGGAGAA
>CACZAK010000327.1 GCA_902779075.1 uncultured bacterium | reverse complement strand
GCCGTCGGCCCACACGCAAATACGATAAATTCCCACTCCAAGGGTCTTCCCGGCGAACACACGCGAGCATTCCCTCCCGGCTCCAGCGGCAAGCGGATTACAGGCCACCCATTCTGTCTTCTTAAGAATCCAATCATCCGCAGAAGAATCGTATTTCCAAATCTGAAATGCAGTCTGGGTCTTCTTTGCTGCGGCGTCTCCATGGTTCTCCGTCCGCCAATGAACCGTCGCGGATTCGGAAACCGTGATTGAAGTTTTGGAAACCGACAGCGATGAAACCGCGAGATCGGGGAACCAGTCCCGCACAACGGTGATTGTCGTCTCAAACGAGTTGTTCGATTCGTTGGATTCGGCAATGGCCCCCGTCGCATCGGTGACAATCCTGACCTTGTGAGTACCGGCGCTTAAGGTCCCCAAGGAATATCCTATGACATTCACATAATAGTCTCTTGTGAGCCCATCGGTGTACCAGTAAGTTTGCAATTCATCATCGACGTAAAGACATGTATAGAAAGTTCCTTCGGCATTTGCATTGCCGCAATCTATGAGCCAGCTCACATAGAGAGAATCCGTATCCAGAAACGATGTCGCTCCATATGTGGAATTCGTCGAGGTGGAAACAACTAGTGGTGCGCTCCAACCGCTCGCCATGGATGGCCTGATGTCGGGATGCGACATCAAGGAGACGATCGGCCGAAAATCCTCTGTCGCTTCTATGACGGTAAATTGAACGCTCTTTGTCGTCGTACCAGAGGAGCCATTCGCCGTGATGGTCATGGTCGTCGTCCCTGCGGCAGATGCAGTGCCGGAGATGACCCCATCGGAGAAGGAGAATCCAGAAGGCAGGCCGGACACGGAAATGCTTGCGTCCTCATCCGCCGACAGCGCAAAACGATACGCCAGCCCCTTCACCGCCACATACCGCTCGTAGCAGTAAAGGCGTGGCAATGGCGTAGTATTACTCGGAGACGCGAGAAGCGTCTTTGACGCCGCCTTTGTCAATGGTACACTTGCACGATTTTGGATGAGCGCAGCGCCAGGGATTTCCGACAACGCTTTTGCCGACGGCGCACTCGCCTTTTGAGTCGAGTCTTGGGAAACAACTGTAGCGGCGGACTTTGTCGTTGACGCATATTTGTTGGCAGACCGTACAATCTTTACATTTCTGGCACCGTATGATACCGGCAACGAAGTGAGCAATTCAACGTTCCATCGCAGCGAATGCGTTCCCTCGCCTGTGACGTTTATATTTTCATAGCGCACGAGCACGCCATTGTCATCAACGGTGCCACCCAAAGCATACGCAGTGCCATCAACATAAAAAGCTCCGCGCCCAAAAATTTTGGGATAGTCAAGTTTAGGATTTATCCGTACAACCCACTCGAAAGAAATCGTAAAACTCCCGCTGACTGTCATATCCTTGGGAGAACCATCCACCAGTTCAATGTCGTCAAACTTGTCTTTGTAGGTGCCGCCGGAGATGTCATTAGGGGTAACTGTAATTTCAGCACTCCCACTTTCTGGGAAATACGTTCTAAATGCATCCATAACTATTTGCGCAAAATCATGACAGTTAAAGTATGCCACATTATAATAAGGCGTGTTACTTTTATTGAAGTCTTTCCAAAAATCCTTACTTAAAGGCATGTCTGTTTCAAACTCATATTTATCTAATGTACGACAATATTCTTCTATTTTATCTTTTCCAACTGAATATACACCACCTTTTGTCCAGCGACCAACCGCATCCAGCAGCACCCCCTGCAGGCCATTGTATTTCTGCCCTTCAAATGTCCCATACCCGAAGTCTGTAACGTAATTACCTTCCCCATCTCGTACAACTAATTGATCGTGGCGAAATGCTGAAGGGTCTTTATTTACATCACACACAACTTGCTCTTTCCCTTCAAATGGCGTCGTAACAACTTCTATTGTATATTTAAACTTCGTCAGTCCAATGTAATCGACATAGGATATTGTCCTGTTCTGGCAATATCTATACAAATTCACATCCTCTCCATTCAACCCTATGGGGTCCATTTGCATGAAGCGGCCGAGGGTGGGGGAATAGTAGCGGTTGCGCATGAAGAGGAGACCGGTCGGGTCGGTTTCAACGCCGAGCATGCCGACGTAGCCAGCCGTTGAGGATGTGTCGTTGCCAACACGCGTTTCGCCGAATGCCTTGTAGGCGCGGCGATCGATGATCGCGCCATTGCCGTCGGTGACGAGACGCGTGGAGCCGATCAAATCAGCATGATAGTAACGAGTTGATTCGGAATCAACGGGCGAGACGCCCGTTGTCCCAGTGATGTCGGCGATGCGGACTGCGCCGACGACGATGTGGCGCTCTTTGAGTTGGCCGTTGACGTATTCCGCCGCGACGGACGGCAGCGAGCCCTGCAGATAGGTACGCTCCGTTGTCACGCCGTTGTCGGTGACGGACACACGATTGCCGAACACATCGTAGCGGCAGCTCCAGTTGATGCCGGCTGCCGGATTCGAGACAGCAACAAGGCGGTTGAGGGTGTCGTAGGAGTAGGACGTCGTACCGTTCGCGTCCGTGAGCGAAGTCATGTTGCCGTCCTTGTCGTAGATGATGGCGGTCGCAGAGGACTGCGACCCTCCCGAAATTGCGGTATACTGGTTGAGGTTGTTGACGGTGTAGGTTGCGCCGTTTGCGATCGTGCGGTTGCCGACGGCATCGTAGGCAAAAGCCTCGGACGGCGAATCAGGATAGCGGACAGATATCAGCTGCCCGTCTTTATCGTACTCATAGCGTTCTTCGCCGAGGAGCGAACTTGCGCGGATGCAGCGTCCATCGGCATCATAGCAGTACTGGAGCGATTCGACGATCTTACCCTCTGCGTCGGAATGCTCGATGGAGACGACACGCCCAAGCTTGTCGTAGAGATAGGAAACGCTTGTCCCGTTGCCGTTCACCTGCCTCGTGAGCCGCCCCGTCGTCTCGTCGTAGGTGTTCTGGAGATAGGTCGCGCCGTTGCCATCTTTGACGGATGCAAGACGCCCCGACGCATCATAAACAAACCGCTCTACCGCGCCGTCAAGCGAAGTCCGAACCGCCAAGCGTCCGCAAGAGTCGTAGGTAAACGTGAAACCGCGTCCCTTGGGATAAGTGATCTTCGTCAACCGGTCGGCGGAATCGTACTGCATCGTCACGGTGCCGGTTTCGCTGTCAGTTGCCGTCGTCACATTGCCATGCACATCGTAGGCGTAGGTGAACGTGCGTCCGCTCGACCATGTTTTCTTGGTCACCCGTCCCTTGGAATCGTAGGCGTATGTAACGGTTTGTCCGCGACGGTTCGTCGATTTCACGACATCGCCTCGGCTGTTGTATTCAAGTTTCGAGGCGGAACCGTCGGCGAACGTCACGGACGTGCCGCGTCCCTTCGCATCGTAGCCGTAGGTCACTGCGTGGCTCTTCGCGTCCGTCACCGTCTTGAGGTTGCCGAACGTCCCTTCGTAGGCAAATGCCGTTGCCTTCCCGGCGGCGGAAACGGACTTGCTCACACGCCCCAGCGCATCATGCTCAATCTTGCCATTAAGACCGGACGGAGAAACGACCGACCTGAGAAGCCCATCTTCCGTATAGCCCTTCGTCGATGTGCCGCCAAGCGCATCCGTCGTCTCCAACGTCTCACCGGAAACACCTGTCGTGACGATTGTCTCCGCACCATCAGGTCCAGTCAGCGTGACAACGCCGCCGTCACGGGAGATTGTCGTCGTTTCCATACCGCCGTTTGAGGAGACTGCAGAAACAAGGCCGCTTGATGTGTCGTAGGCAAACTCGCGCGTCGTGCCGTCGGGATAGACAATGCGCGAAAGCGCACGGGCCGCTGCAGTGCCGTCTGCAGCGCGGTATTCGTATAAAGTTTCCAACCCGTCAGAA
>CACZAK010000326.1 GCA_902779075.1 uncultured bacterium | reverse complement strand
ACTGGTTCATGCCGCCAACCGCGTCGGAGCGGTTGCCGTCATGCGGGGTGGCCTGCCGCCAACCGCAATTCGGAAGTTGGGGTTTTGCATGATCGACTATGTAAGTTTCATGCTCATCCTGGGGGTTGCGCACGGCCAGGATGTTTGATAGACTATGGACGTTTGAGCGCCCTATGCATGTCAAAAAGTTGGCCGCGCATGCGGCATGAACGGATTATGCCACGGCGCTCAATCATTTTACGGACTTCTCCTTATAGAACGTATGAAAAGAGAAACCGCCGCTTGGTTCAGGTAACACAACCAGGCGGTAGAGATCGCCGTCGGAGGTATTTTTCGTCAGTATCCATTTGCCATCCTTCGCTTGATCGACTGCATCTGGAGTCCTCCAGACATGGCCGATCAACGTCAATTCCCTATCCTGCAGCGGGATGTTGCGCGAGTCTTTGTCTTTGCCTATGTGATTTTGAAACACATGGAAGAGCGTGGACGGAGAGAGGCGTAGTGGTTTGTCGACTGTATCAGGCGTAATGCCGACGTGCTTGCAAAACAAGGAAGACGGGCGACCGACCAATGGCAAAAGTCGAATGAGATGCGCCGCTCATTTCATGGTGGACATATAGTCAAGAAGCGATTGGCGCAGGGCACGGGCCTCTGGAAGGTCCTTCGCCGCTTCAAGGTCAAGGGAACAGTAAACGACCCGACCATTTCCACGGCGCTTCTCCCAGATTACGCCCAGGTTGCGGTTGAGCGTAACGTTGTCGATTCCGCGCACGATCACGTCGGCGTCCTTGTCACCGTCCAACACCACGTTCACGCCTTTGAAGATGATTTCGCGCCACTGGTAGTCGGAATGGAACGACGTGGGGAACCCGACGAGTGCAGGATGCTTATCCTTCACGAGAACTCCCAGTGTGCCGGGCGCGATGTTCTTACCTCCGCGTCGGGCGCACGATGCGTTGAACAACGCCCAGCAGCAGAAGTCGCTCGCGAAGAAGCCAGGGACCGAATTGGTCGGCGCCCTCGCCTGGTCGAGAATGCAGAGCGCCTTGCGTCCCTCCGCAAGCGCCTTCTCCGCCGACACTAGGTCGCGCACGACTTCCACGCCCTGCGGCACGACTCCGCCCACCTCTGGATAAACCCAAAGCGGATACGCGTTCTTCGCACTGCAATCCGTCAGCGACAGCTCGAGCATGAACTTTCGGGCATGTTTCGTACGCGGAAGCTCCACCGCGATTCGTCCAATGGTTGTCACTTCGCCCAATGGAACCTCAGCTTTCAACGTTCCATGGGACACGACGGAACGCCCTTCTTCCACTGACACGATCCGCCACGCGAGGTCGCCCCTCAGCGTATCTTCCTTGCCATAGTGCACAATCTGAACGTCCGCGCAGAACTTATCGCCTGCCACATACGTGTAGCGCGGAAAGCGCGCGAGGAGAACCGTCGGCGCACACGACATGCGCCACTCCTCGGGCGTGATGAATCCCTTTGAATCCATAAATGCGTCAAGTATGCCCACAAGCGCGCTCCCCTGTCCGGGGTCGTCCTGGATGTCCAGCAGCTGGAAGCCGTCGAAGCCGGGTGTCCAAAACGCCTCCTCCATCTCCTCGCGGTAGTTGATCGCCATCAACCGGCCCGAGGCCCGGGAGAAGTCTGCCGCGTACTCCAACAGGCCCGCCTTCGCAAGGCGCGCGCGGAACACCTCAAAGTTGAGCGGCTTGAGAACGCCCGTGTACTTCGCGATCTCGGAGTAGTCGGGGTACGCCTGGAACTGTCCTGTCTCGTGGGCCACAATCGGGATGGTGCAGTAGCGCATGGCGGACGAGAAATCGCGCATCGTGCCGCCGCTCGGCAACTGCACCGCCCCAAGAGGCGCGTTGCAGTGGGCATACGAGCCGCGTGCATTGCCCTCCGGGCCGTCGTAGCTTCTGAACGTCACCCAGAAGTCGTCGCCCTCGCACTGGCGCAGCCTCGGATAGTCGTTGTTCGTGGCCTGTGCGTAGAGCGGACGCGGATCGTACCTGCGCAGTTCGCGCACGACCGCCTTGCGTGCCTCGCGCCCGCTGCAGTACTCGTTTCCAAGCGTGAACATCACGAACGACGGATGGTTCGCGTAGGCGTCCAATATCCTCTTCGACTCCGCCAGACAGTACGAGCGAAGACGGACATTCCGCCCCATGTCGCCGCCGAACGACGCGAACTCGGGCTGAAGGTAGAACCCCGCCTCGTCGGCGGCCTCGAACGCGGCCTCAGGCGGACACCACGAGTGGAAGCGGACGTGGTTGAGTCCGTACTCCTTCAACGTGGCGAAGTACCGCCGCCACGGTTCCACCTCCATCGGCGGGGCACCCGTGAGCGGCCATACGCACGAGTCAAGGCGTCCGCGCAGAAACACGGGCCGCTCGTTCAAGACGAAACGCGCACCGTCCGTCTTGAAATCGCGCAGTCCGAACTTCACCGTGGACGACGCCTCACCGGCCTTGACCGTGAGCTTGTACAACACGGGATTGAACTCGCTCCACTTCGACGCATCCGGCCCAAGCGCCACGTTGAACTCGCCGGTCGATACGCCGCACGGCGCAACGTAGGGAAATGAATTCACTGGGACAACGGGCGTCTCGCCCGTTGATGGCGGCACTGGGACAACGGGCGTCTCGCCCGTTGCCACGGAAACGCCAATGTCCACGCCAACATTCGCCTTTTTTGCGCCGTCGTTGCGGAACACGACCTTCGCCGTCACACGATTTTCCGCCGCACAGGGGAACACCTTCACGTGCACAATGGACATCTCCCCGTACGCCCGCAACTCCATGCGGCCCATCACACCGTTCCAGTTTGTCTGCGTGTCGTCAGAAATCTGGTGTCCGGAGAGAGGACGCCCCCGAAGTCCGTTGTCCACCACGAGGCGCAGGCGATGGCGTCCAGGCGACGTACCGCGCGGCAACTCCACGACGGCAGGCGTCGCCAGCGTCTCGCACCGCCCAATCGGTTTCACGTCAAAATACACGCTCACGTACTTGGTGCGTTCAATCAGGAGCTCGATGCGTTTGCCAGCCCATTCCGCCGGCACGTCGACGTCGCGTTCGTACGTGGCTGGACCCACGTATGGGAAGCGACGCGTTGGATGGCGCGTGAGGGCGTCCGTGAGGTACGCGTCATCGCGCATGGGGTCGATTTTCTCCAACTCCCTGGCGTTGATTCGACCATTGCCCTTCCGTGCGATGTCGGTTGTTGACGGAAGGTCGATCACGTCCGTGCAGTTCGTGGAGTCGCCAAGCGCAAACCTCCAACGCCCGGCGATTGACATCACGCCCACACCATCTGCGCACAACTCCGCGAACGCGGACATTGTGAAAAGCGCGCAACAGAGAACGCCGCCTACGGCAGCGATAACCCTACGCACTCTTGCATTCATATCTTTCATTATCATGGCCGACATTATACCACACATGCGCTGCGCAAAACGAGGCAGAAAATTGCGCAATTTTGCGCAGCGCAAAATTTGTTTCATCCCGTTTTCTCATTCGAGGCATTTGCAAAAACCGAACAGATCGTCCGCGTCACTTCGCCGAAGGGGTGAAGAGCTTGCGGACAGCCTTGGCGGCCAGTTTCTCGCGACGATGGATGTCGAAGAGACCCGCCATGTTGCACCCAAGCGGACGCGTCCGTATGTCCGAACCACCGCGGAAGTACGAGCGCGAGTCGCAGAACTGCCAGACCGCAACGCCCTGGATGTCCTTGTCCCTTATCGCGAAGTCCACGGAATTGGAGAGGTATTCGGACTGGAACTCCTCGGACCACTGCGCCCCATCGGGGTCGTGCTGCCCGTAGAACGAGTAGCATCCCGTCTCGCCGATCATGATCGGCTTGTCGGGCCCGAACCGGTCGCGGTAGACCTGGGCGACCTCG
>CACZAK010000325.1 GCA_902779075.1 uncultured bacterium | reverse complement strand
TAACTGTGTACTTCGGCGTTTCAGTCCACTGCGCGTAGTACGTGACGTCCTTCGTGACGGTAGTGGACGCCGTTATCTTTGTGCCGTCCGTCTTTTTCGTGTACCAGCCTTTAAGCGTGTAGCCTGCGCGCGTCGCCTGCGGCAGCGTGCCGACGGCCTTGCCCTTCGCGACCGTGCGCGTCGTGGTGGCGGGCGTGCCGCCGTTCGCGTTGAACGTGACGGTGTACGTGACGCCGACAGGCGCTCCGCCGCCTGTGGTGAAGCAGCCCATGCCGGGCGCAAGGCACGGCGAGGTGTCAGCCAGACGGAAATCACCGCCAGCCGCATTCACGAATTGCGGATCCTCAGCGATGTTCGCTCCCTCCGGCAGCGGCGTGGTGCAGCAGTTCTCGAATTGTGCGCC
This sequence comes from uncultured bacterium, assembly GCA_902779075.1. The sequence goes on along the minus strand of CACZAK010000325.1, from coordinate 4,881 downwards.
GGTCTCGTAGTTGGCCGTAGCCGTGGCACCGGCGTTGGTGGCGGTATTGCCCCAGACGATCGAGTTGATGGCCGTCGAGGTGGCGTCGATGCCGCCGCCCGTGCCGGCGCTGCAACCGTAGATGGTGCAGTGGTCGATCGACGCGCCGAACACGCCGCCGCCCGCCCCCTCTGCGGTGCAGTTGTAGACGACGCAGTTCTTGAGGTTCACCATGAACGACCCGCCGCCGCCGCGAGACGGAGTCCAGTCGTAGTCGGCATGTCCGTTGCGGAGCGTGAAGCCCTCGAACGTAAGTCCGTCGTGGTAGCAGTAGTTGGCGACGCAGGGTGTCCTGCCGTTGCCGTCGATGAACGTGTCCGCCGCACTGCCGGTGGAGCGCACGACGATGGTCGGTCCGCCGGAATACCAGCCGCCGCTCAAATAGGACTGGCCGTATGTGCCGGGCGCGACGAGGATCGTTGCCGCTTCATACGAGATTGCTTCGTCAAGCGAGGCCATGATGGTCTTGAACGGCGATCCTGCCGTTCCCGTACCGTTTGTCGTGCCATTAACGGCATCCACGTAGAACTTCTTGCCGACGGCGATTTCCCATTCGGCATAGACCTGTCCGTTTGTCCAGAGCGCATCGGCCACTTCGCACGCGAGCGTGTGCCTGGCAAGGCTGGTGGCCGCGAATGTGTAGTTGGTGCCGCTGGCAACCAGCGCATCATCGAGATACCACTTGTAGGAAAGCGCCGCGCCTTCGGGGTCGTGCGCCGCGATTGCGAAGGTCTGGCTGTCGCCCTCGGGAACCACGATCTTCGTAATGGTCGCAGGGGACTGCGACCCGCCCGTGGCGGGCGAGGTGGAGTCAATCACGGGACGCGCGTTCGCATTCGCGTTCACTGTGAGGGTGTAGGTCTTGTAGGCGACGTCGCCGTTGTCGGTATCGGTCACGAGCGCGGAGACCGTATAGCTGCCCGCGTAGTCAATGATGCCGGTGAGGAGGCCATCTTCGGAAACTGCCAATCCGCTGTTGTTTGGCAGATAGGAGATGATGATGTCGTCCATTCCCGCAAAGCTCACGTCGCGCGTGCGGTAGATTTCGACGGCGCTCTCCTCCGAGCCGTTGGAATAGGCGATGTAGCCGCCCTTCGTGCAATCCGGGCCGTAGGCGAGACGCACGGTGTTGTCGGGGTACAGCGTGGCGGAACATTCGAGCGGACTCGACGAGTAGCCGCCGTAGTCGCCGGTGAACACGATCGTGATGTGGTCGGACTGGCTGTCGACGCGGATTCCCGTGAACTTGGCGCCGTCGCCCATGCCGGACACGCCCTCCAGCACGGCGATCTTCGGATCGTCGTCGATGTAGTAGCGTGCCCACCCGAGCCAGCCGTCGTTGTCACCGAAGTAGAGGCCGCCATCGTCGGATATCGTGACCTGTGTGTATGTCTCTCCGAACCACTTGAAGGCGAACGGCAGGTCTATCACCGCGCCTCCATAGTAGGAATCTGGGAACGGATTCTCCAGTTCCTCGCCCACGTTTCCGTTGAAGCTGTTTGCCTCGCGCGTGACGAAAGTATCGGGCAGGCTCCACGTCGCCGCGCCCACGTTGCCGGAGCATTCCAACTGCACCGAATACGGAACGGCCTCCGTCGCGGCGGGAAGCGACGCTGTTTCGATCTTGAGGTCCGCGTAGGACGTCACGGCGATGGGACCGCACTTCGCGCTCTCGCCGAATTCGGAATTGGCGTAGGCGGAAATCCAGTAGTAGTAGTCCGTGCCGCCCGTTGTGGCGAGATCGAGGTAGTTCGTGGCGGTCGTGGTGCAGACAAGCGTTGCGGACGCGACGTCGTCAGAAGTGCCGCGGTAAATACGATATTCCGCCGCGTTGGGAACTGCCGACCAAACGAACGGAAGTCCCTTCGCGGCCTTGGCGCTCATGCCAGTGGCAACGGGCGCAGGAGGCGCGCCGGTGACGATGCCGCCCTCATAGCAGCCGTAGTCGATGATGCTGTTCTTGATGCGGCGCGACGGTTCACCAGAAAGGTCGTAGAACGGCATTTCATACGTAGTCACTTCTTCGCCCACGTCGATGGCGGGCGAACCCGCGGTCAGGCGCCAGTCGCCGTTCGCGGCGTCGACGAACCATGGATCGACGCCGATCAGGTTGGACTGTGCCGCAATGTCGACCGAAACGCCGGTCGAAAGCGCCTCGTTCTGACAACTCCTGACTTCGTTGTATTCCGAATAGCCGGACCTCGCTGTGTTGCCGTAGACGATGCAGTTCTTGAGATGGCTGTAGTTTGCGCCGCCTGGATAGCCAGTGGAAACGTTGTTTGCGATTGTCGAGTTGTAGACCTTGCAGTTGCTCACGCCGGCGGCGCGGCCACCGGATGTCGAATTCGTATTCACGTTGTTCACGATGAGCGAGTTCACGACTGTCGCGTTGTAAACGGCTCCGTAGCAGGTGTAGCGAGACGTGGACATGCAGTTCGAGACAACGCAGTTCTCGAGCGTTCCTCCGCAGAAGCCACCGCCCGCATAGTCTTTCGGCGTGCCGTTGACAAGACTCGCGTTCTTGAGCGTCATGTTGGATGTCAGGCGCACGCACGTGTTTGTGCCGCCGCCGTCGATGATGGTCTTGCCAGCGCCCGCGCCGATGAAGGTCAGCGTCCGCGTCTCGGAGACATACATCTCGCCGTTCCAGTTGCTGTCCTTGAATGCGAACGGCTCGAACGTGCCTTCCGCGAGGTGGATCGTCTCGCCGTCAAGCGCGAGCTCGGCTGCTGCGGCGACGGTCTTCTTCGGCGTGGCGGCGGAGCCGTCGCCTGTGTCGTCAACCTCTGTCGGGTTGACATAGAACTCCTTGTATTCGAAGAGCGCCTCGACCTCGTAGTCGCAGTCGATGTTTTCGATGGCGAGTTCCGGAGTTGTCGCGCCCGCGACCTCGACCCCGTTCGTCACCCAGCCGAGGAACGCGCGGTCGGTGAGCGGCTTGACCATGACGTAGGCCGTCTCGCCCGCTGGTACAATCTGCAAGTCACATCCGTCCGAGAGTATGCCGCGCACGGGATCGGTAAACGCATGTACGGTGAAGCCCTCGACGCCCGGGCCCTTGTAGGCGCCCGTGTTGTTCGCGGGATTGTCCGCGAGGCACGCGGAGCCGGCGCGCAGCCTGAGGTCGCCCATCGTCGCATAGACGAACGACGGCTGACCCTCGATGTTGGCCGGACCGTAGTCCGTCATCGCCGGAATCGTGCAGCAGTTGGTGGCGGACATCTCCCGCGCGGACCATTCGTCCGAATTGAAGTTCGCCTCCGAGCCGTCGTCCGCGAGGTTGTTGACGACGATCGTGTTCACCATGTGGCACCTCGCGCCGATCGCGCCGAGATCGTCGTATTCGTCCGCGGTGGTGGTAATACGGTGCAGTCCGCGAGCGTGCAGTCGGTGAAGAGGTTGCGCGACACGGAGCATCCCCAGACGTAGCAGCCCGTGAGGTCGCAGTCCTGGATGCCGTAGTCGCGGTTCTTGATTCCGCTCAGCGAGCAGTTCGTGAAGTTGACGTAGCTGGCGCCCTGAACGTTCTCGAACGTGAATCCGGTGAAGGACGCCCTTGCGCCGTAGTTGCCTGAAAGCGAGTAGCCGCTCGTGAAGGCGATCGTGGTGTCGTCCATGGTGCCCGTCGAGACGAATTGGAGCTCCTTGCTGCCGAGGTTCATGTAGTCGAGCTCGTAGCGGCCGGGCGCGATGATGATCTTGTCGCCGAACTTGAGGTAGTCGTCCCGGAGGTTGTTGTAGGGGCTTGCCTCCGTGCCGTTGCCGTCTTCCGCGGCGGTAGCGTCGATGTAGGTGTCGCGGCGAATGGAGACGCGCCACGTGACGGTGTTCGTCCAGAAGGCGTCGGAGACGATGCACTTCAGAACCGACTCGCCGCTCGAATACTGGAAGTCATAGAGCTCGCGCGCCGCCGTGAACGTGAAGTCCGCGCCCGTGCCGATATTGGTCGACGCGGAATACTGGCTGTCGGAGCGGTAGAAGACCCAGTTGATGTCGAAGGGACCGTCGGCGAGATCGTGCGCATCGACGTGGAAGTCCATCGTGTCGCCGATGGAGAGCTGGTGGAAGACGTTCGTCGTGGCGGGCGAAACGGCGTCGATCACCGGTTCCTTGTCCGGATTCTCGATAATAACGAAGTCGTAGAAGTTCGTGACAGCCGTGCCGTCGTTTCCATCCGCCACCTTCAACGCGAAAGGCACCAGACCCGTAGTTTTGCTCTGTCCGTAGAATCTTGGCACGCATTGATATGTCGAATAATCGTAGTAGCTGCTCTCATAGTAGAAGCCCTCGGGAATGCCATAGGTCTTGAACACGTAGTCGTTCGACGGAATCGGATTGCCGTCGCCGACAAGCGGAAGACTTGCCTGACTGTATTCGCCTCGCATATTACCGACCGCGAGTCCGATGGCGAAGTTGTCCGGCACGCTGTCGTTCGCGTTCTGGCGGTAAGCGAAGCGGATCCTACCGTCGGAATAAAGCGTCGTCTTGTGCGCCCAGGTGTAGGTCGTGTCGCCTGACTCGTAGGACATCTCGAAGCGGAAGCTGACCTGTCCATCCACGCTCGTGTCGACCCAGCCGCTTGCCTCGGCGTAGTTCTTCCAGAGGACCGCGAGCCCCGTGTAGCCGTATGAGAGATAGCTCGTGTGGGCATAGTCGGACGAGCTGTAGTTGGGATCGAACATCAGGAAGCCGTGGCTGTCCACGTAGATCGTGTCGTATTGCGTGCCGCAGTATGTGAACGTGAACGGCAGCTTGTAGGCAGTATTGCCCTTCATCGCCGTGCCGTCCCAAAGCGGCGTCTCGTTCGCGCCGACCGAGTATGTCGGCTCGGCCGTCTCGTAG
>CACZAK010000324.1 GCA_902779075.1 uncultured bacterium | reverse complement strand
CTTGGGTATGGCCATGCGGCCGCGTACAGTTCCGTGTTCTTTACGAGTTCGCACGGATGCTTCATGAAGTATGCGAGGATGTTTGCCTGCGTTTCAGGAATCCTGAACTCCCGTTCGCCGCGCCGGACGGTCTTCGTCGTCCTGTCAAAGTGTATGTCGCCGTACTTGTACACTTTCCCTTCGGCTCCCAGGCCCGCGAGGTGAAGAGTGTTGAGGACTGTCTCCTGGATGAGTTCAGGAAGACCGGCCTTGCAGACGAAGCCGCTTGCGCCTGCCTTGAGAACCTCAAGCTGGTCCTTTGCGCTGTAATAGGCGCTGACGCCGATTATGACCATGTCGGGCTTGGACTTCCTTATGTTCCTTATGACCTCGATGCCGTCCTTTCTGTCTTCGTTGATTCCGTCAAGGCGTATGTCCATCAGCACCACGTCGTAGTCCTTCCGCAGCATCATCTTCATCGCGATGTTTGCCCCCTCTGCAGTTTCACAGCTGAATCCTATCTTTGTGAGGGCCGTGGCATGTTCGTTCCTGAAGATCGCCTCGTCGTCGACGATCAGGGCCGTTTTGGGGCGTAGTTTCGGTGTTTCGCTTCCTTCTGGTTTGTATGTCATAGTGGATATTATACCACAGCAGTTGGGTATGGCTGGAAGGTGTTTTGCTCGCTTCTTCGTCTCGAAGGAGGGTTGAAATCCAATTCTCTGTGATTCTGGGCGAATTCAGAGATTTGACCGTTCCGAACAGAGAATTGGCTTGGCGCGGAGATACTAGAATGTCCGCATCCAGAAAGGACCATCAGAAAATGAAGAAACTGCTTGTGACATTTGCGCTTCTAGCCGCCGCCGCGTGCGGTGCCGCCGAGCGCGTGTGGCCGCAGCTCCCGGAGGGGACGCTGCCGGACACGGAGGTTGCTACGAACATCCAGCTACGGGTGAACGCCGAGAGGCTTCAGGTGTTCAGCCTGAAGATGGAGATCGGGGTCGGCGGCGTGGATGGAGAAGTCCTGGTCGCAGTCGGACACGACGCCGACGAGGACGGCGACCTCACCTTCGACGAGACGGCCTTCGTCTTCGGGAACGACTGCGGGGAGCGTTATCTCGTCGACTGCCAGACTGGGCGGGCGTTCGACGTCGCTTCGGATACGATTGCGATCAGCTACCACAGCTTCGACCCTTCGTGGAACCTCGCAAAGGTCGTGAAGCGCGGCGAGAGGGCGGTCGGGGAGACCATAACGGAGATTGTCGAGAACAAGAGGTTCTCGATAAGGATCAGGTAGTCTGAGGATAGGTCGAACGCAGTTCGACCATAAAGTCTGAGAGGAAGAACATCATGGAAATCAACTGGAATGCAGTCGCGCTGGTCGCGGGGTTAATGTTCTACGGAATGCTCGCGGCGATGGCATTGCGAAAGATGATGAAGGCGGCATGGGACCAGCTGAAGGCGCTGCCGCGAATGGCGCAGGCGCTTCTCGCTGTCATGACCGTCGTCGCAACTGTCCAGGCACAGAAGCCGGGCAACGGCGGCGGCACGAACGAACCGCCGGCCAACGCGCCCGCTCCGGGCGGCGGAGCGCCAGGGGCCATGCCGGGGATGGTTCGCCCAGCGGGGCTGAGGATCGCGGAGAGGCCGAACGCAGTTCGGCCATCAACGCTGCACACAGGGGCGGGAGTGCCGGAGCCGACGGTGACGGCGGAGGAGATAGCACAGGGCTATCGGCTTGATTCCGAGACGACGGAAGCAGGGCATTCCTTTGCCATGCCGTCGAACGCCGTGTACATCGGACGTCTTCACCAGCATGGTGCTCGGTCCGACTTCGGGAAGCACATTGTCGATCTTGCCGGCATCGGCGGGGAGGCGACTGGATGGGCGTTTCCATGCGGGCCGAGCAACGCTACGGCATCGGCATTCTGGTGGTTCATGGACGGAAGGCTCCAGGACGCGCTGTGCGGCCCTGTGTTCGCGGCTTCGGCGAGTCTTGGGGATGTCCTCGCCATGCAGGGGGAAAGCCGCCTGTGGGCCGCAGCGGGCGGAGAGGCGCGAACCGTCACGTGGGAGCGGTTCTTCGCGGGAGGCGACACGAACGACGCCGTGAACGCGCAGATCGTCATGGACGCAAGCGGGGACTTTACGGTGAGGAGCAACGACCTCCTGCGGGTGTTCCGCCGCATCGACCCGCACGACTGGGACGGCGACGGGCTCGACAACCTCATCGACGAGTGGCCGACTGTGTCGGACGGCGACTGCTACGGAACCGGCATGGACTGGCTCAACGCAAACTGCAGCGGCGTACTATCGGCGGTTCCGACGAACGACGGTGGGTACGAGATCGTCTGGAACACGAACGCAAACGCGAACGCCTACTACTGGCTTACGTTCACGCCGACACACGACAGGACGCGGATCGCGGTTGCCTGCGACGGGCCGAGCAACCTTGGCGACATGGTTGTTCTGGCGAACGAGGGGCAGGTGTGCGATGTGCCGATGCTGATGGGGGCGAGATATCATGTGACCGCGAGCCGCCCCGTGGAGGACATAGCGGCGAGCGACCCACTGGCAGAGGTGAGGCTGAACACAGTTCAGTCATTAAATCTCCCGCCGCCTGGACTGCGGCTGCTTGGATCGGGCGGCGGTGGCGTAGGGCCGAGCGACGGCTTCGATGTCGAGAGGCCGGTAAACCTGAACATGCAGGGCGGCGAAGAAGGCGGGCGCGTCACGAGCAACCCCGACATCGGAGTCGTCATTGGCTCGATAACGGGAAACTGCTGCGAGGTGGAGTGCAGCGGGAGCAACTATGTGTGGAACTGCTGCGACTCGTGCCACTGCTCCGGCTTTTCGCAGTGGTGGCACGTCACTGCTCTTTGGGAAGGATATTCAAGGAGCTTCGACTGGGAGGCGCAGTGCAGCTGCCAGCGCGTGAACGAGACCAATACGTCGGCGTGGGTGTCCCTCTCCGCGCCGAGCGTCATAATGCGCGGCGGGTACAGCCACTACGTGTCGGGCGTGTACAACCCGCCCGGCTCGTCGAACGAGGAGGTGTCGATGTCGCTTCAATGCACGGCTGGTGCCGACAAGATAACGATCCTCTCGCAGGGAAGCGGCTGGATGGAGATAAGGGGAGCGGCGGTGAGCGACGGCATCGGGGACGTTGAGTTCCGGCTTGTGAGCGAGATTGCAGGGCAGTCGTACACGAACACCGCGAACGTGACCGTCGCCTGCGTGACCAACCTCGCGATGACGTGCGACTATGCTGGCGAGAGCGCGAATCCGCCGCCGTTCGACGGGGAGACGGCGTGCCCGTTCTCGCTTACGAACAGCCTCGCTCCCGACAGGCATCTCGTCGTGCCGTTCTACCGCGTGGCGACTCTCGGCGACGATGGCTTTTCCGTTACGAACTTCATGGTGCAGATGAGCCTCGTCCTCGCGCCGACTGGCGTCAGCGGCTCGTCGCTTCCCTGCGACTGGGAGGTGATCGAGGCGAAGCCGCAGATGAGCGGCTCTCTTGAGCACGATGGCGGGATCGCGGCGTCGTTCGTGAACCCGACGCAGGGTGGAGTGTACAGGTTCAGGGGTCGCTGCGACGGCTGCCCGTGGACGGAGGGGAACGTAGTTCTGCCGCTTTCTGGCGCGTCGATAGACCTGGTGTTTTTCTCCGACATGGCCGCCTACAGCAGTCTTATGGCGATGCTGGACATGACGCCGGACGCAATCAAGCAGTCGCGAGATTTCGGCTACGAGTGGTTTAATGACAATGCGGCATCGGACTATATCGGAAGGGTTGATTCGCAGGGGTATCCCACTGTGTGGCGCTACAATCAGGTCAGCGACGACCCCGTGACGATTGGGATGGGTGCAGTTGCCATGTGGCGGGGCATCCCGGTGCGCGTCGCAAAGCTCGGCAACTTCCTGGCGGGGTATGGCACAAAACGCCTTGGCATCAGGGAAACGTCGCGC
>CACZAK010000323.1 GCA_902779075.1 uncultured bacterium | reverse complement strand
AAAGGACATGATAGCAAATCGCGCCTGAAACAGAGGCTATGCCGCTAGGCTGCCTCCCGTTTCAGGCGCACTTGTTTTTCGGATTCCACCCAAGAGGCGTTTTATTTCCACCAGATACGCCGTTGTCCGTGTCTGGAGCAGGAGATCGACCTGAACGCCGCCAAGGTCCGCAGATTTCGCGCGGCGATACGGCGCGGCGGAAAGCAGCGACGCTCCGTCTATTCCGAGCATTGGAAGCAGTGCTCTGTAATTTGAGATCACGAGGTTCTCGAACTGAAGCCCCTTCATCACGTCCCACCCCTTCAGCTCCGCAAGCGATCCGCACTGGAAAAGCCCCGCTTCAACCTCCTTGGCGTGCGGCTCGATGTGGTGCAAGTAGAATCGCGCGTAATTGTCCTTGAGCCTATACCGCACGATGCGTCCCGCCCTTCCCGTACAGGGGTTGACTCCGCCATCCTTCGCGACGAACCCGGCAAGTTCCAATTCGGAGAGATGTTCCACCAGGTGCCCGTTCCGTTCAATGCCGAGCGTCTCCGCAATTTCGGCGGCGGATTTCGCCCCGTATGCGATCGCCTTGAGCAACGCCTTTCGCATCTGCGACTTCTTCCCGAATATCTGGCTGAATATCTGGTTGAAGTCGCGGAAGAGGATACCCTCCCGCGTGAAACACAGCTGTCGAATGTTCTCGTCTGACGAAACGCCGGGATTGATCTCTTCAAGATACTTCGGGACGCCGCCAGTCACGGAAAGGACATCCAGAACCTCGCCTGTGGAAACGCGCTCCGCCGCCGTTCCCCAAAACGCCCTGCAGACTTGAAGCGGAAGTTCGTCTATGACAAAATCAAGCGAGTCGCGCCCGGCAAAGCCCGTCCCGTTCAAGATGTTCTCCGCAATCCAGCTTGAAACGCTGCCGCAAAGAACAAGGACTAAGTTGTTTCTGGTCTTGAAGAACCTGTCCCATGCGATCTTGAGCGTTCCGGCGAAGGAAACGTCATAGCCGCCCATCCATGAAATCTCATCAAGCAACACGACAAGACGTCCATCCCTAGGAAGCGAATTACCGAGCATCTGGAAAGCATGCAGCCAACTCGACACGGCCACGTCAGGCGCGTTCGTCTGCATGGACAGCTGTTCCATGAAACTTCGCAACTGCACCTTGTTGTTGACACCCTCGCCCGGAGCTTGTCCCTCAATTGAAATGAAATGGTCGGAAGAACGCCTTGCAAACTCCGCCACAAGCGTCGATTTGCCGATTCGCCGCCTTCCGCGAACCGTCACAAGGGAAGGCGTTGACTTCTGCCAAAGCCCATCCAGCCTATCTAAAATTGATTTTCTTCCTACGAACATCGCCTATGATCCTCAATCAGCGGACACCATGATATCACAATTTGGGCACGAAATCAACCCTGCGGCATATTTCGTGCCCGAAAACGCAATGTGGCTTTCGGGCACGAAACACCCTTGTCGGTTATTTTCGTGCCCGTTTGGTGAATTGCCAAGCGAGAGGGCGAAAGCACCTCCCGCGCTCAAAAATGTCCGCCGATCAAGCGATCCAAGTATTCTTTCCATTTTCCATCACTCCGAAATGCAGTTTTCTACGGCCGGTCCTCTCCACGACGCGGCCGGGAAGATGTCCCTCCGCCGTGTACGACACCTTGCCGTCCGCCGCAATCAGTTCATTTCGTCCACGGGAAGAGCGTGATGCGCAGTTGCGTGAGGGCGATGGGCACAAGCTCGATCGTCTCGGCCTTGTCGTTCACCTCCACCGCCGGGACGGGACTTCGCGGCGGATCAACTGCCCGGCCAGGCGCGTCGCGGCGCATCAGGCCCCAGCCGCCGCTCGACGTGCGCACAGCCTTGACCGCCAGGCGGCGATCCATTCCCTCGCCAACGCACGTGAAGGACGGTTTGCCCGCGGCGTCTGCCACAAGCGCGTAGTTCCACGGCGTCGTCGGCTCCATCAGGCGCATCGGCATGCCGAGCTCCACGTCGCGCACGACGCCCGACGCGTCCCGCTTCAGAATCGGCCAGTCGGCCGCGGTGCGCCGCGTCTCCTTTGCGTCGATCTTGAGCGCGTAGAGCAGCGGCCCGCGAATGACGGCGAGCGAATCGTTCTCCCAGTGCGAGGCGACGGGCTTCGACGGAAACGACAGCTCCACGACATCACCCTTCTTCCACTCCCGTGCGAGGCGTACAAACGTTCCGGGCCGTTGCGGCGCGTCCGGAGTCCGCGCCCTACCGTTTACCTTCACCGACGCGGCCTTGCACCATCCGGGGATGCGCACGAAGAGCGGCCACTCGCCGCCCGCCGTCTCAACGATCTCAAGCCTCACGCCGTCTGAGAACGGATATCCGCCCGTCTCGCGCACCGTCGCAAGCGGCGTCTTCACCGTGCAGTCGCCGTAGACTACCGCCGCAAGCCCACCCTCGCGCTTCATCCACATGGACTCCGCCACCTTCGGCCATGCGAAGTGGAAGTTGGAGCGGCAGCATCCGTACCCCGCATACGGCCCGGCGACGGTGGAGAGCATTCCACGCCCGTTGCATACGAACTTCAGCTCCTCATCAATGCAGGCGGGCTGGTTGAGAAGGCAATAGTACCTGAGGCCGCGACCGTCTCCGCCGAGCGTGGCGGGCAGAGTGTTGTACGCCGCCATCTCAAGGTCGTCCGCGAACTGGGTATCGCCAAGCGCCTCCAGTGCCACCTGGGCGCTCAGGATGTGCTCGGCCGTGGCGCAGAGTTCGGTACCCTCGGTGGAGCTGCGGCTTGTGAGAGGTTCGGTTCCATTGACTGCGCAGTCGGGGCGGCCGCACTTCTTCATCGCCCAGCCTGACGGATCAAGCGCCGCGCGCACGGCGGTACGGTCCTCCTCGCCGCCGCCGAGCAGCCACTTGAGCGCGGGCAGCTTCAACCCCTGCATGTAGTTCACGATGTGCACGCGGTAACCGGGGTTGCTCGCGCCGCCTTTGTGGTAGAACGAGGTCCAGTCGGCCGACATTCCGGCCACGCGGCGCGCGAGGTCGGCCCACTCCCGCTTGCCCGTCTTGCGGCACAGCCACACGAGGACGTCGATTTCGTCCCCGCCGCGCGCAATCGCCCAGCGGGAATCCTTCGAAAGCGAATCGCCATTCTCGAATGCGGTGCGCTGGAACGCGAAATATCGCTCAAGGAACGGCACCACGCGCGGGTCGCCCGTCGCCTCGCACCAGTCGCGCAGCGTCCAGAGCACGATCATGTTCGCCCACCAGTTGCGATTCTTCGGACCAAAGTCGCCGTTCTCCCGCTGCGAGGCGATGTATGCGTCCACCCACTTCTTCGCGCGTGCCTTGAGCTTCGCGTCGTCAAGGGCGAACGCAAGCGAGAGGAGACCCTTCGCATAGTATGGCCCACGTTCCCACGCAAACTGCCCGCCGCGCGTGCCGCGCGTGATCCAGTCGCTCTTGCCGATGTCCTCGTACAGCTCCTCCGCATGGCCGGTCAGCCCGTCGCGCTGCATCTCCATCTGCTTGAGCAGCCAACCCTGCGGCCTCACGTTCCCCGGCGGCAGCCGCTCCATCGCGCAGGGCCGAACCGCCGCGCCATCCAATGCCCAACCCGCACCGGACACAGCCAGCACAAAACCGATTAGAACCTTTTTCATCTCATTTCCCTTTCATTCTCAAAGTCATTTGGGCTAGTATGCCAAAATTCCATGTCCCGCACAAGCAGAAAATACTCGGTGAATTGACGCAGGCACATCTGCGTTTTTCACCCATACGTATTAGGATTTGGAAACAACCATGACAACTTTCAAGAACAACATTTGGGCGCGGGCGAGTTAGCCCGCGCGCCAAAGGCAAGTTGTTTTAAATAGTTGTTTCCAATCATCAGAAGGCTCGGCGGTGAATTACGCAGATGCGCCCATTGACGCACTTCATTTTCCTGCCGATTTTGCCACTTCCAGGACATAGTGGAAATCGCGCTTCTCGCCCTTTGCCATTTCAAGCGTCGTGTTGAACATCTCCGGGAAGGCAATGAAGTAGAAGCCCGCGCCCTTGTACGTCTGCGGCTGGTGAAGCGTGTAGTTGGCGGTGGGACGGTCGGCGATGAAGGAGAGGCGCGTCGTGTCGCCGGTCCGCTTCGACTTCGCGTAGACGTCGATCCGGGGCGAGACGTCGCCGTAGCAATGCGCGTCGACGGAGCCGACCGCGTTCGTGTAGGCGTAGGTGAACGCGCCGCTGCCGGCGAGGCGGGCCGAGAAGCCCGCGTAGCCGCAGTAGTTGTTCGTCCCCTTCGCCTTGTCCCACTTGGGGATGCTGGCGGTGAAAGCAAGTTTCTCGAGGGCCTCGAAGCGTCCGGTCCAGTCGAACGAATAGTCGCCGTTCGGCTTCACCGTCGCCTTCACGGTACGGTGTTCGCGCAGGATGGCCCTACCGTCGAGTTCATACGACAGCTCGGCCTCGAACACCGCGCCGTCGGACGTGGCCCTCTCGCTGTGCGAGACCACACTGTTCACCGCGCCCCTGTCGCGCGGCTCCCAGAAATTGCGTCCGTTGATGAACTTCCACGAGTAGAAGAACGCAAGGTGCCAGACGTGGTCCCGCGGACGGGCCTGCGTGAGATACTCGTCGGACGTGCCGGGGACGAGCAGCTCGAAATAGGGCTTGCCCTCCGGCGGAACCGGGTGGTACACGAACGGCATGTTGAGCGCCTTGGGTGCGGGCGGTAGGAGATCGACCAGGTTGAGCAGCATCCGCTTGCACAAGGGCACATCCGGCGTCTCGTAGAAGCGCGGCCCCACGAGCGTCACCGCGCCGCGCCCGACGGCGTACTGCGCAATCGCCGTCGCGATGCGCCTCTGTCCGGCATCCGCCACCGTCATCAGGCTCCTGTCGCCCGTCAGGTACATCCCGTGGATCCACTTGGGGATTGCGGCGAACTCGGCGTCAAGGCGCGGTTTCTGCGGCAGGCTCTCGAAGAGCTTCGGACAGTTTGGAACCGCCACGCCGCCCTTCTCCGGTCCGTTGATCGTCAGCACGCCGCCGTACGAGAAGCCGAGACGCCTGGCAAACGCGCCGCTCCACGCATCGGTGCCGCACAACGTGACCACATGGACGCCTTCCGCTGCGGCGCGGTAGAGCATCTCCACGTCGCCGGACGTATAGTACGGGTGCTGGGTGACGAAGATGACGTCGGGCAGCTCGCCGCGTGCCAGTGCGTCGGGGTCGAGTTCCGCGACGTCCAGTCCCCATTTCTTGAAGAAGGGAAGCATCATCGACCCCCAGCAGCGGACCTTCTTCGCGGCGTGGCGCGGCTGCACCGTCGCATCGATTTTCGCCGCCTCGCCGCACGGCGCGGCAATCAGCGCCTTGAAGTCTTCGTAGGTCTTCACCCCCGAAAGAGAATGGCCTGCGAGGTAACGCCCGACTTCAGACTCAAATGAAGGCTTGGCTTTCTCGGCATATCCGCTGGCGGCGATCGTCGCCACGAGGAAGAGCGGAAGTCTAAGGAATTTTTTATACGTTGTTTTCATTTTTTGTTTGATCCTTGTCTCAAATCGTTGGTCTCCTAATGGAAGATGGGCGGTATGTTAGCACACACTTCCGCGATTCGTCAATCCCCGGGCGGCGTTTTGCGGTGTTTGAAGAAGCTTATGGTGGATGTCAGGTGGTGGGTGGTGACGTAAAACGTGAGACGAGAGACGAGAGACGAGCTGGACATTAGACGGTGAGACGTGAGACTTGACGTGAGATCAAGAGACTTTGGGATTGCGGGGAACGCTTCGCCAGTGGCCTTGCGGGAACGGGACACTCGCGTCTCACCCCCTCGTCTCGCGTCTCATGTCTCACGTCAAAAAACGGCCTACCACCACGCCGTCATCTTGGCGGCGGAACGGTGGGGCGAGCCGCCCTCGGCGAGCCACCCACCATTACCAACGGTAGGGGCCGACCACCGGGCGGCCCGGAGATGTGGCAAAACCGGTCAGACCAGTTTTGCCACAACTGTTCCGAAGCGTAATATTACGGCACGGGCTGCGATATTACGCTGCGGAACGAGGTGGGTTTCGTTTTAGATTTAGCTTTTGTTTTTAGCCGTGCAGAACATGTAGAACGTGTAGTTGTGCGCGGGGGCTACTTGAACGGATTAACCGCCTTGACGCCACAATAGATCTGCCCGTCGTTCAAATCTTCCGACCAGAATTCCTGACATTTGTTCACTTGAGCTGCCGCCAAAAGAAGTGAATCGTAGAACTGAAGACCGTATTGCGCCTTGATGTCAATCGCCAACTGCGTCCATTCAGGCATTACGGGCACTGTTTTTATTCTCCCCGCTATCGAAAGAAGCTCCCTTACCTCGTCATCAGACTTCTTGAATTTGCGATACAGCACAGAAGCAAATTCATTGAGTACTTGTACCGAAATGACAAATCCATTGCCGCGAATGGCGGCTTCAACAATGTTACACGCACGTTCATACTTATCTGGTTGCGCTTCATCAACCGCATATATGAGAATGTTTGAGTCTATGAATTTCATGCAAATTCGCCTTCCGGATATGCGTCAGCCCTATTGAACACATAAGGGTCCGTTCGACGCCCCCGCCCCTTGCGGACCACGGCGCGCCACCTGTCCATCAATCGCGTGGCGGTTTCGCTTTCCTTGCGACGCCTCTCCATTTCGGCCTTGATGCAATCAAGCAGCATCCGTTCGAGCGTAGTTCCCCGAAGGGTCGCGTATTCCCGCGCTTCCTGTGCCATCGCAGGTGGCAAATCTATCATTATGCTCATGATGTGCTCCTTTGTCCTTGCGCTGCATATTATACCACAACAAAACCGTGTTGTCACTTGCTTGAAATTTGAAAATCGCGGCGGACGGGTACGATGCCGTGGAGCAGGGCGCGCGCCCCCGCGAGCCGCCGAGATTCCGCGCCGTAATCTCACGCAGAGGCGCAGAGAGTAAGAGAGCGCAGAGAGGGGCGTTCCGAAGCGTAATATTACGGCGCGGGCTGCAATATTACGCTGCGGAACGAGGTGGATGTGGGGTGGCGGAATGAGCCGTTCCGAAGCGTAATATCACAGTGCGGAACGAGGTGGATGTGGTGGCGGAATGGTGGGGCGAGCCGTCCTCGGCGAGCCGCCCGCCATTACCAACGGTAGGGGCCGACCACCGGGCGGCCCGGAGATGTGGCAAAACAGGTCTGACCGGAATGCCGCTAACTTAAGGTTCATACGATCTCCTCCGGGCGATATTCCGAACGTGGTTTTGTCAGCAGAGGATATGGCTTGGG
>CACZAK010000322.1 GCA_902779075.1 uncultured bacterium | reverse complement strand
GAATCAAGCCCATATTGTAAACGGTAATCGAGAAGGGTACAGCGTCGCTAGATGGCGAGTGGAAGGCGGTTGAAGGGACGACGGCGGCGGAGAAGGCGGCGATGCGGTTCTTCAGGGTGGTGGTGGAGGTACAGTAGGGGGCGCGGCCGCTCCCGCAACGGGCGGGACGCCCGTTGGCCTAGCTGCGGGCGAGGCGCCCGCCACCCCGACAAGCGCGGTGGCTCCCGCAACGGGCGGGACGCCCGTTGCCCCAGTCGGTATTAGACCCCGAGCGCAGCGAGTCTACGAAGCGGATGCCCTAACAGGGGCAAGTTCTCGGTCAGAGTGGCAAAACAGGTCTTGACCGATTAAATGGGGGGCTTTTGTAGGTTATCCTTTTTTGCTAAACTATTCCGCATGAAGAAAATATCTTATTGCCTTGCGATGTCCGTTTGCGGGGCGGCAATGTCCGCCAGCACCGCGACGTTCCATGTCAATCCCTCCGCCGCGCCGGGCGGCGACGGTTCACCCTCAAAGCCGTTCACCACGCTCGTTGAGGCACGCGACAGTGTGCGCGCGGCGCGCCAGGCGGGGAAGATCGCCTCCAGTAAAGCGGTGGAGATCGTGCTCGCGCCGGGCGACTACGTGCAGATGGAAGGTTTCGCGCTCAAACCGTGCGACGGCGGCGCGTCCGATTCGACGCCGGTCGTCTGGAAGGCGGCCAAGGCCGGCACGGCGCGCATCGTGGGCGGCGGGCGCGAGCACCCGATCCGCAACAACGTCTTCTCGCGCTGCCAGATCGGGATGTCCATCGACTGCCGCGGCATGACATGGAAGCACTGGAACAATACCGAGCATGGTGGCCCGTCGTGGCTGCTGGAGGACAAGGCGAAGGCGTTCGACTACACGAACGGCGTGTGGGCGGCGCGCTATCCGCGCCTCGCGAAAATCATGAACGACCATCCGCGCGAGCCGCTCTACAACCCCGTGGAGAACAACATCTTCATCGACTGCCAGAAGGAGATTCTCGCCCTTGACCGCGTGGCGCCGCTTGTGCGGATGGCGCCGATTGCGGGCAATGTTGTTATCAATACCAAGGGTACGAACGGCGTGAGATGCGCGTCAATCGACGCGCGGATCGCGTCTGGCTTCACGGTACTCAACGGTTCGACCAACGCGCCGTGTGCGTTCGGCTTCGTGGATGCGGCGAACGGCGACTTCAACCTTCTCCCCGACGCGGCAATACTGAAGGTCTGTCCCGCTTTCCGTCCCCTGCCTCTTGCTCGCATGCGGTAGGGCGGTCGCCCCGCGACCGCCGCACTGTGTAGATCACGTCGCCGGGCGCATCTGTGTTT
Organism: uncultured bacterium; assembly: GCA_902779075.1. The sequence goes on along the minus strand of CACZAK010000322.1, from coordinate 8,845 downwards.
TCACCCATGCGTTTTGAGATTGGAAACAACCAGAACAACTGATAAAAACAACTTTGAGAGAGGTGCGCGGGCTAACTCGCCCGCGCATCTATCCATCTGTGTTTGTAATCTATGTTTGCAAGAATCTTGATATAATTGTATCGTTTTTGATTGGCCTATGGGCACGGGCGAGTTAGCCCGTGCGCCAAAGGCAAGTTGTTTTAAATAGTTGTTTCCAAACATCAGAAGGCTCGGCGGTGAATTACACAGATGCGCCCACGTCCGCCCACTGCTCTATTTCATAAACCCCAGGCACAATGAAATATGATATACTAACGGCGGTTTTGGCAAAAAGGAAATATCGATCATGCAAAGAGTGACAAGAAGGTTCTTCATCGGCACGGGCGCGACGGCGCTTCTGGGTAGCGGGTGCTGCCATTTCGGCGCGTGCGGCGCGAACGTGCGTCGTCCCAAGCCGTCGGAACGCATCAACCTCGCCGTCATCGGATGCGGCACGATGGGGCGTGGCAACATGGAGGCGTTCATGCAGGACCCGCGCGTGCAGGTCGTCGCCGCGTGCGACCCCGTCACGGAGCTGCACGACTACGGTTACAGTCCCAAGGGCCGTGGCTGGGGCGGACGCATCGCGTTCAAGCGGATGGTGGACGAGCATTACAAGGGCAACGTCTGCCGCGCCGTGGTGGACTTCCGCGAAATCGCGGACGACCCCGGCATTGACGCGGTGTGCGTGACGACGCCCGACCACTGGCACGCGCTCACGGCAATCGCCTGCATGAAGAAGGGCAAGCACGTCTATTGCCAGAAGCCGATGTCCCTTGGCATCTCCGAGGGCATCGCGATGACCCGCACGGCGAAGGAAATGGGCGTCACGTTCCAGGTCGGATCGCAGCAGCGCAATGCGAGCGAGTTCCGCGTGGCGGCGGAGTGGATCCGCAACGGCTACCTCGGCAAGTGCGTCGAGTGCGAAGTGGGGCTTCCCGGCGGACGCGGCCCGTATTGGGGCTATCCGGCCGACCGCACCCCGCGCAAGGCCCCGGCGTACTTCTCGCCAGACGGAATGTGGGATTTGTGGCAGGGACCCGCCGCGCACCACAAGGACAACGTGTTCATCCCCGCCATCCACGGCCCGATGTGCTGGCGCTCCAACTCCCGCACGGGCGGCGGCATGATCACCGACTGGGGCGCGCACCACATCGACATCCTCCAGTGGGCGCTTGGCGTGGAGCGCAGCGGCCCCGTGGCCGTGGAGAACTTCAAGAGCGACGGATTCGGCGCGGACCCGATCCTCGACTGGGCGGGCGACTACTCGTTCGACCTCGTGTACGCGAACGGCTTCCGCGCGCACGTCTCGAACCGCTACGCCAACGGCGTCAAGTTCAAGGGCGAGAAGGGCGATGTTTTTGTCACGCGCGGGCGGCTGGACCGTCCGGAGTTCCTCAAGAAGTGGAACGAGAAGCGCGACCTCGGCGCGAATGAGGTGCACCTCTACAAGGCGGCGGGCGGACACAATCACGAAAGCGACTTCATCGACGGCATCTACGAGAACCGCCCGATCGCCACGGACTGCGAGATCGGGCACCGCTCGATCAGCGCGTGCCACATCGCGAACATCTGCGAGCGGCTGGGTCTTTCGACCCTCAAGTGGGATCCGGCGGCGGAGCGCTTCACCGGCGCGAACGCGGAGTCCGCGAACGCGCTCCTCGAAGTGAAGCACCACAACGGCTGGACGCTGTAGAACTGCGAGGAAAGAAATTCGGTGCGCGAATGGCGGCATTGCCGCGGTGCCCCCTTTTTGGTAGAATACTCGCATGGGAAAGAAAGTACTTTTCTGGGGTAGATTCGACCCCGGCTACTCACGTAACCGGGTGTACATCTCTTTGTTCCGCGAACTCGGCTGGGATGTGGACTTCTTCTTCGTGAAGTGGTTCCCCAAGTTCGGGGACGTAGAAGCGTGCGTGCGCGGGCTCGGACGGCGTCCGAAGCCCGACCTCGTGTGGGTGCCGGTGTGTCGCCAGCGCGACATCCTCGCCGCCTGTCGTTGGGCGCACCGCCGCGGCGTGAAGGTGCTGTTCGACCCGATGATCTCCGCCTGGGACAAGAAGGTGCTCGAACAGTGCAAGTGGAAGGCCGAGGAGCCGCGCGCGCGGCGTCTGCACGCCCTCGAGACGCGGATGATGAACGAACCCGACCTCGTGACGTGGGACACAAGCTGTCACCTCGACTTCTGCGCCGAGCAGTTCGGCGTGCCGCGCGAGAGGATGCGCGTGCTCCTCACGGGCACGGACGAGGCGGTGTTCACGCCGCAGCCGCCTCCGCCGGATGACGGGGAAGGGAAGTTCCGCGTGCTGTACCACGGCGCGTACCTGCCGCTCCACGGCACGGAGGTGATCGTGGAGGCCGCGCGGCGCACGCAGGACCTGCCCATCCGCTGGGACTTCCTCGGCTGGGGCGCGTACAAGGCGTCCACGGAGGCGAAGGCGGCGGGCCTCGCGAACGTGCGTTTCCTCAACAAGGTGCCGTACGTGGACGTGCCGAAGGTGATCGCCGCGCACGACGGGCGTGTTCGGTACTACGGCGAAGGCCGCGCGCGTAATCGGCAACAAGGTGTACGAGTGCATGGCGTGCTGCCGCCCGACGATCAACGAGTTCTGCACGGGTTATCCGCCGGAGGCAAAGGAGTGTCCGGCCATCAAGTTCATCCCCGCCGGCGACCCCGACGCACTCGTCAAGGCAGTCGAGGAGTACCGCGCCGACTGGGGCCGCCGCGACGCGTATTTCGCCGCCGCTCGTGCGTTTTTCGAGAAACACCTGTCAATGCAGGTGATCAAGGGTCAGCTGGCGAGCATCCTCGCCGACATGGGCCTGTGAAGGTGTTGAAATGGGACATCACAGCGATTCAAAGACAACATACAAGCAAGAATTCTTCGACCGCGAGTATTCCGCAAAGGAGGCATACGGCCGTCTGTGGGGATTTACGCGGAAGTACCGCTTTCGCATCTATCTCGGCATCGTCTGTGGGATGCTGACGGCAGGCACGCTGCTGCCGCTCTTCCAGGTGATCCAGCCGGCGCTCGACAAGGTGGGAGGGACGGAGCAGGGAAACGCCGCCAAGATGGCGGCTCTCCCAGTCAGCGAAAAAACCGTCCAGCCAACGCCTTCTACAGCGTCCACTTCCAAGGAGGAGCGGAAGGTCCTGAAGGAATATGGCAAGTTCAAGAAGCTTGCGCAGAAGTTAGGGTTTGAAATGCAGGACGAGGATGAGGCTTTGGGCGCGCCGCTGCTTTTCGCAATTCTCGTGATCGTGCCGCTTGCGGCGATGGCGCGCTGCGCGTTTCTGTTCCTGAACAAGTACTGTCTTTCGTGGGCGGCCCTGCACACGGTGAAGGATCTCCGATGTTCGATCCTTCGGCACATCCAGGAGCAATCGATGCAATTCCACGGACGGATTGACGTGGGGCAGTTGATGAGCCGAGCCTCAAGTGACCCGCGTCTCGTCCAGCACATCATCCAGCAGGTTCTGCAGGAAGTGGCGGAGGCGCCGTTCGAAATTGTCGTCTCGGTGGGGTTCATCATCTGGACGGCGGTGCAGAACAACATGTTGCCCACGCTCGTGTTGCTGGTGATTGGTTTTCCGCTCTTCATGTGTCCGGTGGTGCTGCTTTCCAAACGCATCCGCAAGTGGGCGAAGAAGGCGCTGGAGCGCTACTCTGTGGTCGGCTCGCGCATCCACGAGATCCTCACGTGCGTGCGCGTGGTGAAGGCGTACAACACGGAGGAGTTCGAGAACAAGAAGTACGAGCAGGCCAACCAGAGCATGTTGAAGGCGTCGCTGCGCGCGGTGCGCTGGAGCCTGTTCGTGACGCCGGCCGTGGAGACGGTGGGCATATTCCTCCTGTGCGCTTTCGTGGTGTGGTGCTTCGTGGCGCAGGTGAAGCTCTCGGTGATCGTGCCGATGCTCGCGCCGCTGCTGCTGATCTACCGTCCGATTAAGCAACTCTCGAAGTTGCAAGTCCAGTTGGAGCAGTGCCGCGCGGCGCTCTCGCGTCTTTTCTCCATCCTCGACGTGCGCATGGAACTGCCCGTGAAGGCGGACGCCGCGCCGAAGACGGCGTTCACTGACAAGATCGTGTTCGAGGACGTGTCCTTCCGCTATGATACCGCCGAGCGCGACGCGGTATCGCACGCCTCCTTTGAGATTCCGCGCGGGAAAGTGGTGGCCGTCGTCGGTGGTACTGGTAGCGGGAAGTCCACGATGAGCGGACTCCTCGCGCGCTTCTACGATCCGTACGAAGGGCGCGTGACGATGGACGGCGTGGACTTGCGCGACTTGCGTATCCCGGACCTCCGCAACCTGGTGGGCAGCGTGATGCAGGAGACGCTGCTCTTCAACGACACGATCGAGGCGAATATCAAGTACGGCTCGCCCGACGCGACGCACGAGCAGGTGGTGGAGGCCGCGAAGATGGCGAACGCACACGAGTTCATCATGTCGCAGCCGGAGGGCTACGAGCGTCAGGTGGGCGAGAAGGGCTTCGCGCTCTCCGGCGGCGAGCGCCAGCGCATCGCCATCGCGCGCGCGATCCTCCGCAATCCGCCCATCCTCATCCTCGACGAGGCCACGAGCGCGCTCGACACGGTCACAGAGCGTCTCGTGCAGGACGCCATCAACCGGCTTATGGCCAACCGCACCACGTTCGCGATCGCGCACCGCCTCTCGACGATACGCGACGCGGATTTAATCCTCGTCATGCGAGAGGGTGTGATCGTTGAACGCGGCACGCACGACGAGCTCTACGCCGCCAACGGCGTCTACCGTCACCTCTGCGACATGCAGAAAACCGGCTGACCGCGCACAAAACTTCAATTTCCCAAAATCTCGCTTGCGTGGGGCGGGGAATGTGGCATAATATTTCCGTCTTGCCTATCAAAGGCGAGGCTAATGTATAGTTAAACAAACGCTTATGCATAGAGACTCGATCCCTTATGCTTATGGAATCAAACGTTTATGCTTATGGAACAGTATGCTTATGTATAAGGGATGGTTTTCTATGCATAGGGGGAATGTCTATAAATGGCGATGCGTTGATGCTCGGGCGGTTTTCAAGCTGGCAGCTGAATGCAAGTCAGTACGCAGGTCATGCCCTCGCTGCAGGGGCATCCAACCCTAATCGTAGGTAGGTCATTCCCTAATCGTAGGTAGGTCACTCTCCCAACGTAGCTCAAAAATCCCCCCAACGTAGCTCATAAATCCCCCCTGCGTAGCTCATAAATCCCCCATGCGCAGCTCAAAAATCCCCCCTGCGTAGCTCATAAATCCCCCGTGCGCAGCTCAAAAATCCCCCCTGTCATGGTGGCCTGGCCAACAGCGGGAGCGGCCGCGCTTGTCGCGGCCGCTCGGTGGGGCGAGGCGTCCCGCCGAGCCGTGGTGGGGCGAGCCCTCCGGGTGAGCCGCAATACCCCAAAAACCACGTTCCGCACCATAAGTAAAAGGAGAGGCTGTTAACCCAAATTAGTGGTATGATATTGTTTTGCTCTGCAAATCAACCACAAAAGAAAGGAAAACAGCCATAAGAGTATATCACAATCGGAATGGACCTGGGGAACAAAAAGCACGCCGTGTGCGCCTTGGACCAGGCGGGCAAGGTCATGTGGCGCCGGGAGGTCGCCAACACGCCAGAGGCGCTCACGGCGTTCTTCGAGGAGAACGCGGGCGCGACGGTGGCGATGGAGACCGGTCTCTGCTGCCGCAGGATCAGCGCGCTCGCGAAGTCGTGCGGCTGCGACGTGGTCGTGGGCAACGCCCGCAAGCTCGCCGCGATCTGGATGGGCAAGCAGAAGAACGACGAGAACGACGCGCTCATGATAGCGAAGCTCGCCCGCGCCGACCGCGAGCTGTTCCACCCCGTGGCACTGCGCGACGACGAGCGCCACGAGATGGTGCAGATCATCGAGCTGCGCGACGTGGCGGTCTCGCAGAGGACGCAGGCAGTCAACTCGGTGCGCGGCCTGTGCAAGGCGCAAGGCGTGTTCATCCCGAAGTGCGACGCCTCGTGCTTCCACAAGGTGGCCAGGGACGCGATCCCCCCGGGCATGGCGTGGAAGTTCAAGCCGATGCTACGGCACCTGAAGGAGCTGGCAGCCACCATCAAGCGGTACGACGCCATGCTGGAGGAATACGCGCAGGAGCACTTCAAGGACGAGGTCGAGCTTCTCCAGACGGCCCCCGGCGTCGGCCTGATAACGTCCTGCGCGTTCGTGGCGCTCATCGCCGACCCGGGGCGGTTCGGCAGCGCCCGCGACGCCGGGGCGTACTTCGGCCTCACGCAGGCGCAAGGCCAAGGCCGCAGTCGCGCGCAAGCTCGCCGTCATCATGCTCGCCATGCTCAAGTCCGGCAAGCCCTATGACGACGGCCACGCCGCGAAGAGGACCGCCACGGAGGCCCCCGCCATCGCCGAACTCGTCGCGTAGGAGGACACGGCCATGCGGCGAAAGGCTATGATGGGCGCACTTCGGCCTGACGGCCTCGCGCGCGGAATAAAGGCAATTCTGGGGCTCCGCCCCAGCCCCCGCCGGGGGAACTGAGTTCCCCCGGACCCCCGCAGACAAGGAAGCGAAAGGAACACGATTTCGGGAACGACCGCCGAATGGCGCGACATCCTTCCGAAGACAGCCAACACCCCGTCCCGGAGACTGCGACGTGATATTGGGGCTCAAAGCCCGAACCGTAAGTGGCAGCCCGAAGACGGATATCAACAGGCACCCCGGCCCAACGCCGGAATCAAGTGCGGATAGAAACGAGGTGGCAGGGCGTCTAGGATAAGGACATTCGCCCTAGGCGAAAATTCCCTATTGACAAAGCCTCTCATAGAAATCTCAAGAACGGCGGCGTAAAAATATGATACACTAATGGCGCACGGCGATGAATGTACTGGAAGGCATAGAGGCGTTTAAGGACGGGCTGATGTGGATCGGCCTGTCGGCGCTGGCCGCGATTGCGGTCGGCGTCGTCGGTGCTTGGTTGTACCGTAAAGAGAAGATGAAAGTTATGAAGAACCGGATGTGCCACGGATTGATGCTGTCATTTTTACTGTTGGCGTCCGTTGGGTATGCCCATACGGAATCAGAGACTAATGCAGTGGCCAAGTCCATGCTGGAATTCGTCCTCCTTTCTGTCTTTGACAATCTAGATGATGTTGACGACGGTGTGGAGCATGAGGCTATTGCCACATGGCCTTCTTTCTTGGCTCTTGGTGAAAGTGATGGGTGGACACCGCCAGAAAAGAAGGCTGCGTTTACATGGTATCTTTCGATGCTTGGCACAAACGACTGTACATCTCTTTCTGCAACTGATCAGGAACTAGTCAGAATTGCCTTGTCTAAGTGTGAAGAACTGAACTATGCTGAGGCTGCGCCGTCCTATAAGGCACTGGCTCTTAATCCTAAGGGCATATATCGTTACAGAGCCATAGGCCTCGCTCTTAAGCATAGTCCTGTCAGCGGTGCCACAACTGAATTTGTTGAGACTATAATAACAAACGTCAGCGGATATTCTTCAGGAGAACGTATTGGCTGTTATTGGGAATACGCAAAGAAGTTGCGCCAGGATCCATGCACGAACGGTGTATGTGCAAGTGCTCTTTCCATGTTCTACAATCACAGGAAGGTGAGTGGCACCGGTGCGGTGACGCTGGATCGACTGTTTCCCGATAAGATTGCAGGGTACACCAATAGTTCCAACAGACTTGACACAGCATTATCCATGCTAATGGTTACAAACATGCGTCCACAGTTTGTTGAGTATTTTGTGGGTGTGACAAACCAGCTTCTATCATCCGGACAGACGTTGCCTTGGATCAATGTTGGCGAGGGTGGTAATTGACATTGAAGGAGGATTTGCCATGACTTTAACAACTGCCTTTCTTGCTACTGCGCTTGTCGTGCCGTCGATGCCGCAGCCGGAGTACGACGACTGCGAGGTCATCACTAACTGTGTCGTCGCCTACTCGATGCTCACGCACGACGGGAGGCGGATGATCTCGCGCAAGAACGGCGGGAAAACCGTCTATGAACTTGTGCCGACGAACCGGCTCCCTGCGAGTTTGCCGCCAGTGCGTCCTTGGACGATCTACGGCATCAAGAGCGCACATTCCGACCTCGGGCTTCACCGCTCCAACTACATCCAGCGCAAGGGAACCGTGTTGCGCATGGACAAGGCCAGGGAGCTCATTGCCGCGGACAGGCGTCCGGACAGCGATCCTGCGGCGTTTCGATGGGTGGTCGAAGGATGGTGGAGCTTCCTCAACTATCCCGCCAACAGGGGAGAGCCCGCCGCACGGCCGTTCGTCGATGAACTCCGCCGGTGCGGACGTGGCGCGGCACATCTCGTGCGATGCGGCGAACGTCGAACTTGTCGCGCTCAAGGCGGCGGACGACGGGAAAGGTTACGTCGTCCGTTTCCGCGAGACGGAGGGACGGCCCGTGCAGACCAGAATTCGCCAAGACCTTGTGCGAGGGGCGAAGTACGTCCTCGCCGACCTGCTGGAACGCGGCAGAACCCCCTTGTCGGACGGGGAGTTCAAGATGGCACCGTTCGCCTTTGCGCAAATACGAATATCGCTTACGCCCTGTTTTCAGGAACGGACATCGTGGTGAATTGGGAACGCCGTTCTACGGCCTTACGCGGGCGAAGGACGAAGAAACGCAGCCGCGCCAAAGGAAGAAAGTTGGCATGCAAAATCACCAATCTAATTGAACGGTTCCCCGCCATTTGGTATAATTTCCGCATGAGAAAGACAACAGTATCGTTTTTTTGCGTCGGGGCGCTTGCCGCGCTTTGCGCGACGG
>CACZAK010000321.1 GCA_902779075.1 uncultured bacterium | reverse complement strand
CATGGACGCGGACGAGCGGTGTTCCCTTGCCGCGCTCTACGACCCGACCGCCATGCCGCCGGACCTGGTGAAGGCCCACGCGCACCTCGACGCGCTCGTGGACAAGGCATACGGCCTTTCGCCGTCCGTGACCGACGCCGACCGCGTCGCCCACCTTTTCAAGCTCTACGCTGACAAGGTAAAGAAAGCATGAAACACCGAGCAACAGGACGCCCAAGAGGAAGGCCGCCGAGCCTGCCGTTTGACCTTGCCGAGCAGATACTTCGCGATCTCGAAAGCAGAATGGATCGCAACACCATGCTTGTCAGACCCGAAATCGCGTCAATGGCAAGAAAGCTGAATGTCAGCCGTTCATCGATAAAAAGGGAAATCGTGAGCATCCGAAACAACGGTTTTCTGGAACTCTGCCACATCTATAAAAGCCCAACTGACAAGGTCTGCACCATCATGTACAGAATCCTTCGCCCCTCACTACCAAGCACCGACACTCATTGTGGCTCATAATTCCCCTCGCCGTGGTCGCCCGTTTTCGGGGTGGCGGGCGTCCCGCCCGCCACTCTTGTACAACGCGCTGCCAGCGCGTTGCCGAAGCTGTCTTTGCTTTAGATTCCGCTTTTGTTTTGTCCGTGTAGAACATGTAGAACGTGTAGATCATGCTGCCGCATTTTGGACAGTTTGCGGCAATAAACATCTCTTTTGCCAGAATTGGCCGTTCCGCACCGTAATATTACGGCGCGGAACGGGTGGATGTAGCGGCGGAACTGACTGGGAAAGCCGCCATCTTGGCGGCGAAATGGTAGGGGCAGCTCATCGAGCCGCCCGCACACTGGGACAACGGGCATCTTGCCCGTTGCAGTTGGCTACTTGACGAGGATCATGAAGCCTCTGCGGCTGACCACATATACGCCGTCCGCACGGACCTGAAAGCGCCATGCTCTGGCAAGGTCTGGCTGCGGTACGAACTTCACCGTCGCGTCCGGTTCCGCGCCTGACACCCACGACATCAGCTGATTGCCGGTCCTCAATCTACGCTCGCCTGTAATGAGCGTAATCGTCGCCCCCGCCTCAAACGATATGGAACCGGCGGATACACCGCTCTTTGTCGCGAACGATTCGCTCTTGCCGGAAAGGTCGATCGCGGACTTGTCCATCAGCTTCGGCGGCCAGAACTTCTGCGTATTCGGCCTAAACGTGCCATAAACCCTGAACTCGGAACCGCCGCGCTTGGACCCGCCCGTATAGTCGCACACATAGTCTCGCACGTAGAAAGGAGCGTCGATGAAGGGATCGCCGTTGGTGCCATGTATGAAATCAACCGTACTCATGTCGTACTCGGACTGCGTAGTTCCGCTTAGGGTCATAACCTTGAATTGCCCTGTACCCGACAACCTGATCGTTCCGTTGGAGAGCGAAGTGGAAACGCCCATTATCTTGCTGTTCGCCATGACGACATCCAGGACGTGTCCGTTCAGATTACAGCACTTGGCGTTGTTCGACGTGCCGTCCCAATACCGCGTGTTCGCCTTGACGTCTAAGGTCGAGTCCGCCTCGAGCGAATGGATGGCCACTCCGGGACGAGCCAGCTCATAGTAGTCCTCATCGGTACTGTTGCGGAGCGTCCCGCCGTTGAGAATAATGTCATACTCATGGAAGCCATAGACGCCGTTGATGTCGAACACGCCGTTGGTGTTCACGCGAATAACGGCGGCATCCCCGCCCACCGTGAAGTCGCCGAACGTCTTCCAATACGTGCCGCTGCGTACAGGCATGTAATCCACGCCCGTTCCGCCGCCTTGCGGAGGCATCGCCACGCCGCCGACGATAAGGTTGCCGCCGATGTACGACTGGCTCAACGCGGACACGAACGTGCCACCACCCTCCTTGACGAACTTGAGCTTGCCCGCAAGCGTCATCCTCGTATTGCGCACGGTGACGCCGGCATCGACCGAGACGTGCGCCTCACCGCCGCCCACGGTATCCGTCACCGTGAAGCCCGCGCAGAACTGCGTCCAATCCACAGGGAACGTACGGCTCGTTCCCGCAAGGTCGATTGTCTCTCCAGCCGCCGGAAAGTCGCTTTCGTTCGACACGGCAAGCGACACGGTGCCGTCCGCGTTGTCAATCTTCTTGAGGTGCGCGAACGTGCGTGCGGTTTCGGAGGCGCTTCCTGCGTACTTCACCGTAAACGCAGACGGATCAACGACCGTCCCCGACGGGAAGGTCATCAGTACGAAGCCGTCCGACAGGAACGCCGCCGTGGAAGAGTAGAACGTGACCGTCGTCTTGAGCGGCGCGGGAATCGTCGTTGTCGCGACGCGCAGACCTTTACCAGCCGGAAGCCCGTCGTAGTTCACGAGCACCTGCGCCGTTCCTGCGGGAAGCGAGGTTATCGTACCGCCAAAGCCGCCCGTCAACTTCAAGATCAATTTCTCGTTCACCGCACCCGTGCCGCCATTGATGTCGGCAATCGTGCCCCGGAACGCCGCCGCAGAGGAGAACTGCATCGTCGGCGGGTTGCCGTTTCCAGACGGCGATCCCAGATAGAGCGTCGCCGTCTCGTCGCCGGAAAGCGCTGAATTGAGGATTGCAACACGGTTGTCATTGCCGGTGAAGCGCAGATACAGCGAACTGCCGTGGTTGATCGTGACGTTGCCCGTGAACGTGTGCGTGCAAGTTACGGCATTGAAGTTGATCTCGCCGCCCGCGCCGACAAGGCGACTTACCGCAAACGTGCTGCTGCCCTTGTTGCCGTTACCTTCTCCTGCCTTCACAGTCATGGAGCCGCCGGTCTCGAAAATCAACGTCTTTCCTGGGAAGGTGTAGTTTCCAGAATATTGTGACGTGCGCAGCAGCGTGCCGTTTATGACGACGAAATCGGCGTTGCCCATGTCTGTGGGTGTGACCGTTGCCGTCGCCGTACGCGAATCCGCCCAGCCTATGCTCGTCCCACCGCCCGTGTATGTGCCGCCAAACGAATTCTTGTTGGCCGCGTCGCTGCCTTTCTTGTAGTACGTCGCAACGTCGGCGGCGAGCGACACCGTGCCGTCTGCGTTCAAGACGGTTTTGAGGTTTGCGAACGCTACGGCAGTACTCGTCTGCCCGTATGCGTACTTGACCGTAAACTCTGACGGATCGACCGTCGTCCCTTCAGGGAACGTCATCAGCACACAGCCATTTGTGAACGCGACGCTTTCGGAATAGAACGTAACGGTCGTCTTTAGCGGTTCAGGGATTGTGGTCGTGGCGATGCGAAGTCCCTTGCCGTCGGGAAGCCCGTCGTAGTTCACGAGCACCTGCGTCGTCCCTGCGGGGAGCGAGGTTATCGTTCCGCCGAAGCCGCCCGTGAGCTTCAACATCGTCTTCTCGTTTGCCGCGCCCGTGCCGCCATCCTCAATCGTGCCGAAAAAACCGGCGGCGTCCGAAAACTGGAACATCGTTGCCGTGTTTCCCGAAACGGCCTTTATGTAAAGCGTCGTCGTGCCATCCCCTTCAAGAGCTGAGTCGATGATGCCGGAGCTGTTGTTGGATCCCGTGAAGCGCAGGGCAAGCGAGGAGCCGGAACTGATGGAGACCGTGCCGCCATTGATCGTGTGCGAGCAGTTGGCGGCATTGAAATCGATGATTCCGCCTTCGCTCACGAGGCTGCGTATCGTGAACGAACTGGTTTTAGAACCGCCACCCTCGCCCGCCTTCACGTTCATGATGCCGCCGGACTCAAGAACAAGCGACTTCCCCGGAAATGTGTAGTTGCCTCCGACCTTGTTCGTCCGCAGGCTTGTCCCGCTCACGACGTAGAAGTCGGAATTTGCCATGTCCGTGGGCGTGACCGTAGTCGTTGCATCGCGCGAAGACGCCCAACCGATCTTATTTCCGCCGCCGGAATACGTGCCGGAGAACGAAGTCTGACTGGCTGCGTCCGATCCAAGCTTGTAGTAATCTCCGGCTGTCGCCGACATCGCACTTGCCGCGATTACCGCCGCCAAGATGGCGGCTTTCCCTGTCAATTTTCTCATTTCCATTTTCGCTTGTCCTTTGTTGTTGTTGTTTGAAATTGTTTGTTTGGAGACAGAAACACGCAAGGCGGCTCGTCGCGCATGGTGCGCGACAAGTCGCCTCTGAGAGTGTAAAATGTAACGTGTAAAGTGTAAAATGAGAGCCTGTGTTGTAACTTCTAATTTTACATTTTACACTTTCAATTTTACATTTACCCCCCCCCGCTAACTGCGCAAACGCGCCCACACGCGCCGTTTTAGCGCGGTTGTAGGCGGTTTTATGGAGGGTGGTCATGTGCATGTTTTACAGTGCCCTGATTTCATCGGCGGTGAGGCCGGTCACTGTTGCAATTTGCTCAATGGAAAGATTCATGGCCTTAAGGTTACGTGCGGTGTCGAGTTTGTCTTGCCGCAACTTTGCAATCGCCGCGTCGCGCTCGGCAACCGCCTCATTGAACTTCGCCTCCAGCTCAGGAATCTTCTCCGCCCGTCTTTCGGCGTTGGCCCTTCGGCGTTCGCGGCAA
>CACZAK010000320.1 GCA_902779075.1 uncultured bacterium | reverse complement strand
GTCCGCACTCGGCTCGGCAAGGCGCATCATCTGCGCGTGAAGATTCCGTATGTCGCTTTCGCGGAAGTCATGTGCGGCGTAGTTGACATGTATCTCGTTCAGCGCATCGCGGTATCCGGCGATCTCGGCTTCCGTGTGGTTGAGCGGTGCGCTACTGCCGCCAACAAGCGCACGGATTCGTTCATCCGTCGTGACGATTCCCTCAATTGCGTTGGACGCCTTCACCGATTCGATTTTCGCGATTGATTCCAGTCGCCGAAACGCCACTTCATTATCCTTCTGCCGCATGGAGGTCATCACCTTCAGCGCGGAAATGTTGGCGGCAAGCGTCACCAACTGCGCGGGTAACAGGTCGTCTTTAAGGAACGAGTAGTTAAAGATATGCATATAAAGACCTTTCTTCGCCAATCAACTGCATATAGGATACCATTTTATATGCAGATTCGCAACCACAATCTGCACATAAAATAATAGACTATATGCAGTTTCCGCAACAAGCTATGCAATCGGCGTATGCGTCCGCAAGCACCGCATCCATTCGCATTGCTTTCATCGTCATTGTCTCCTTCCACGTATTCATTTTCCTCCTTACCACCGATCATACGGATCGCCTATCAATAAATATCCGTCAGGCGAAGGCATGGGATAGCATCCCTTGAAAAGCAGCCGGTTGTCAGTTGAAAGCACAGCGGGTTCGCTCGAACCAAACAAACTCACGGCAAAACGTCCGTGGCCGATTGCGCTGCCAATAGCGCCAATCCCCTTCCGACGCAAGGGCCCGCTTTGGACGAGATTGCCGTTCCAATCGACGAGCATCCACGTACGCAGTCCGGCAAACAGGATGCCGACGCCGTTCTCTATGCCCACCTTTCCCAACGAATCCTGCGGCCAGTCAGGATTGGCGAAGTCCAACGTCGCGACGATCTTGTCCGTGCGTGCATCGTAAATGCGGGGCTTACCGCCCCGCGCCCGCAAGTACACGCGTCCGTTTGACACATCGACGTCAAAGCCCCTGAAGTAATCGGTAGCGAACGGCAGCAAGTGCCACCTGCCCGTCTCTACGTCAATGACAACATAATCGTAATGGTCATAGTCCTTCGGGCTTTTCTTCCATGTGCCGACTATTATGTCGTCAGTCGCCCAATTGAACACAAGCTCTCGGCCAACGCCGACGTCAAAGACGTTTCGTCTGGAGGGCCCTCCCTCATTGAACGTTTCCACGCAAAGCGAGGCGTCGCGTGTATCGTCATAATCAGGACCAAGCGTTCCGCCCTGCCGTTCAACGAAATAGGCAATGCGTTTGAGACTGGGAGAAACCTTCGGGATGCCGTTTCTCCCGCATGTAACCTCTCTGCGAAGAATCTCAGATCCCGACAAATCCCGTAGCCGAAAGACATGGCGCGGCTCCTCGAATGAACATGTGACAAACGTGTTCGTATCCGTTCGGGAAAACTGGATGCGGTTGTCGGGAATCGTCCATGCGAACCGGCCTGCCGCGCAATCGTAAAGCGAAACCCCACCGTTCTTGGGTTTCTTGACCGTGCGGACACCTTCCTCCAAGTCTGGCAACGGATCGGGGCGTGACAGCTTGCCGGTCGCACCGTCGAGCACGCAGTCACCGCCAGAGGTCGGGAACGTGAGGCAGCGTCCGTCATCGGAAACGACACATACGCCATATCCTTCCAAGTTGTCCTTCTTTGCATCGCGCACGACCTCCTCGATCTCATGGCGGGCGATCAACTTTTTAGCCGTAAATACGCGGACGTCAAGTGAAACAAAATCGCCGGTCATCTTCGTACAATAGGCGAGCACCCAACGGTCGGTGCCGCGGACGGGAATCGCGCCCTCAATCGTCGTGTCGTCATACGCCCATTTCGTCGCGTGCGAAAGGCTGTTCGTCTTTCCGCCAGAGGCGATGTAATAGCGCAGCGCACGAAAATGCGTATCCTTTCCGCCGCCGTCAGGACCGAAGACCACGTACCAATTGGCCCGTCCGCCTGCCTGGAGGATTACCTCCTTCGGTCGGCCCGGCTCTTCGCGCACGGCAACGACACCGAACGGTCCCTCCTCGCTTCCAGTATAGAACATGAGGCAACCTGAAAGCATGACCATCGCGACTGCGACAAGAATCATCCGCATTTTCATTTCTTTGTGCCCCCAATGACTCCGGCGTTATTACGACAGGTTTCAATGACGCGCTCCAGGATTGGCTCGCTTTCGTCTCTGTCGAGCCCAACATCCTTGGCGAGACGCCGAAGGTCGTCCACACCGGGGTTAGCGCCTTCTCCGGAAACGGATAGCGTTTGCCATCCGTTGGGCCCTTCCGCATACGTAAAGTCGTAGAACGGCGCGAGCGACCAGCGTCCCTTCTCGTCCATCAGGAACGAAAAGTTCTTCAAGTGGTCGTCCCTGTTGTGCGCGACAACGTTCAGGCAGGCGCGGCGAAACAACTCCGCCTTCGCCGACTGGTCATGCGTCAAGGCGTCTGTCAGCCGAAACAGGAGCGCGTATTCGTCACCGGGAATCCTGAAGTCTGCATGGAGAAGTCCCGCCGCACTCGCCATGTGGATGCGTCCGCCGCCGTCCGTACGGTCAAAGCGTCTCGTCATGAAGAACTTGCCCGCCTTCGTCACGACGAGACGGCTTGGCGCGATTTCCGCCCCCGCCGCAAGTGCCGCCTCGTAATAACGGTATTCCATCTCGCCTGCCTCATCGCCATCGCGCTGCGTGTTGAACTTGACGATCCAATGCTCGAACCCCGGCGGCAGAACTGGACTTTCCGCGCACACCTCGCCAGTCTTGGGATTATACCCAACATACGCCTTTGGCCTCGCGCCGCCGGAACTTCCGCCCGCCTTGCGAAGTCGCGGAAGCACACTCTCCGACTCCCCCGCGTCGAACGCCATCGCCTCTTCCGCAAGCGCGGCGAGATCGAATGCCTCATTCGCCGCATCAGCCGCTTCGTCCGCCGGTTCGTACACAAGCGCACCCTTTCCTGAACGACCGACGCACATAAGACGTTCGGTAACCGTCGGCAGACGCCTCTCACGTTTCATGAACATCCTGTCAACGATTCTCCGTCCCCATCCGTCAGGCAGCGAATCATCGAAAAGTCCAAACGTTTCCATGTTCCCCGAACGGTCGTACACCTTCAATCCACCACTCGGCGGAAGACGAAACGGCGCAGGGTTTAGCCCAGAAGAAATGAACTCCCCGGAAAACTCGAACGCCGTGTCGCGTCCGATCTCGGAGAACGTGCCAACCTTCATTTCGCGACCACATCCAAAGTCGAGCTTCACCGTCAGCTTCATTTGGCACCTCTCTTGTGGCGGACACGGCGCACGACCTTGGGTACTGGCTCAAGATCACCTTCAAGCGTCTTGGGGAACTTCACAAGTCGCAGCTGCGCGTTGAGCATGTCCTCAAAGGCATCAAGCCTGTTCAACGCGAAAAGAACCTTGAAGAGCGTGTCGGTCGAGGCAAGCCCCGTCCGCTCCAACCGCGAAATCGTCGTCATCGGAACGCCTGATCGCCGCGCAAGGTCGGCCTGCGTCCAGATCTCGCGCTGACGCGCAAGTCTGACCAGCTTGCGCAAGCTCGCCAGCACATCTTCCACCGTCGTTAGCGGCAATATCTTGTTCAAATCATTCATGGCAATATATTACCACAATATCTTGCCGTTGTCAATGGCCCCCGCGCATCCCTCAAAGTCCCCTTCGGCTTTATTCAAATAGGGAACCTGATTCGCGAAACTGGGAATCCTTCATGCACATGTTCATCAAGTTTGTTCCTTATGGAATACGGTAGTGACCGGTTAGGGGATAGGCGAAAAGGACGTCTTCCTCCTGCGTGCCCGAGCCGATGTTGTGCAAGGCAAGCGGAACGCCCGCCGCCGATTTTTTGTCGCTGACGATCATTATGTGCGGCAACTTTCCGCCAACCATGACCGTCACGATGTCGCCAGGCTTGTAGTCCGCCGCATTCTTGGACACGGGCAGC
>CACZAK010000319.1 GCA_902779075.1 uncultured bacterium | reverse complement strand
ACTGGTATCTCGGCGAGGGCGGGATGAACGTGACGGGAACACAGCACTTCTACATGCACCATACGGGCGACGTGCTCAACATCCATCCGTGGAAGTGTGACACCGCCATCAACGCGCCCACGGGCGGGAACGAATACAATGTGCTTCAGATGAACAAGTCCGGCATAGCACTGAACTTCTTTACTGACGACGAGGACGGCGTAGCCCGGACGATTACGTTGAACGGCACTATCTGGGCAGCTGCCGGCGGCACGGTGACGGTGAAGGGGGCGGGCACTGTCGCGGTGAAAAACAACCAGATACTTGCCGCTGATCTCTCCGTGGCGGACACGGCGACGTATGCGATTGACGCCGGATGCACGAACGGAACAGGCTCCGTGACGGTAGGCGCCACGGCCACGCTGAAGACCGTCGGCGCTGGCAGGGCGGAGGTGGGCGGACTGACGCTCGCGGACGGCGCGACGCTTGCGTTTGCGTTTACGGACAAGGCGGTTGCGCCGGTGCTTGCGGTCGTGGGAGGGACGGGCTCCGTCCCGTCCACCGTGAACGTGAAGATTTCGGCGGCGGACGGCGTGAGGCCGAGGGGCGGTGCGCACATTCTCACTTCTGGTACAGACTTCACGGGCGCGACGGTGAATTCCATTGACGCGCCGGAGTGGGTGAAGCGCGTCGGCGTCGATGGCTCTGGCAATGTATTCGTCGAGGCGAAACCCAAGGGCTTCATGATCATCGTCAAGTAGCCCGCGCGCAACAACACGTTCTACATGTTCTACACGGACAAAAGCAACGGCCAAAGCAATGGCGAAATCCTGTCAAACCAAAACCACACATCAAAAGGACCAACAGCATGAGTTGTGGCAAAACTGGTCTGACCTGTTTTGCCACAATTTCCTTCAAGTGACAGCAGGGGATAGTGATAGAGGGAGACGGCAGATCCATGATCTTTGCGTGGGTCTGCCACCAAGAAAGAGAAAGACATGCGAATTCTGGGAAGAGGTTTTATTGTCGGCCTTGCGGCGGCGGTCGTATTTTGCGGAACCGCGTCAGAGACGGAGGGGGCGCAGGATGTCGCCGCCGCCTTTACGAATCCGCCGCGTGACTATGGCGTGAGCTGTTGGTGGTGGTGGCTGAACGGGAATACTGACAAAGACGCCATCGCGAGTGAGCTGGCCGCGATGAAAGGCAAGGGCTTTCAAGGTGCGATGATTTTTGACGCCGGAGGCTGGAATCATATCGGCCACCGCGACACGGTTCCGCCCGGGCCGAAGTTCGGCTGGCCGGAATGGCTGGATCTGATGCTGTTCGCCTGCGACGAAGCCGAGAAGAACGGCTTGGAACTCGGCTTCACCATCCAGAGCGGGTGGAACCTTGGCGGGCCGGATGTCACGCCGGCGCATATCGCGAAGCAACTCGTGTTCACGAAGACCATGATGAAAGGCGGACAGGGCGGTGCGACACTTCCCAAGCCGCGTGTGTGGCTTGGGTTCTACCGC
Organism: uncultured bacterium; assembly: GCA_902779075.1. Next base: position 4,151 of record CACZAK010000319.1, on the reverse strand, counting down.
GACATCGCCGTTCTGGCCTTTCCGGTTGATGACAAGGCTGTCGCGTCCGAGCCGATCCAATTTCTGGAAAACAAGATCGGCGCAACCGACCGCCGCCATACCACCGACTGCCGCTACGAACTCGACAACCGCGAACGTGACGACGCGAAGAACCATCCCGTTCCGTATCTTGTCCCGTACAAGTCGATACGGAACATCACCACGTCCATGCGCGAGGACGGGACGCTCGACTGGACATGCCCTGAGGGGAACTGGATGGTGCTGCGCATCGGCTACACCTGCACAAACAGGAAGGTGGCGTTCTGCAGCGCGACATGGGGCGGGTACGTTCTGGACTATCTCTCCACGAAGGCGCTTGATGCCTATCTGGAAAAAGAGATTGTGCCGATCCTGGCCCATGTCGGCCGTCACGCGGGAACGACGCTCAAATACATCGAGACTGACAGCTGGGAATGCGGCGCCATGAACTGGACGGATGACATGGCGGAATCGTTCCGGCGCGATTTCGGCTACAATCCCGTCCCGTGGCTTGCGATCCTCTCCGGGGTGGTTGTCGACGACATGGAGACGACACACGCCTTCCTCGCCGACTTCCGCAAGGAGATCGGTCTGCGGGTAAATGCCCACTACCGCCGCATGGCCGAGTTTGCCCACGCGCATGGCATGGGCACCAACCCCGAATCCGGCGGGCCCCATCCGGCACCCCTGGACGCCTTGAAGAACTTTGCGCACAGCGACATTGTGATGAGCGAGTTCTGGCTGCCCGACCCTCCGCGCGACGAGATGCGCTACTACGTCAAGCAGGCTTCGGCGGCGGCGCATATCTACGGCAAGCGAATCGTCGGCGCGGAGTCCTTCACCTCGATCGGCCCGCAGTGGAACGACCTGCTGTGGAAAAGCCAAAAGCGCGCATTCGACCACGAAATCTGCGCGGGACTGAACCGCGTCTATCTCCACACGTTCACGTCGTCGCCGGCGAACATGGGGATTCCGGGGCAGGAATATTTCGCCGGTACGCACATCAACTCGCGCGTGACGTGGTGGAACGATTCCAAGGCCGTGTTCGACTATTTCATGCGCGTTCAGTCCGTTGTCCAGAACGGGCGGTTTGTCGCGGATGTCCTCTACTACTACGGCGACCATGTGCCGAACGTCTATCTCATGAAGGCGACAGACCTCTGCCACGCCCTGCCCGGCTTCGACTACGATGTCGTGGACGAAGATGCGCTCGGCACTCTTGTCGTGGATGGCGAGGGACGGATCGCGACGCCGAAAAGCCCGAGCTATCGCGTTCTGGTATTGCCGGAGCACGGGGTGCTGTCCCTCGCCGCCATCCGGACCGTCAAGCGGCTGCTCGCGCAAGGGGCCACTATCGTCGGAGCCAAACCTTCGCGCTGCGTCTCGCTCAAAGGCGGAGAGGTGGCGCGGCGGGAGTTTGCCGCCATCGCCGATGAACTATGGGGTGATGGTTCCGCTGGGATACACAACGTCGGCACGGGACGGCTTGTCGTCGGGAAGACGGCACGGGACTACCTTCTTGGGCAGGGCGTGAAGCAAGACTTTTCCGCCGGAACTGTCGCAGAGGACAACTTGGACTACATCCACTACCGTCTTGACGGCATGGACGCTTGGTTCGTGGCGAACCAGACCCTGAAGCCTCTCGCGGCAACGTGTGAATTCCGCAAAAGCGGCTGTGCGCCGGAACTTTGGGATCCTCTGACCGGTGAACGCCGGGCGCTCTGCGATTTTACGTGCAGGGACGGCACGACCGCAATTCCGCTCGAATTCGATCCGTGCGGTGCGTATTTCATTGTGTTCCGCGACGGCGCTTTGTGCGCAGGCGCCGGGAAGAACTTTCCGTCGTTCAAAACCGTCTTGACCCTTGACGGCGAGTGGAATGTGTCATTCAATCCGACTTGGGGTGGACCGGGCGAAGTCGTGTTCCCGTCCCTCTCGGATTGGACAAAATCGCCAGATCTTGGCGTGAAATACTATTCGGGTACGGCATGGTACACGAAGCGGTTTGCGCTTGCGAAACGTAATGGATTACGGTACCGATTGGAACTTGGAGAAGTGCTGGATACCGGTGTGGCGGGCGTACGGCTGAATGGCAGAGATTTGGGAATTGTCTGGACGAAGCCGTTCGGCGTCGATATCACGGGTGCGCTCTCGAACGGCGAGAACGTCCTCGAAGTGAAAGTCGTCAACTCATGGTACAATCGTGTCCTGGGCGACCAGCTGCATGCCGGCGGTGGGAAGACCTGGACGAAGACGAACATCGAAATCGCCAATCGCAGGGGCAGAAGAGGCAATCCGTCGCCGTCTGGACTGCTCGGGCCGGTGGTCGTAAAGGCGGAAGAAAGCCCGAAGAAAAAGTGAACGAGTGAGATGAACAGGCTGGAGTTTTTTATCATTCTCCGGCGCGTTGCCTTGGCCTTTTTGCTGCTCGTCGCGACACTTCAAGACAACTTGCGACGTGTAGCCGATGTCGCTCTGCGTCTCTGCGCCTCTGCGTTAAAAATCATCCCGCTATGGGATGGTAGTGAAGTTGTTTGTTTGGAGTTTGAAGTTCAGAGACAGGAAGCCGAGGAATCCGGTCAGTATTTCCGGTAAGTGCGGCGCAGCATCGCGGTGGCGGCGGCATTGTCCGGAAAACACAGCTTCTCCGCGTCCCAGCGCAGCACTTCGCCGGGGCAGCGGATTGCCACCGTGCCCAGCAAGATGGTCTCCGTCATCGGACCAATTGCGGGGAAGGACGACTTGCACATCTCGCCGCCCAGGCATGCGTTGAGGAAGTTGTGGTAGTGGTTCTGCGAGGGCATCTTCCTGTTTTTCACCGACGCGAACTTCGCCTTCGGCAAGAGGAACGGCACTTTGCCGTGCGGCAGCAGAAGCGCACCCTCCGTACCGAACACAAGCGCCGCCTCCTCGGGAATCGCCTTGAGTCCGGCCTCGCGTACGATCGCCTGCCCGTCTTCTGACGGATAGTACGCGCCATCGAACCACTCCATCGTAAAAGGCTTGCCGTCAGAGGCCGGCACCCCGTCGAATGTCCATGTGATATGGTCGGCCTGTGGCCACGTGTCGGCGCGGCGGGCGGGGGAATCCTTCCAGCTTTCCTGCACCTCGGCCTGAATCGTCCGTGGCGCGGCGTTGCCGAGATTCATGCCCTTCCATACTGCGTCAAAGATATGGCAGCCGATGTCGCCGCTCCAGCCCGTGCCGAAATCCAGCCAGCTGCGCCACTTGCGCGGATGGTAGATCTCCGGCGCATACGGACGCTCCGGCGCGTTGCCGAGCCACAGGTTCCAGTTCAGGCCCTTCGGCGGCGGCACGCCCTGCGCAGGACGCGGCCCCTCCAGCCGGTACGGCATCGCCGTCGATCGGTTGGAGCACATGTAGATTTTCTTCACCGCGCCGATCATCCCCTTGCGAAGATACTCGACCGTCAGCCGGTCGCCGCCAAACGCCGCCAGATGCGTCCCCAGCTGCGTCACCACCTTGCACTTCGCGGCTTCCTCGGCCACGAGCCGACATTCCGCCACGTCGTGGCACAGCGGCTTCTGGCAATATACGTGGATTCCCCGCCGCATGGCCGCGAGCGTAATCTCGGCGTGGGAATGGTCAGGGGTGGAAACGGTCACCGAATCGAGGTCCTTCTCCTTCTCGAGAAGTTCACGCCAGTCGGTGTAGCGCCGCGCCTTGGGGAACCGCCTGCCCGCCCGTGCCAACGCGCCGGCATCGACGTCGCACAGCGCCACTATCTCGGCTTGCGGGTGCGAGGCGATGTCTCCCACATCGCCGTTGCCCATTACGCCCAGGCCAATGCCCGCATGGCGCATCTTCCTGCCCGGCTCCAAGCGCGTGAAATTGATCGGGGAATCGCAAAACCCCGCTGCGGCGAACCCGGCCGCGCCGGCCCCCGCGATGAATGCTCGTCTGCTGATGTACATTGTCTTTCCTTTCACTACCATCCCATAGAGGGATGTGCGTAGTATAACATTTCCTGATTCCGCGCACAATACGCGGAATTTAGCAAGATAAGAAAATTGTTTTTGGCAGCCTGTGATGATTCTCCACGCGTTTGCCCGTAAAACCGCCATTCTGCTATCCCACAGACTTCAGGAACATCTTCTCGAACCCCGGCAAAT
>CACZAK010000318.1 GCA_902779075.1 uncultured bacterium | reverse complement strand
CAAGATGGAACTGCATAACTTGACTAACACCCCCGGAGCCCGCTCGCGCAGGAAGCGCGTCGGCCGCGGCTGCGGTTCGGGCATGGGCAAGACCTCCACCCGCGGCCACAAGGGCGCGGGCGCTCGCAAGGGCCACAAGCACAAGCTGACGTTCGAAGGCGGCCAGATGCCCCTCGTCCGTCGCCTGCCGAAGCGCGGCTTCAACAACGCCCGCTTCAACGCCAAGGCGCTCGCGGTCAACGTCTCCGACCTCGAGAAGAAGTTCGAGGCGGGTGCCGAGATCACGGTCGAGACGCTCGCCAAGGCGGGGCGGGCTTCTCGGACAACAAGCGTCCGAAGATCAAGATCCTCGGCAACGGCGAGCTCACCAAGAAGCTCACCGTCAAGGTTCCCTGCTCGGCCTCCGCTAAGGCGAAGATCGAGAAGGCAGGCGGCTCGGTCGCCTGACGTTTTCAACAGACGTGCAAAAAGAAAGGGCCCGCTCGCGCGGGCTCTTTCTTTTTGCCGCTTTATTCTTTTGCGTCAGGCTCCTTCTACGAGGTATAGTGTTTGCCTCGGCTAATCTCCTACAATTTTGTAGGAATCTTGTAGGAAATTTGTAGGAATTCTTTTCTATAATCATCGCGTTACTCCACCAAAAAGGGAAAACGCGATGAAGAAAAGCAGTTTAAAATATGGTGTTTTCGCAGCTTGCGCTGTGGCTGCAGAAATTTGTTTTGCGGCCATTGACATTAGCGCAATGCCGCATTGGGTCTATGCAGACACAGAGGTCTCAACCAACTTTCCTCTGCGTCTCGCAAAGAATCCTGCGGAGGATCTTAAGTTCTCGCTTGAGTTTCTGAGCTGCGAAAGCAACAACGTCGAGGTTGCTTTCGGCCTTGACGCGAATACCAACGGCGTCCTTGACGTTTCCGAGCGAGGCCTTTCCGTCGGGTGGGATTGCGGCGAGTGGTTCATCCGCAGTCTCGGCGAAGAGCCGGTTCTCTGCGATGCAGCGACGACAAACGAGGAGAAGCGGCTTGACTTCGCCATGCACGTATCTGGATACCGTGCGAAAAGATTTGCCGCCACGGAAAACGACGTTCCGCTTGAATGGGAAATGGAAGGGGCTCTTCCCGCGTGGATGTTCGATCCCCGCTGGAACATGGTGCGCCTTATGGTGCGCGGCGCGGAGGGCTCGTGCGACTCTTTCCGCGCGGCGGTGACTATCGACGCAATGAAGATTCGCATTCGCTGAAGGAGGTGTGACATGTTCTCGAACATCCTGATGTATGTGTGTCTTGCCGGAATCGCCGTTTCCATCCCGGTATGCATTGCGCTGTGGCTCAATCAGCTTGATGTCCATCCGCTTGCACGGCTCCTCGCCGGCTTCCGCCGGCTGCCGTGGCCGAGTCGCATCGCCGTCGTGCTTTTCGCCGCGCAGATGATCTTGTTCGGTTCCGTTAAGAATCCCACAAACAACCTGCTTGGCGTCGTGCGACCCTTTCAGGACCAGTCCTTCGTCAGCGGCTTTACCGAGGACGAGATATCCGTCGGCTATGTCCTCTGGCGCGTCGGCACAAACGAGTCGTGGACGGTGGAAACGCCTGCCGGTGCGCATGAAGTCGCCGAATGGCAGAAGCGCGGCGCGGCAGACGACTGGATTGCCATCGCGCGGTCGGACATTCCGTTTGCGGAGGAAGACGATCGCGCCTACATGACGTCTTCTGGCGATATCGCAGTCGGAGATGTGCTGGTTTCTTCGATTGGAACGCAGATGTCCATTGTTCCGGCGGACAATTGCTTTATGTTGCCAGAGGGGACTTCGCTCTCGTGGAGAATGTCGACGGCTTGGGAGTCGTTTGCCTGTGCGTGGATAAACGCTCTCTTCGGCCGCTCGACCAATACGCCGGTTTCCGTCGCGGCAGAACTGTCGCGGGGCGGCGACGTGTCGTTTAAGTACGATCTCTCGCGTGTCGGAGATTGCGCCGGCAACTGCACGGCATCGGTCTCTCGCTGCGGACGCACTGTCTCTGCCGGGCTTTCGACCAACGTTACTTCCGTTTCGTTCTACCGGCTGCGGCCTGGCGACTTGACCTGCCTCGACCGCGACGGCGACGGTCTTTCCTCGTGGGATGAAATCAACGTCTACCACACGGACCCTGGTCTCGCCGATTCTGACGGCGACGGAATATTCGACGGAGACGAAGTGTCTGGCGGAACCGATCCGAATGTGCGCAGCGTTCCTAACGGCGAGATACTTGATCGCGTGGCCGGATCGGCGACGAACGAGGTGTATCAGACTGAGGTCGAAACTGCGGCGAAATCTCTTTCCGCAATAAAGCTGTGGGACGGTTTCGCGGCAGAGTGGGATTTCGGCGAAACAAATCTTGTGTATGAGCGGACACTCGCTGTCAATGCGATGAACGGCTGGCGTCATTTCTTTCTCTCGTCGCTATCTGGCGCCGCTGGCGACTGGCTTCTTCGCGGCTTGACCCTTGAATGGGATGATGGCTGCGGCTCCTTTGGCACGGCGTCTCTATCGCAGGTTGGCGACACGCTTTACCTTCCGCTGACTAATGGCGCCAGTTCCGTCACGATACGGCTTCGTGCAACCGAGACGAGCATAATGTCGGCGACTCCGGTTTATCTCCTCTCGTACGCCCCGGTAGTCGACTTCTCTGGATGCACTTCAATATGCGATCCAACAAACGGCACAGAATTGGCCCTCGTCGCAATCAGAGACGCGGCAAATCCCATACGCGTGACATTCGACAGGTCTGCGCGTCCGTCCTCTGCGCCCCTTTACGAAGTCGAGGCGAATCTTCCGGGGCTTGATGAGATAGAAACGATCTCAGGCGGCAAGCTGCGCTTTGTGGGAAACAGCTCTGGCGGTACGCTTGAAATCCTGAAGACAGGGGAGTGCTATCTGCCGCAGACGTGGCCAAGCTCGGGGGCTCCGGCTCCGGGGCTCTTGAGGGGCGGCAGCCGAGGAAGAAAGTTCATTGCGCTCGATCCGTCGGTGTTCTTCGACACGAGCCGCATATATTCTACGTTAGGTCTTGTCTACGACTCGACCGCCGAGGTTTATGCCGTGACAAACAGATATCCGGTAGACAGCAGGTGCCTGTGGAGATACTGGTTCACGTCGGCCGACGGATGCGTGTCGTTTGAAAGCGATCCAGTCGTGACTTCCGGCGCGGACGAGCTGGAATGCGTCACCACGTCCTGCACGGAGACGGATGAAGCGGCGACGGGGTTTGTGAACGTGTTCGGGCAGCTGGTGTGGACCGGCACGACGCTTCGCCAGATGCTTGGGCTTGATGACGGCTTGATTTTCTCGGATGCCGAACTTCTTACTGAGCTTGGCGAATGCGAGACCTGCGAGGACGACTGCGCCGACGGGCAGTGCGATTCCGCAGACGGGGCGGAGCTCGGTTCGGTCAAGTTTCGCGTGTCGCTTGGTGCGCCGCGCCTCGGGCAGCACAGCGGCTTCGTCTATTTCAGATCCGACGCACCGATATTGGTGTCGCCCGCTTGCTTCGCTTTTCAGGCGAGAAGCGACGCACAGGTGTCGGTCGTCACGAACGGCGCTTCCGTGACATACTCCTCACTTGACGATCGAGGGCGCGACGTTACGGTAGAGCCGATGCAAAACGGCGCGCGCGTAGTCGCGCGGACGCACGCCACGGGCGCCCTTGAGTACACATGGGAGCTTGTAAATGAAAATGGCGCTGCCTCGCAGATACGCATTCGCCAGATAAGCCGCATAGGAAATGTGATGAGAGACGAGACGTACGGCTTTAACGAAGGCGAATGGTCTTCGACAGATCATATCTCTGGCGTCGTCGAGACGCTTTCTCGGTCTGACGGATTGAACGATCCGCAGGACGGTCGCCTTGTCGAGACGAGGACGGTATCAAGTGTTGCTGGCGGTCTCGTAAGTTCCACGGTCGTGGAGTCGTCGAGAATAGGAATCGGCGTCAACGCCGTGCTGCGCCAGACGTATTGGTGCGAGACGTCTCAAAGGCGCTCTATCTGGCGACGTGCCGAATATTGGGATGACGCGGCACATTCGCCGCGGCATGGCAAGGTCCGGCTCCTTTACGGCAACAGTCTTTCGTGGTCTTACCACGACTATGACGAAAACGGGTTCGAGACGTTGCTCGTCGAACAGCGCAACGGTTCGCCCCGTCTGCAGACATTCCCGACGGTCGCTGGAAGCGGCCTTTCCGGCGCGGGCGAACTGACCGATGCATACGTGACGGTTCGCAGCTATGAGCCGTTTGCCGGTGATGACGGGGAGATCGAGGATGCCGGCAAGCCGCGTTGCGAGACTCGCTATGTAGGCACGATGGTATGCCAGCGATCAAGCACGAGACATGGCGTGCCGCAGGGCCAACCTCGGTTAGAAACGATGCGTCCAACGCCTATTCCTGGGTCACGACCTTCAGCGAGACGGCACAGGGAGTTCCGCTTGTCCTTCGCGGAAGCGCCGCAGAGAGCCAGGACGAGAACGGCATGCTTTGCAGCCACGCTTTCACCGTCGCGGACGGAAGGGTAGTGGACGATGCGCACACTTCCTTTGGCGGCGTGGCTCTTCCTCTCTACAGTCGGACAGTACGTGACACGTCGTTTGGCAACATCTTGCGCGAAGCGTCGTGTCTTGAGGATGGAGATGTGATTGTCGACGAGACTATCTCGACATACGACGAAAAGAACCGCCTGCGGTCAAAGGCGTTTTCCGACGGGACATCTCTCACCAACGCATATTCGTGCTGCCGACTCCTTTGGAGCGAGGACCGTAATGGCCGCAGGAAACTCCGTTCGGCAGTCACCGGACAGGATCGGCTCTACTACGCCGAGGAAGATGTCTGGCTACGCGACATTTCGACGAATGGACTCCACCGCGTAACGCAACACTTCATGGACAGCCTTGGCCGCGAGACAAACGCCGTCGTCTACGTTGCGGAGACGGCTAGCGAAGCGACGAACAGCGCGGCGTCGGCAGGGCGCGTCGTCAGCCAGACGACATCGGCCTATCCCTACGGCAGTTCCGACTACATGGTGTCGGTTGACGAGCGCGGCAAGAGGACTGTCGTCGAGATGTCCGACTATGAAGACAGGACGACAACTCTTGAGCGCGTGTATGACTGCGACGCGCAGTCGCCCGTCCAGGAAACAGTCACGACGCGCGTGCGCGGCGGCTCGCCGGTTGTGGAGCGTCGCTGGGATGGGAAGTGGACACGCGAATTTGTAAAAGAAGATTACGGTGCGGACGGATGCGCGGTCAGGTACGAGATATCCGAGTCCTCCGACTGCGGCGCGGTGACAAATAGGATCGTCCGCTCCGACTTCCTCGGGCGAACGGTTCTCGTAGAGACGCCGCTTGGCAACACGGCGACGACATACATCGGTTCCAGCGGTCGCGTCGGCGCGACAGTGTTCTCGGCAGACGGCGTTTCCCGCACGACTACCGCAAGCTACAACGCGTTTGGCGAGCGCATCGGCGGCGTCTGCGATGGCGTGACGACAACAAGGGATTCTGAATACTGCGTCGACGGCACTGGCGTCTGGTGGCGTGTCGAAAGGAACGTTGTCGTCGGCAGCGTCACCAATTCCGTCTCCGAGTCGCGCACACAGCTTACGGGACTTGGCGAAGACGGCCTTGTCTCCCACGTCGTCACCCTGTCGTCGTCGGGAATAGTCGACGATGTGCGCGAGTTTGCGGGCGCAGAGCCGGGAGTGCGCGTGTCG
>CACZAK010000317.1 GCA_902779075.1 uncultured bacterium | reverse complement strand
CGAACGGTACGTGAATCCCCTCTTCGAGGTATTCGACGGAGGGGATTTCGTTTTGACCTCGTACCGCGACGTGGAGGAGACCTCCGCGACGATGCAGATTTTCCTGCCGGACCCCGCAGACGCACCCCGCGCGGCGGAGGCGCTGGCGGCGGCGGGCCGCATCGTGGGCCTCGAACTCGCGCCCGAGACGGGCACGATCCCCGACGAGGACTGGAAGCTCTCCTACCGCAAGCACTTCAAGACCGAGGTGATTTCCCCGCGCCTCGTGGTGCGTCCGCCGTGGGAGGCGGTCACGCCGGCGCCCGGACAGAAGGTCCTCACCCTCGACCCCGGCATCGCGTTCGGCACGGGACAGCACCCCACCACGCGCGCGTGCCTGGACGCGATCGACGCGCTGGCGGTGGAGGGAACGGACCGTTCCTTCCTCGACGTGGGCTGCGGCTCGGGCATCCTTTCCATCGCGGCCGCGCTCGAGGGGTTCCGCGACGTACACGGGTTCGACAACGATCCCGACGCTGTCCGCAACGCGAACGAGAACGCGGAGGCGAACGGCCTCGGCGCGCTCTTCTCGGACGGCGACCTCTCCGTTCCCGGCACGGCCACACCGGCGGACGTGGTGGCGGCGAACGTGCTCGCCCCGGTGCTCGTGCGCTTCGCGCGCGAGGTCGGCGCGCTCGTGAACCCGGGCGGACGCCTCATCCTGAGTGGCATCCTCGACGAGCAGTACGACGAAGTGCGCGCGGCCTACGCGGCGCTCGGCTTCACGGAACTCTCCAACCGCCTCATCGGCGAATGGCGAACGGGTCTCTTCACGAAATGAGGCGTGTCCTGACAGTGGCCCTCTGCGCCGCGTGCGCATGGGCGGCGCTTGCGGCACCGTCCGCGCCGTGCCATTTCATTTCGCCGCGCCACTCGCAGGTGACGATGAAGGGCGACTGGTACCCGGAGCTGTTCGGGGGAGGCGTCGGACGCTACCACTGGATGTCGGAGGAAAAGGGCGAGTCGGTCGTGTTCGCGTTCGAGGGGACGTCCGTCGCGCTCGCCACGCGCACCGGCGCGCGCACCGTGTGGCTGCACGCCACGCACACGAACTCCCTTGCGCGGCTGGGCAACCTCGCCGTGCGGCTGGACGGCAAGCCGCTCAAGACGGTCAGCCTCGCCGGGTCGGCCGAGAACGCGTCCAAGCGTCCGGAGCACACCGCGTCCGCCCAGATCGCGCTCGCCTCCGGGCTGGCGGACTCCCGCCACGTGCTGGAGCTCGTCAACGACGGCGGGGGCGACGTGGACGTGGCGGGCTTTTGGGTGGACAGGCCCCAGAAAGGCACCGAACCCGATTTCTCGCGCGAGTCGCCGAAGCTCGCCGCCGAGGTCAGGACGCTTCCGCCCATCCTCTTTGTCGAGGGCGCGCCGATCCGCACGGTCGCCGGTCCCGTGCTCGTGGGACACTCCGCGTACCCCGAGGGGGACGCCTGGGGCACGGCGATCAAGGTGTTCGACCCGGCGCATCCCGACGCGCCGCCGCGGACGGTGTTCGCAGACGTAGGCGCGGCGATCCTCGACCTTGCGCTTTCGCCTGACGCCCGGACCATCTGGTTCTCCATGCGCCGCCGCGGGTTGCCCTGCTGGCACATCTACCGGATCGGGGCGGACGGCACGGGGCTCACGGCCCTCACCGACGGCCCGTTCCACGACACCTCGCCCGCCCCGCTTGCAGACGGGCGGATCGCCTTCATCTCCACGCGCGAACCCCTCACGCATCTTGTCTGCGCCACGGGTCCGTCCAGCCGCGTACACGTGATGGACGCGGATGGCTCGAACGTGAAGATGATCTCCTCGAACACGCTCGCCGACTTCTTCCTCACCGCGCGGAGCGATGGGCGTCTCATGTACACGCGCTGGGAGTACGTGGACTGGAACATCATGTCGCGCCAGTCGCTCTGGACCCAGTATCCCGACGGGCGCCACCTGGAGCTGTTCTTCGGCAACCTGCTCGACGACCCGCCGGACCTCCTGCAGGCGCGCGAGGTGCCGGACGTTCCCGGCGCGGCGGTCTGCACCTTTTCGCCCCACCACGGCTCGCCCTACGGCGCAATCGGCGTCGTGTGCGCGGACAAGGGTCCGGAGGGCCGCCGTGGCGAGGCCGTGCGCTGGCTTACGCCGGAATTCCCGTCCATCATGGACCACAACCACCTGTGGTCCTACTGCTGGCCCTATCCGCTCGGCGGCGGACGCTACCTCTGCTCCTACGGCGGCGGGGGCGTGAAGCGCTACCGTCTGACGCTGATCGACGAGGACGGCAACCGCGCGACCGTGTACGACCCCGGGAAGGCGGGCGCGTTCTGCGCCACGCCGCTCGTGCGCCGTCCCGCGCCGAAGACGATGGCCGCGTTCACGCCCGAACGGGTGAAGCGCGTCGCTGTGCCCGCCGCGCCGCCCGGGCAGCCCGTGTCCGAGGAGGTGGGCGTGGGCTACCTCTACGTGACGGACGTGATGCGCGGCTACGCCGAGGGGGTGTCGCGGAAGGACGTGAAGGCCGTCCGCATCATGGAGCAGCTTCCGAAGACGGTCGAGCTCAGCGGCCTGCGCGCCTACGACCAGAGTCCGCTCATGAGCGTGGGCACCTACTACGCCAAGCGCATCTGGGGCTACGCGCCGGTGGAGCAGGACGGCAGCGCCTACTTCGAGGTGCCCGCGCTGAAGGAGATCTACCTGCAGCTCGTGGACGGCGAGGGGCGCGAGATCCTGCGCATGACGAGCGCGCTCAACGTGATGCCCGGCGAGCGGCGCGGTTGCGCCGGATGCCACGAAGGGCGCATGACGGCGAGCGGTCCGTTCTCCGGCGCGGCTTCCCGCCGCGCGCCCACCCCGCTCGCGCCGCCGGACGCCCTGCGCGCCGGCGTGATCGACTACATGCGCGACATCCAGCCCATCTGGAACGCCCGCTGCGTGCGCTGCCACGGCGGCGCCGCGCCCGCGAAGGGCCTTTCGCTCGAGGACGGGCGCACGCGCTTCTTCTGCCGCAGCTACGACGGCCTGAACGAGCGCGCGCGGAGCGACCGCATGAGCTATCTCTCCTACGGCGGCGCTCCCGGCGCGGGGAAGGTCAAGCCCATTATCCACTCGTTCCTCCTCAACTACGGTTTCGCGGACGTCCTCCAGCCGCGCCAGACCGGCTCGTACGCGAGCCGTCTGCCGGACTACCTCGAAAAGGCGCACTGCGGGGTCGACCTCACGCCGGAGGAGAAGCGGCGCGTGTACGAGTGGATCGACGCGATGGTGCCGTACTACACCACCACTGACTGCGCGCACCTCAACGCGCGCGGAAAGCGCGACCGGTGGGGAACGCCCGACACGGACAGAATCGCCCCCTGGGCCGAGAAGTACGCCCGGTACTTCGCCCGCTCGTGCGCGTCGTGCCACGGCAAGCTCGCGCCGGAGCGCGTGGGCATCTTGGGCGACCGTCGGTGGGAGTGGGTGGACCTCACGCGTCCGGAGACGAGTCCGGCCCTCGTCGCGCACCTCGCCAAGGCCTACGGCGGACGCGGCCTCGACTCGCGCGGCGAGTTCGCCTTCGCGGGGCGCGGAGACCCGCTCTGGCAGGAGCTGCGGGCGATTCTCCGCGAGGGCGCGGCGTACTCCGCGCAGACGCCGGAACCCGACCAGGCGGGGTTCGTGCCGCGTTCGCGCGGCCGCCTCGAGTACGTCAACAAACTCCGCAAGTAGAATTTCGCGCTTGTCGGCGCGCCCGGAGTTTGCTATTCTTTACGGAACCAGAAAGGACCAGAGTATGCAGACACCTGAAGAATTCCTCGAATCGAATGGTCTGGCGACGCGTTCGCTCGACCGCGCGGGCCTCATTGCGGCCTTCCAGAAGGAGATGGAGGCCGGCCTCGCCGGCGAGCCGTCGTCGCTCAAGATGATCCCCACGTTCACCTCTCCCTACGGCGACGTGGCGAAGGACACGCCCGTGACGGTGCTTGACGCCGGCGGCACGAACTTCCGTGCGGGCACGGTTACGATCCCCTCGGACGGCGGCGAGATCAAGATCGAGCACGTCGAGAAGGGCGAGATGCCCGGCGCGAAGAGTCCGGTCACGCAGGAAGACTTCTACGCCATCCTCACGGGCCACGTGAAGCGC
>CACZAK010000316.1 GCA_902779075.1 uncultured bacterium | reverse complement strand
TGCGTTTTTCGTTCTCTTTCCAGAGGCGGATTGCATACTCGGCGCCCGTCCTGCGGTTTTTTGTGAACGCCCAGTCGCCTTTTCTGAAAGGCGGCAACGCACGCGTCCCGCAGGCGCGTCACGTTGGTGATGCGCCCGGCCACGCCCTGTCCCGTGCCCTCGAAGAAGATGCAGAGGTTCACCCGCCCCCCTGTCAGCGCCACACGATGCGGATGGATGAAATCTCGAAGCCATGCTCGCGGTCGAGCGTCTCCTTGCAGAGCCACTTGCCGTAGCAGAGGCCGATGGTCTGGAGATTCCGCGCGTCGGGCGCGTCGCCCGGCTCAAGCGGCGGCAGGTTGCCCCAGTGCTTGAAATAGCGCAGGTCGGAGAGCGGGACGCGGATGTCGCGCCACTCGGTTTCAAGGGGTATCTGGGTTCCCCACACCTTCCCGTTCGCGTGGATGAGCGTAATCTCCACGGCCTTCGTGTCGGGACGCGTGGCCCGGGCGCGCACGACGAGTTCCTTGCCCGCGCCCGCCTGCGGGAATTTCCGCGTGAGGGTCTTCCGCGACACGCCGAAGCGCGCGCCTTTACAGTCCGGCTTGCCGGCGAACGCGTTCGGCTTCGCTTCGAGCACGTAGGGCTTGCCGCCGGGCAGGAGCTCCCAGTCGTCGGCCGTGGCGCAGTCCTGGTCGACCTTGAAGTCGAGCGCGCCCGGCTGTTCGGCGTCGGCGGGGAAGTTGGAGTAGATCATGTCCCGCCATTCGACCGTGCCGATGCCCGTGTAGGCGCGGATCTTCGGGTTGCTCTTGTGGAAGCGGCACGCGTTCACGAGCAGGCGTCCGCAACGGTGGTCGATGATGGTGATGTCGTCAAGCTTGAAGCGGTAGTTGTTGAAGTAGCGGCAGCCGTCGAGGTGCGTGTCCCAGCCGTCCACGAGGAAGCCGGTCTTGCCCGTGTCGGCGTAGCAGTCGCGCAGGATCGTGTCGGCCGCGCCGTCGATCCAGAAGTTGACGGAGTTCTTCAGCATCTCGCGCTCGCCGCCCGGCTCAGTGGCCGGCAGGGGTCCGCCCCACACGTGGCAGCGCGTGAGGCGGTTCGAGCCGCCGCGCCCCATGCGGAATCCGACCGTGTAGTCCACGACCACGCAGTCCGTGTAATGGTTGTCGCCGCCGGTGGACCAAACGGCCGCGTTGCCGGCGAGGCCGGGGATCACGCACTTGAAGTAGAGGTTGAACGCGATGAGCTCGTAGCCGCCCGCCTCGCCGTTCACGCGCAGGCCGCAGAGCTTGCCGTTCATGAAGGAGATGTCGCGCAGCGAGTAGTGGCGGAACCCGTCGAGGGCCATGCACGAGGCGAGTCCGTTGCCGTCGATGCGCCCGCCGGCCACGAAGAAGTTGTAGTCATGCAGGCGGTCGTCGCCCTTCGGGAGCCCGCGGAATCCGATCGCGTTGTTGACCTTGAGCACGTAGGGCATCTCGCAGACGGCCCGCAGGATGGCGCTCTTGTGCATGTCGAGCGAGCAGAGGTTCGTCACGACGAGGGGCGACGAGACCTTGTACAGGCCCTTCGGCACGTACAGGACGCCCGAGGGCGTCGCGTCGATCGCGCGCTGGATGCGCGCCGTGTCGTCTGCCTCGCCCGGCTGGGCGGGGAACTGGTCCAGCGAGTTGTCCCAGCCCGACGCGGCGGCAACGGACGGCAACGCGCAGAAAATGACGATTTTCAGTAAGTGCTTCATGGAGTCTCTCTCGGTTGAACTACAGAGGTAGTTGCAAAAACCCTCTTCCGCACCATTCGCGAGCCAGGCCGCGCGGCCTGAGGGAACTCGCAAAACCACATCTGCGCGGCTGAAAGATCCAGCACAACTATTATGCCAAATCCGCGCTTCCGGCGCAAGGGGAAAAATGCAATTTCTTTGAGGGGGGGATGGGATAACTTCATTCTTCTTGTTTTCTTCTTGATTTTATCCAGTTTTATGCTATAGGCATTACCCCCCCCCTTGCAAATCTGGCAGTTTTGCGCAGTTATGATCAGTGCGTCCCTCACGCCATTTCCGCCTGAAGCTTCTTGACCTGTGCGAGCGAAAGACCGGAAAACTTCGCGATGTCCTTCATCGCGAGCATTCCGCTCTTGATCATCCGCTTCGCCGTTGCAAGCATGGTCTCGCGCTTGCCGCGCGCTTTGCCACGAGCCTCGCCACGAGCCTCGCCGCGAGCCTCGCCGCGAGCCTCGCCGCGGGCCTCGCCGCGTTTCACGAGTTCTTCAACTGCCTTGCACATAGTGCGCCTCCCTTCTTCTGAATTCTTGAATTGACTGACTCTCTTTTTGAGAACGTCGAAATGCATTTTCGCCGCGTCGCGGCAAAGCAAATCATGCACCAATTTGCCTACTTCGGTCTCGCTTCGCGTTGCGCCGTTCACATAGACGATGTGCGATCCATCACCAAACTTCTTCCCTCTCATCTGGCGGATTGTACGATCTATCTCGTAAATCTCCTTGCCGCCGCCCATCACGTCGTTCTCGGTAATGATGATCACATAAGTGTCGCGGAGCTTGCCGAAGTCCTCGCCCGGTTTGAGCGCGTTCGCGTCCATCAGCGCTGAGTTGTACCGCGCCCGTTTCGGCTCAGCGCCCTTGTCAGACCGCTGAATCTCTATGTCATATTCCCTGCCCTCGGAATCCCTCGCGAACACGTCGAACCGGACGCCACGCCCCTGAAGGCTCTTGATCGGGTACTCGGTCTGGGACGTGACGACTTTCAAATCCTTCTTGCCGAGGATGATTCGCAGCATCAGCTCGATGCACTCCGGCGCGTTCTCAAGGCATTTTGACATGAAGTCGTCGTCCATGAGCCGGAAGTCTTCGAGCAAAGCAAGGTACTCTGGGGCCATCGCGGACACAGACCGCCCCGCCCTCGCCTTTCGGACGACGGACTTGACCGCTTTCCGCGCTTCGCTCTGCATACGCTTCACCATGTCGTTTCGTTCCAGATTCCGCCCAAGGACACCATGCCCCTGAACGGCGCATATTATACGATATTTCGCATTTCCCTGTCAATAGAGGCGCGAAAAGTTCCCTGCAGAAACGAACACGCCGCGCAATCCACCGCTCGCAAGGACGCGACGGCGCCCCGCCGTCGCAGCCCGCTGTTGCTACTTGACGATGATCATGAAACCTTTGGTCGTGCGCTTGATCGTCACGCCGGGAACGGTCTTGACGAAGACGTTTGGATAGTCGTTCGGAATTGTCATGTTCTCCATCAGCCCGGTCGGATCAATGGAGATTGGCACGCTGGACGGAACGGCGGCAAGTATGGCGTTCAACTGCGTCTTCGCGGAGAACATGAGCGAGGCGAAGTCGACGTATTTCGTCCGCGCCTCCGTAATCAACCCTTCCGTGAACTCAATCGTGTTCGTAACTGCAATCCGGGGCGCCATGCGCCGACGCGCCCACGCGCGCCGAATTGGCGCGTGTGCGTGCTGTTCTGTGGCGGACGGCGGTCATGGTCTTACAGTTTCTCTATTTCGGTAGCGGCAAGGCCGGTCGCCGCCGCTATCTGTTCAGTGGACAAATTCATGGACTTCAGGTTGCGGGCGGTCTGGCGCAGTTTCTCCAAAGCCTCGTCGACACGTGCGGTAGCCGCATCGGCACGTGCCTTCTCGGCGTCGCGCTCGGCCGTCGCCGCATCGAGTTTCGCGTGCGCCGCATCGAGTTTCGCGTGCGCCGCATCGAGTTTCGCGTGCGCCGCGTCGAGTTTCGCGTTGGTTTCATCCAGTTCAGCGCGAGCTGCGTCGCGTTCGTCCATCAGCGCCTTGTCACGGCGAACCTGATCCCAGTACCGATCATAGTCAAGCATCTCGGCCTCGCTGTACGCCGATTCCTCGAGTATCTCAAGTGCCTGACTCGTCTGTGGGTTTTCAAGAAGCTCGGCGGGGGCGATCCTCGACTTCTCGTCGATCTCCGTGAGGAAGCGGAGCCACAGCACCTGCATCTTCCTCTCGGTGAGGTTCTTCGCCTTGAACTTCGGCAGTTCGATGAACACGAGATGCAGTCCTTCGAGGACCTTTCCGCTGTCCTGGCAGTGGACCATCCTGTAGTAGTGGTAGTACCCCTCCATGTCCGGCTCGAACACCTTGTTGACGAAGTTGAGTGCATAGACGGGCTGGGGGGCCAGAGGGTCTGACCCGAATGCCGCTAACTTAAGGTTCATACGATCTCCTCCGGGCGATATTCCGAACGTGGTTTTGTCAGCAGAGGATATGG
>CACZAK010000315.1 GCA_902779075.1 uncultured bacterium | reverse complement strand
AAACACCGCCTGGTTCGGTTCGAGCGCAAGCTTCACGAGGCCATTCTCGACAATCGGCTTCTCGATCGTGCCCTGCATCGGGTCCCACAGCTCGGCCTTGTCGACCGGCCACTTGGCGCAGAGCGAAAGATCGCGGCGGCGCTTGAAGTCCTGGTTCGCGATGAACAGCGTCTGGGCGCCGTCCTTCACGTAGTGGTTCACGGCGAGCATGCGTCCGTCGGCGGCGGAAAGGCCGGGGAAATCGAACGCGCGCACGGCGAGCGGCTGGTCCGTGCCAGGATAGTTCTTCGCGAGCGCGGCACGAAGCGCCGCGCCGTCCGGTTCGCCCTCGATGAAGAGCGCGGTCGGCTGCGCGAAGATTTCCGAAACAATCTTACGCACCTCCCACGACTCCTTTCCGCGCGTGGGCGTGTTGATCGGACGCAGTCCGTAGCTGATCACCACGCCGCCGGTCTTCGCAAACGCGAGCGCCTTTTCGAGTACCGCGAACGGCACGTACTCCGTCGCGGGGAGCGTGAGGATGTCGTACCACTCCTTGCCGTTCGTCGTGCGGAGCGCGGGACGCCCCGTGCGCGGGTTCTTGCCGATGGTGGCGGTTTCAATCACGTCATAACCCATCCAGTCGCTGTCGAGCTGCGCGTCCTGGATTGCGAACGCGAACATCTCGGGGCGGATCGTCTTGCCCACGTGGAAGCTCACGCCGGGGATGCACTGCGCGATGTGGCACACGTGCTCGCCGTCAGAGAGCAACAGGGCGCAGCGGTTGTTGTAGTCGGCCCATACGCGGAAGAGCGGATAGCGCGGCTCCTTGCCGCCGTTGTAGAAGTACGGGGGACAGTCCCTGTCGTACGGCGCGCGCGGGTTGAACGAGTGCGGGATGAGGTAGTAGCAGCCCTGGTATTGGTGCCAGTTAAGCATCCACTTCATCTGCGGATACGTGATGTCCTGTCCGTACGCGCCGAAGATCTCGCACCAGTTCTTGCCGTTGTGGCGGTTGTAGACGTGCGCCACGGACGACGCGTACTTCGGCATCTGCCCGAAGTCGATCTGGTGCTTCCGGCTCTCGCGCTGGTTGGGATAGTACTGGCGGCAGACGAGGTCGACGCCCGGCACCTCGACGTACTTCATCTGCTGCATCACGTTGCCGCCGGCGAGGACGGGGCTGTAGTAGCAGTTGGCATGCTCGAGGAAGTGTCCGCTCGAGTAGACGCCGTGCTTTTTGCACCATGCGCTCGGGCGGCCGTACATCGTGCGCCCCCACACCTCGGCGCGTGCGTCGTGGTAGCGGAAGAGGGCGCGGGACTGGTCCTCGGGATCGGCGAGCTTGAACTTGAGCGCGGTCAGGAGCTCGCCCACGTTCTCGCCGCGCGCCTTGAGCTCCTTCGCGAGCGCGTCGCCCCACCAGGCGCGGAACTGCGGCTCATCGAAGAAGAAGCCGGGGATCGTGCCGTCCTTGAACTCCTTCGCGTAGCGGTCGTAGTAGGGTTGGTAGTACTGCGAGAGGAACCAGTCCACCGCCGCCTCGTCGAGTCCGTTCACGGTGGGGAAGCGATAGCTACCCTTTGACGTGAACCAGGTGTAGATGATCGTCTTGTCGCCGTCCGGGCCGGGCTTGAACACGCCCTTGTCGACTTCCTTCACAACGATGCGCGCCACTTCGTTCTCCACCTTCTCCGGTGCCTCGTGGCTCCAATAGACCGTCCCCTTCACGTCGCGGCACTGGTACTTCTCAGGGATGGGGTACTTGCCACCCATACCCTGGCTCGGCCACCAGTAGTCGTCGAACATCATCACCTTCATGCCGTGTTTCTTGCACTCGTCGAGGACGATGTCCACGTCGCGCCACCAGCCCGCGCGCATCCAGTCGATGTGCGGACGCGACTCGATCGTGAGGATGCCCTGCCCGCTTTCGTCCACGCGCCCCACATACTCCCTGAGCCGCGCCTCCGTCTCGTCGCCGTGCAGCCAGAAGAGCGGCCCGGTGTTTTCCCGCGTCATGCCCTGCGGCACTCTGAATTCCTGCGCAACATCCGCCACGCAAATGCCGCAAAGAAGCGCCGTTGTTATTGCTATCGTTCGTTTCATCGCTGTTCCTTTCTTTATGTTAAAAACTGTTTTTTCGCGCATGTATGCAGGCTGTCGTGCTACCTTTTACAACTGTCTCTGCAGATCTCGCTTCGCTTGCCGAAAAGTGCGTAGCCGAACTTCAGTATGTCGGTGCAACCTTCCGCCTCAAGCGAAGCAGCGTAGTTCTTCTCGTCGATCTGGCGGCGCGCCTCTGCGGCTAGTGCCTTAAGGTCGGCTGTCTCGTCCTTCGCCGCCTTTACCTCAATGATGACCGCAGGGAAGTCTCGCCGTTCTGGACGAGGCTTGAGCATGATGTCGAAGCGTCCATAGCCCGACTCGCGGTTAGAAGTGATCACGTACACGCTTCGCATAAACGAGAGCATACCGAGAACAAGCCCGTGGTAGAAGCCCTCAGCGGATGCGTCAAAATAACTTGCCGACTCAAGGAGGAATCGTTCGACATGTTCCTTGAACTCGGCAGAGGAACGCCTGAAAAATGCGTTCTCAATCGCGTTCAGTTCCCTGTGTCCGGCGGCGCACCGTCGTAGCTTTCTTAGAAAGTCCTGCTCGAAGACATGCGCGATTTCCCTGTTCGGGATCGACACTTCGCAACGCCCGGAAAGCATCTGTCCGACTGGCTTGAGATAACCGGTAGAGACGAGTAGCGCGTAGAGCGTGTCTTCCTGGTTGCGAATATACTGGTACGGTCCGAGTTCGCTCGTCATCGGCACAACGGGCTTCTCGCCCTTCAAGAGCGACTCCAATGTGTTCACCATGTCAAAGGGGAGTTCCTCCACGAGTTCGTTGATGATGTCGTTGGAGCTGGTGTCGAGCCAGTATGGCTGAGGCTTGCAGTTCGCCTTGAAATAGTACAACACGCTCCAGGGATTGTACATTTCGTGCCCGCCGAAGTCGTAACCGTCGTACCACGACTTTATTTCAGGCATCTTGTCCTCGTGCCCGTAGTACCTCGCCATTTCCACCACCTCGGCCTCGGTGAAGCCAAAGTGCTCGCTGAACGGCTCGTCGAACACGGTGAGGACCTCAAGGTTGTTGAGCCCTGACAGGATGCCCTCCTTGGCGACGCGGAGAACGCCCGTCATCACGCCCATCTTGACGTGGTCGTTGTCCTTCATCGCGCCAGGAAGGAACGCACGCATGAAAGCAACCATCTCGTCGTAGTATCCGTTCGTCGATGCAGAGTTGATCGGCGAGTCGTATTCGTCGATGAGAACAATCGGCTTTGCCTTGTGGTGGAGATGGAGAGCCTCAGCGAGGAAGCCGAGCGAATTTCCTAGACTGGCGACGGATGCGCGCCGCTCGCAGATGTTGATGAAGTCATCGCGCTTCGCACCAGGCGGAAGCGACTCAATGCATACCTCGTGCCGCTTGAACTCGTTTCCGATGTCGATTCTGAGCCGCTCCAGCGCCTCGTCCCAGTTTGGGGCCTTGTGGTCTTTGAATGTAAGATAGATGACAGGATACTTCCCCTGATGCGCCATCCACTCGTCGCTTCCCTCGCAGCGAGAAATCGCGCGCGTTTCAAAGAGTTCACGCACGTCCGCCCCGCCATCGCCGCGCAACTCAAAGAAGCTCTTAAGCATCTTCATGGCCGTCGTCTTGCCGAAGCGGCGCGGGCGCGTAAACAGTGCCACGCCCACGTCCGCTGCGAGAAGGTCACGGATAAGCAGGGTCTTGTCGACGCAGTAATTGTGCGCCGCAATGTACTCCCAGTCGCTTTTCCCGACTGGAATCGGAAGTTTTCTTCCCGACTTTTCTTTCTGCTGATGCTCCATCGACAGCTAGTATACCATTTTCCCCGGCTGGAATCACGCCCTACCTTACGACCACGATACGCGGCTTTTCCAGCCGGAACGGCTTCGTTTCAAGCGCGTTCGCGCCGGGCTTGACCGACTTCGTAATGTTGACCCGGTACGGCCTGCCAATGAAGCCGCCAGCATAGGCACCGTTCACCGTCACCGCCGCGCTCTTCTCGCCGCCCACGTCGTCGCACGCGAGATACACGCGTTCGCCGGGCTTCAGCTCCGGCAGCGCGAACACGAGTTCCGTCGCCACGCTCTTCGCGAACGGGCTGCGCATGATCTTGGTGGCCGGGCCGAGCTTGCCCCACACGCCCTGTCCATAGCGGCAGATCTCAAGCGGCTTGACTGCCGCCTCGCC
>CACZAK010000314.1 GCA_902779075.1 uncultured bacterium | reverse complement strand
CCGTGCTTGCCGTCTCGGCGAGCCGCCCGCCCCACTGGGACAACGGGCATCTTGCCCGTTGCCGAAGCTACATTTGCTTTAGATTTCGCTTTTGTTTTTAGCCGTGCAGAACATGTAGAACGTGTAGATCATGCTGCCGTATTGTGAACAGTTCGCGGCAATAAACATCCCTTTTGCCAGAATTGGCCGTTCCGTGCCGTGACATCACGGCGCGGAACGGGTGGATGTGGCGGCGGGTTAACTGGGAACGCCGCCGTCTCGGCGGCGGAAAGGTGGGGCGGCTCGCCGAGCCGCCCGCACACTGGGAACGGGCATCTTGCCCGTTGCCGTTGGCTACCTGACGATGAGCATCGTTCCGGATTTGCGGGTGAGCTTAAGACCACTCACGGTGGTAACGGTCTCGCCGTCCGTCACCTCGATTGTCGCCTTCTTTATCTTGAACTTCCTTGCCGTCTCCGAATCAAGCATGAAGCTTGCGTCGGGTTCCGTAGTCCACTGAACGACCAACGGCAAGTCGGATTTCGCGATGTCGAGAAGGTCCTCGCGTCCGGCGAGATTCACGGTGATGGCGGCGCCAGTCGCGAAGCCAAGCGTGCTCCTCGCCGTGCTGGCGGTATGGCCATTGCCCTGAACGTTGAAACACCCCGTCCGCCCGCGCAAGTCGAGCGTCGCGCCGTCCTGCAACGTGGCCCCGTAGAATCTGTCCGTGTTCGGCGTTAACGTCCCGTAAACGTACATCTCACTCGTCCAGCCGCTCTCGGATGCATACCATGTCGAGTTGCACTCGTAGCTGCCAAGTTTAAGTGGCCCGACGCGGAGAAACAGATATGAATAACCGTTCATCACCAGTTCCACGTCTGAAAGGTCAGAAGCCGTGCTGCCGGAGTAGCATCCGATTCGCGTTCCGTACGTCTTTCCGTCGCTCGCCGCCACCAATGTCTCGCCAGAAGCCACAATCTTGCCGGAAGTTGCCTTTACATTCGTCATGTAGAGGATTCTCCCGCCATGGAGCGTGAGTGTATGGCCGCCCAGATCGAGATCGACCTGCCGGTTCGAGGCGTTGATGAGTCCGATGTGGCCGTCCATGATGAAGGACGAGTCGGCCACAAGGGTGAGCGACGCGATGCAGGCTGCGCTTTGCGGGTCAGCATAGGTGACGTCGTTCATCAGCGCCCCGCCGTCCAGTACAAAGGAATAGTCCTGGAAACCACTGTGCTGGTGCAGGTTGAACACGCCGTTGGAGCAGACGAGAATCTCTCCGCCGCTTGCGCCAGTAACGCGGCTTGTGCCGCTCGCGCCCGCCATGAACATTCCGTTGGACACGATCGTGCCGCCGTCGTATGTCTGGGACTGTGCGGACACGACGACCGCGCCCGCGCCGGTCTTCACGACCTTGACGTTGCCCAGCACGGCGACATTGGCGTTTTCGTTGGTTCCCGAAGCGACGTCGTAGCGGAGCGTTGCGGGATCGCCCGCAGCGCCGTTCGACACCGAACCGCTTCCCGCAAAGCCCGCGACCAGAAGATTGTGTCCGTTCAGGTCAACACCGTAGATGCCGTCGTTTCCGGCAAGCCCGCGCCAGTCGCAGTCCGCGCCCAGGGTACAGTTGGTGATTGCAAGTGAGGCACTGTACAACGTAGTTCCTTCAGGAATCTGCATGACAACTGCACCGCCCGAGACTGTCACCGCCGTGTCGGCCGTGGGCAGCCTGCCCGCGAGGACGTTGCCCGCAAAATCCCTGCACAGCCAGTTCCCGGCGTTTGTAACCGAGCCGTTGCCCACAGCGCCAGTCCATTCGGCGGTCGCCACCCCTTCCGAATAGACGAAGAACTCTGTCGGAGCGTTCATCGTGTCGTAGTCGGCCTTTACTCGATCCGCCGACAACACGCCGTTGTACATGCGCACTTCGTCGTACCTCCCGACAAACGGGTTTGCACGGTTGCCGAACCTGCCGATCCAGAAGCCGTCGGACACGTTCGAGGGCAATGCATCGGTGATTGTGCCCTCGTTCACCTTTACGCCGTCCGCATACGCCTTCATCTCCGTGCCGTTGAACGTCACGCAGTAATACGCCCACCTGTCAACAAGAGGATCCACCCTGACCGTGGCGGGGAACTTCGTGAAACTTGCCGTGTTTCCAGACGTGACGCGCAGGGCGTAGTTGTTGACATACTCGGACTCGCTGACGCCGCTGGGCTTGTCGGTGCTTTCAGGCGTGGTGACTTCCCAGCCGTACTTTGCTGTCGAACCGTTAGGATCAGGTGTCGCCGCCCTGGAGCAGAGAAGGCGAAAGACGTTTCCGGGAAGTTCCGCCGACTGGTAGAACCAGCCGCTGATGGTAAACGTGTTGAAGTCGTCGAGTTGTCCATCGTATCGCGGAACCTTCAATGCATTGCCAACATTGCTTGTAGTCGTGTTGACGCGGCTGCCGCCCACCACCCCGTCGGGGGACGCGACCATCGTGTCCTTGTCACCATTGCAATTTGTGTGTGTGGAGTCGTGCGGCGTGGCGTCGAGGCCATTGCCTGTCGCATCGGGCTCGACCTCCGCGCCGCTTGCCTTGCCCATGTGCCAAACGCCTGCGTAGTCGCTCCACACCGCCGTGTTGGTGGCGGGCTGCGCCTTGGACGCATCGCCCCAGTGCATCGTGATCTCGGTGCCGTTGGTGAGGGACGGAATCCTCACCCAGATGTCGGAATCGCCGCTCGGATTCCACGTGTCGATTTCGCGTTCGAGGACGTCGTTCCCCTCCGGGTCAGACGAGAACCACACGTCCGTGCCTCCGTCCCAGTCGTCGCACGCAAGGTAGCTGAACGTGTAGCGGTTCTCGCCAAGACGTATCAGCGCCTGGAAGTCCGTCAGCGTTTCCGTCCCGGCGTAGCCCGTACACTTGATCGTGACGGACTTCGGCGCGGTCGGCAAGCCGAAGAACTTGGTCGGCGTGTTCATCGTGTCGTAGTCGGCCTTTACGCGATCCGCCGAAAGAACGCCGTTGTACATGCGCACCTCGTCGTATTTTCCGATAAATGGGTTTGCACGGTCGCCGAACCTGCCGATCCAGAAACCGGTGTCGTTTGCCGTGGGAAGCGTATCTGTTATCGTCCCCTCGTTCACCTTCACGCCATCGACATACGCCTTCATCGACCTACCTTCAAACGTCACGCAGTAGTGGGCCCAGCGATTGACAAGATTTTCGACCTTTGTGGCCGCCTGAAACGTTGTGAAATTGGAGGTTTTGCCAGATGTCACTCGCGCCACGTAACAATCGCGGTAAACGGCTTCGGTATCGGTTATGCCAGAAGGTTTGTTGGCAGCGTCCGGCGATGTCAGCTCCCAGCCGTTGTACACTTTAGCACCATTAGAAGTACTAGTGGTCGCAGCCCGAGAGCAAAACAAACGATAAGTATTGGGGAGAGAGGCCGTCTGGTAGAACCAGCCGCTGATGGTGAACGTGTTGAAGGCGTTCAGCTTGTTCTTGTAGCTTGGCACCTTCAACGCATTGCCGATGTTGCTCGCCGTTGTGTTCGTGCGGCATCCGCCTATCACGCCATCCGCAACTGCAACCATCAAGTCCGTGTTGCCGTTGTTGTTATTGTACGTGGAGGCGTGCGGCGTCGCATCAAGGCCGTTGCCCGTCGCATCTGGCTCGACTTCCGCGCCACTGGCCTTGCCCATGTGCCAAACGCCCGCGTAGTCGCTCCACACCACCGTGTTGGTGGCGGGCTGCGCCTTGGACGCATCGCCCCAGTGCATCGTGATCTCGGTGCCGTTGGTGAGGGATGGAATCCTCACCCAGACGTCGGAATCGCCGCTCGGATTCCACGTGTCGATTTCGCGTTCAAGGACGTCGTTCCCCTCCGGGTCAGACGAGAACCACACGTCCGTGCCTTCCACCTGGTCGGCGCAGTCGGCGTAGTGGAATCCGTAACGTCCGTCGGTCAGGCGTATCAGCGCCTGGAAGTTCGCCAACGTCTCGGTTCCGGTGTAGCCGCCGCACGTCAGCGTCACCGACTTCTCCGCCGCATACGACGGAAGTATCGCACTCGCGGCGATTGTGATTGCCGCAAGTACGGCGCGAATAGTCTTTGTTTCCATGCCTTTTGCCTTTCTTTGTTTTGTTGAAAATTTGGTGTGTGAAAAACGCGGGCCGAGAGGCGCGGTCTGCGTGCGGTTCTGGTCGATGCTGTGGAGGGTAGCGGTCATGGTGTGATTTATGCCGTTGTCTTTCTCTCTCTTTACACTCTACATTTTACACTTT
>CACZAK010000313.1 GCA_902779075.1 uncultured bacterium | reverse complement strand
ATCGGACTTCGCAAATCGTCCGTTGTCAGAAGTCCGATGTCTTTTGCCACACCTTAAACAAACCGCCCGCAAGGGCAACAACAGAGAGGGAAAAAGAAAATGAGCAATAGAAAACAAACATGGAAAGCCGCCGTCTCAGCGGCAGCAATCGCGGCAGGTGCCGCAATCCCGATGGCGGCAATGGCGGATAATCCATCTATACTTTTGAACGGTAGTTTCGAGTCGTTTGTCGCCGGAACAAACGATGCGTTTACCAATACGCAGCTTCACGCCGGCATGAGTAATAGCCGGTATCCAAACAACTGGTCATATACAAGCGGTGCGGGGCTTTGCGCGTCAGGCGATAGTCCGTTCCTTGGCGGTGGCGACGTCCCGGATGGTGCAATTGCCGTGTACCTTCAGAACAGCGGGACGATTTCTCAGCCCATCACCGTAACGGATGCCGGCACATACGAGGTGTCGTTCCGATATGCCGGTCGTAGCTCATATACGGGTGGTTGCATCTACGTGAAGATTGTCGATTCCAGTAACGCCGAGACGACGCTCGCCAGCTTCGCCTGCCCTGTTACCGTGTTTCGGACTGCGTACGCGAAGACCTATCTTACGCCGGGTACGTACACGCTGAAGCTGGAGCACGCCAAGAGTTCTTCTGATAGTGGCGATTCCATCATCGACCGCGTGGAAATGAAGCTGATGGACAATCTCATCTCCAACGGCAGTTTCGAGGACTACCGCAACGAGACGGACGCCAGTTTCTCTTACAAGACATTCGTCCAGAATACGTTCGTCCCGGAGGCGTGGTCATATAGCGGGACGCTCGTACTAACAAAAGGGAGTAGTCCATACGTTGCAGGAGATGTGCCGGACGGCGAGGTAGCAGTCGTACTTCGTGGGAACGCTGTGTTGTCGCAGACAATCATTGCTCCTACGACAGGGGTTTACGAGGTGTCGTTCAAGTACATCAACCGGCAGGCTTCAGGCAACGGTACCTTGAAGATATTCGCGAACATTGACGACGAGCCGCTTGGTTCGGTCAGTTGCACGACGAACGCCATCAGGACTGCGTATTTCAAGGCCTATCTTACGGAGGGGACTTCCTATACGCTCTCGATCACGAATAACGCCACTGGGAACGCTACTGCTACCGATTCCAGCATTGACTGCGTGTCTGTCATTGCATCGACGAATCTGATATTGAACGGTGGGTTCGACTATGGTACGATTGATCCGTCAAAGAATAGCGGGACATACCTACAGAGTAACCAGGCGGGCTACGTCAATCCATTCTGGACGGAATCTGGTTCTACGGGCAGGATGGGATTGGCAATCGGTGGTTCAACATGGGTAAACGCGGCACTGGACGTGGGGACATACGCGTTTTACATGCAGACATTGAGCGGTTACGCCGGCGATTCGGTCTGGCAGGACTTCAAGGTTGACGTTCCAGGAGTCTATCGGCTTTCGTTTGTTCACGCCAAGCGTGCCAATACGGTCAATCCAGTGACGAAGGCGAGAATCCGAAGGGGGAAAGGTCTCGACGGAGAAATCGTGTACGAGAAAGAAGCTACGTCCAGCCATGTTGATGTGTTTGAACAGTTTGCGGCGGATGTGAAGTTGCATGAGGCGGGTGTCTATACGCTAGAATTCCATCGTGAATCAACAGCCGACAACATAGCCTCCATTCTCGACAACGTATCGCTCATGTATGACCGCGAGATTCACAAGGGGCTTGTCATTATCGTAAAGTGAAGGTCGTGAGGCATTGCGAATGAAAGTGGTGGAACTTGTCCTGATGGCGGCGCTCGTGGCCGCGTTCTCGTTCGCGGCACATGGCGCGGACCGTCCGCTTCCCGAATACCTCAAAAGGGCGACGGTATATCAGATGGTCCTGCGGAACTTCACCCGCGAGGGGACGTTCAAGGCCGCGACGGACATGCTGGAGCATGTGCGCTCCGCCGGAGTTGACGTCGTGTACCTCATACCGTTCGTGGAGATGGATCTCGACAAAGACGAGGCGGGTTGGAGTCCTTCTCAGAGGCGCAGCGGCTACAAGTCGCCGAAGAACCCGTACCGCGTGACGGACTTCAACAAGGTCGATCCAGAATACGGTACGTTCGAGGACTGGAAAGCGTTCAGCGAGAAGGCCCACGCCCTCGGCATGAAGGTGTTCCTTGACCTCGTCTATGTCCACTGCGGACCCAACTGCGTGCTGAAGGACATGTACCCGGACGCCTTCCAGCGCAACGCCGACGGTACGGTGAAGATGACGCGGTGGCGCTTCCCGTACATCAACTTCGAGTCCAAGGAGACGCGCAAGTACTTGATAGACTCCATGCTCTTCTGGATGAAGAACGGTGCGGACGGCTTCAGGTGCGATTCCGGCGACATGGTGCCGGTGGAGTTCTGGGAGGAGGCGGCACGAGTTTGCCGCAAGGTGACCCCCGAACTCGTACTGATAAACGAGGGCAACCAGCCCAAGGCGCTGGGGAAGGCTTTCGACGCGAACTACGGCTGGCCGTGGAGCGTGGGGATACGGGGGTTCCTCAACCCCAAGGTCGGCGTGCAGAAGTACGTCAAGGGGAAGCCGCTCCGCGAGATCATGGACAACATGCGCCGGTACGAGGCGCGTCTGCCGCAGAACTCGCTGATGTTCGTGATGATGGACAACCACGACCTGGCGTCCCCCAAGATGGACGGTCCCAACCGCTTCGACCGCATTTTGCCCGTAGAGGCGGGGAACGCGGCGTTTGTGCTGATGTTCCTCAGGCGCGGACTTCCGATGCTCTACAACGGCAATGAAATCGCCGACAACGCGATGACCACGTTCTTCGCGCCGGTCGGGGATGGACGCCGCGCATACAGGTCGGTCGATTGGGGACGCGCCCTGCAGCCCGCCGGGCAGAAACGCCTTGCGCTTATCAGGAGCCTAACAAAGATGCATCACGACGATCCGGTGTTCTACGACGGGACGCAGGAATGGTTGAAGGCCGGCGAGGAAGTGAATGTCGTGTCATTCGTGCGCCGGCATGGGAATCGTGCCGTATTCGTCGCGGCGAACCTGCGTCCGGAACCGGCGGCGTTCATGCCGGAGGTCGGCATAAGAATCGACAACACGAAGAAACCGCTTCTTGCCGAGAACTTCAAGGCGGAGGCGGAAGGCAAGATTCGCCTTGGCCCATACGGTTTTGTCGTGCAGGAGCTTCTCAAGTGAGCAATAAGATAGCAAGCCCCCCGCAAACGGACTGCAGGGGGCTTGCTTTGACCGGTAGGGCGAGGCGGCTCGCCGAGGACGGCTCGCCCCACCATTCCGCCGACTAACCCAAAAACAAAGGCGGCAGGCCACGGAAAGTTTTTTTGTCCGCCCGTCCCTTGACACCAAAAAAGGAGATAGTGTAAAATATGCAGTGCTTGGGGGCGATGTGCCCTCAGGCGGAAAAACGAGAAAAACATGACGAAGGCAAAGCATAACGGCAGAAGAAAAGCGTCCGCCCCCGGCAAGGCGAGGGCGGGGCGCTCTGAGCACGTCATGAATCCTGAGTGTCTTGCGCTGATCGAGAACTTCCGGCTCATGGATGACACCTTCATGTCGAAGTGCCTTGAGAACGCGCCGGAGTGCATCGAGCTTATCTTGCGAGTCATCATCGGCAAGAAGGACCTGAAGGTGATCAAGTCTCAGACCGAGTATCCAATCAAGAGCCTTCAGGGACGCGGCGTTAGGTTCGACGTGTTCGCGAGAGATTCGAAGGGCAGGGAATACGACATCGAGATACAACGTGCCGACAAGGGCGCCGAGCCGAAGCGTGCGAGGTACAATTCCGCGCTGATGGATGCGAACGCGCTCAAGTCCGGTGAAGACTTCGGCAAGTTGCGCGACACGTATGTCATCATTATCACCGAGAACGACGTGATGGGGCGAGGGCAGGGTGTGTACGTGTTCGACCGCATGGACAAGAAGTGCGGCTTGGATTTCGGCGACGGCGCACATGTTGTCTATGCCAATGGGATGTGGCGTGGCGATGACGCCTTGGGGCGTCTCATGTGCGATTTCAACTGTCGCGATGCGAATAAGATGCATTACGACGTTCTCAAGAAGAGAGTTAGTCAGTTAAAGGATTCAGAAGAAGGGAGGCGCATCATGTGCAAAGCAGTAGAAGAATTCGCGGAGCGCCGTGCGGTCGAGGCCAAGGCCGCAGGGCAAGCGCGAGGGCAAGCGCGAGGGCGAACGCAAGACCATGCTCGCGACGGCGAAGCGGATGCTGGAGAGCGGGATGCTCGCGTTGAAGGACATCG
>CACZAK010000312.1 GCA_902779075.1 uncultured bacterium | reverse complement strand
AAGACGTTCACTATGAAGATGCAGGTCAAGGCCCTGCCCGCGTTTGCGCGTGGCACATTCAATGGCTGGAGCTATGATGCCGATTACTACTATAAACGTAAGGTCACGGTAAGCGTTACTACTGCGGGCAAGATCACTGCCAAAGTCGGGACGCTCTCGTTTGCGCGGACAGGTTGGACGGTTGACGAAGCTGGACGCTACTGCGCCAACCTTCTCACTACGCGCACGGTAGGTACGGGGAAGAAGGCTAAGAAGTACACGGACGTGCTTACATTCAACGGCACCGTGAAACTTGCGGATGCGCTGGTGGCGCTGAACGGGGGCGAGTCTGCGCTCGTGCCGTCGAATGCCGACCTCTATGTCTCGGCGCGGCGCAATCCATTTGGCGACAATGCCGATGCTAAGGCGCTTGCCGCTGAACTTGTCGCACTGGGGACGCAGACGCTGACGGACGATGATGGGCTTGTCTGGAATCTGAAGGTGGCATCGAACGGAGTGGCCACGATCGCTCGCACGACGGGCACCGGCAAGAACAAGAAGACGGTTAGCGCGACGGCGGTCGTTGCGTGGGACGGTGACGAATATGGGCCTTATGCAGTCTTCCTAGTAGATGGCAAGATTGTGGGGGTGCGTTGGTGAATGCAATATGGAGAAGGCATTTAGCCAAAATCAATATAGGAGATACCGTTCCTGCCATGTAAGGTTCTTAGGCAATCAAAATAAACAAGGGGGGCAATGAAAATCAGACTGGTTGCTGCGGTTCTCGCCGCGGCGTTTGCGGTGCAGGCGGACGAGGAGGTTCGCTGGTACGATTCGGCACAGAAGTTGACATGGGGATATGTCGTGTCCAACGGCGAGGCGACGATCTCCACGCCGGGATTCTGGGACTACAACGCGAGGGAGGCCTGCAAGGGCGACATCGTGGTTCCGGCGCGGATCGGACCTGACGGTCCGGACGGCAATACGACATATCCCGTTCGCGACATGGCCCCTGGGCTTTTCCGCAACTGCACGAATGTGACGAGCGTGAAGCTGCCGGACGGCATCCGCCGCATCGCGCCGAACGCGTTCTACTTCGACAGCGGTTCGACCATCACGAACGTGACGGTCGGCGCGGGATGCCTCGATATCGGGGAGAACGCCTTCTGCCGTTGCCGGGCGCTCGAGCGCGTGAACATTCCGAACACGGTCACCAACATCGCGAAGGACGCGTTCACGATGTGCTACGCGCTGAAGTGCGTCGACATCCCGGGCAGCGTGAAGACGATCGGCGACAGGGCCTTTTCGGCGTGTTCCGCGCTTGAGACGGCGACGATCGGCGACGGTGTCGAGGTCCTCGAGACCGAAGCGTTCATGAACTGTCTCTCGCTTGCGGCCGTTGACATTCCGTCGTCGGTCAGGCATCTCGGCGACCGCGCGTTCTGCGGATGCGGCGCCCTGGCGTCCGCGACCCTCCGCGAAGGTCTTGAGACCATCGGCTTCTGCGCGTTCAACCAATGCGAATCCCTTCGCAGCGTGTCGATTCCGCCAAGCGTCGTTTGGGTCGGCGAAAGGGCGTTTGAAGGTTGCCCCGATTCGATCTTCGACAAGGAAACCGTCCAGGGCGTCTGCCTGCTCTCCAGCTGGGCCGTGGGCGTGGACAATCCATTCGGCGCGATAGACCTCTTCGGCGTGAATGGCGTTGCGGACGGGCTCTTCAAAGATTGTCGGGACGTGACAAGCGTCGTTCTTCCCCCGGGAATCGAGACGCTCGGCGACTCGATGTTCAGCGGCTGTAGGTCGCTTGAGGCCGTCTCTCTCCCGGCCGTGCTGAAATCGATCGAGAGCTATGCCTTCCAGAGCTGCCAGAAAATTCAGGCCGTGAACATCCCCTCGGGCGTCACGAACATCGGGCAGCTGGCGTTTGGGTACTGCGAGAAGTTGGCGGCCGTCTCGTTGCCCGACGTCCTTGTCGCGATGGGCGACAACGCGTTCGAGGGCTGCACGAATCTGACGTCCGTGACAATTCCCGCCTCGCTCAAGCGGATCCCGATGGGCGCGTTCGAGTGGTGTACGAGCCTGACGAACGTCACGGTCGAGGAGGGCGTTGAGGTAATCGGCAACGCGTCGTTCCGCCGTTGCACGGGGCTTTCGTCGTTCACCATCCCCGACAGCGTGAAGGTGGTCGAGGATATCGCTTTCGAAAACTGCACGTTCCTCGACACGAACACGATCGAACACGTGGAGATGGTCGACGGATGGATTGTCGGCAGCAGCCAGCCGAATCTGACCGAATTAACGGTTCCCGGCGACGTGCGCGGCATCAGCGAATGTGCGTTCTCTTACCGCAACGGCCTCACGAATGCTGTTGTGGAGGAGGGTGTGTCGGAGATCCCGTTACAGGCCTTCGCCTTCGATGCAAAGTTGACGGACGTCGCGCTCCCCGATTCGCTGCTCGAAATCGGCAAGCAGGTCTTCTGCGGATGCCGCGCTCTCGTCGAAGTGTATGTTCCAAGCAACGTGGTCGCAATTGGCGAGGAGGCGTTTGCCTCTTGTTCGGCGCTGGAGAAGGTGTATCTGCCGATTTCGCTCAAGGGCAAGGTGAACGAGACGAGTCTTGTCAACGGAAGTTCCAACGCGCAGATTCGCTATTATATGCCAGATGGTTCGCTGGAGCCAATGCCGATTGAACCCGAGCCAGATCCTGAGGTCGAGACTTGGTTCGTGTTTTTCAATCCCAACGGCGGCGCGTTTGATAATGACGAGGAAGCCGCACGCGAAGTCGAAAGGGGAACGGCGGTGGGAGACCTGCCCGTGCCTGTTCGCGTAGGGTATGCGTTCGCCGGATGGTGGACCGCGAAGACGAAGGGGACAAAGATCACGCCGACTACGAAGGTGACGAAGAACGTGACGTACTACGCTCGCTGGACGGTGCGGAAGTACAAGGTGTCGGCGTCCGTATCCGCCAAGACGGCGGGTGCCGTGAGCGGCGCGGGAACCAAGACGTTCAATAGCAAGGTGACGCTTAAGGCGGCGGCGAAGAAGGGCTATGTGTTCGTGAAGTGGGAAGACCTCAACGATCCTGGCACGCCCTGGCCAAGCGCTGTAAAGTGCCGCCAGCCGAGCGTGACATTCAAGATGGGGGCGGCGAACGTCTCCGTCCGCGCCGTGTTCGCGAAGAAGACTGCGGACGCCGCCTTGGCGCTGGCGGTAGATCCTTCTGACATGTGGTACGCGGAAGGCGATCCAGGCCGCGAAATCGCCGTCGTGGCGGATTCGCTATCCTATCCGACAGTGACGCTCTCAGGCGCGCCTGCGGGCATCGGTCTCGTGCGCGTTCCGGATACGGACGACGAATACGTTCTCAAGGTGACGGATTCGTCGAAGATGAAGCCGGGCGTCTATACGGCGAAGATTACGGCGAAGAACCGCTCCGGGAAGAGCGTGGCGAAGACCGTCAGGATCGTCGCGCCGAACTCTTCGGCGGCGATCGCGAACGGACTGATCGCAGGCCTTAAGACTTCGACGCTATTGCCATACGTCTTCGACGGCGGAATGAAGACGAGTGTGACGCTCGCTGACCTTGGAGTGGAGGTGTTTGCGACGAACGGATGGAAGCTTGCGTCCGTGACGGGACTTCCGACGGGGCTTTCCTGGAACGGCACGGCCATCGTCGGCGCGGCGTCAAAGACGGGCCTGTACACCGTCACGTTCACGATGAAGAAGACCGTCGGGACCGGCAAGAAGGCCAAGACGTACACATCTACGGCGAGCGCGACATTCATGGTGGAGGCGCTGCTCCCGGCTGCGCTTGCCGGCACGTACAACGGTTTCGCCAATACGAACGTCCTCACGCCCGACGATGAGGACGAAGGCACGGACGAATGGGCGGATGAAGGCGATGACGAGGAAATATATGGCTACTACACGCCGATCCTGGATGGTTGGGCGTCGTCTGCGAAGATAACGGTGACGACGGCTGGCAAGGTCACGGCCAATATAGGCGGCGTTGCGCTTTCGGGCTCGGGATTCGACAGCGAGTCGAATGGCGTGTATGCTGTCACGCTCAAGAAGACGCAGAAGATCACGAAGGGCTATTTGAAGGGCGGAATCAATGTCTGGGTTGCAAATCTCGAGATCGACACGAACGCCGGATGGGACGCGCTCCAGTTAGTCGGCAGTTACTACAGCTACAACACCAAGATGCCGAGCATGACGGCCCCGGCGTGGATTTCCGCGCAGCGCAGCCCGTTTGCGCTCGACGAGGCGAAGGAGGTTGCGAGGGCAGTGGCCGCGAGCGGCGTGGGGGGTGTCGAGAAGTTCGCGTTGCAGAAGGCCAAGGGCGGCTACGCCTATGATTTGGTCTGTGCGTCATGCATGATCGGCGGCAAAGCGTCGCTGACGGCAAAGGCAAAGGCGAGCGGAACGGTTGCGCTCGCCGGCACGATTGCGAAGACGAAGGTAAGCGCTTCGGCGGTTCCCGAAGTGTCGCCCGAGGTCGAGGATACGTACGAGGACTACGATGAATTCGACAATCCCATAGAAGTTCCTGTTCGCGTTCGCACGGCGACTGCCCGGTTCTTGACGTCAAAGTTCGTGATCGAAGTCATCTACACGCTTGAGGACGG
>CACZAK010000311.1 GCA_902779075.1 uncultured bacterium | reverse complement strand
GCGGCAGCTCTACGACGGCGCCGACCGCGCCACCAACACGGGCGGCACCTGCCTCGACGAGCTTGCGCTCTTCGACTATCCCGCGACGGACGAGCAGGTGAAGTGGCTCGCGAAATACAAGCCCGCCCAGCCCGTCGCCGGTCCCGGACGCGAAATGCCCTACTGCTGGCACTTCGACACGACGAACGCGACCTTCGGCGCGACCGCCAAGGTCAACTCCGGCACAGGTACGGCGGTCGCTTTCCTCTGGGGCGACGAGAAGGAGAATAATCCTGGCGTAAACACGACGGGCTATATCACCGCGCCAACAGCAAACGCCGCTCTCGGCACGGCCTACGCAATGAACGCAGGAACCAGGGCGACATGGCGTATATACTCTGGCGCGGGTCTCGGCGCGACTGTTGGTTCCGGCTTCACGTTTTCCTTATGGATGCGCGGCAATGCGAAGCCTAACCAATGGTCGGATTGTTTCACATTCGGAGTTGGTGGGCGGTACATACGGTACGAATTCAATGATGCCAACCCTGCGGGCCTTTATTTTTATGGAGGCTCTCCGTCAGTTGGCCCATTTGCCCGCAAGTCGGATAATTGGCAGCATTATTGCGCCGTGTGGAACGACGCGGAGCAGAAGATCGACTATTATATGGACGGTGTTCTGAAGGGAAGCGCTACATACGGTATAACGCCTGATCCGTCGCACGTAGTGAATGCAATGCTGGCAGGGCGGCAAAGCAATGAGGCGGACGGGACTTGGCGGTTGTCTCCTAGAACCGCTGGCATGGTCAACTCCGGTGTGTTCGTTGACGAAGTGGCGCTGTTCAACCACTCGCTTTCGCCGGAGCAGATCCAGTGGCTCACGAACAACGTGCCATGCCTGCCGCCTTTAGACGCGACGAACCTTGTGCGCACGGTCTCGGCGAACGGCACGTGGGCGGGCGGCCTCGCCTCGTGGACGGTGAGAGAATGGGATACGACGAACGAGGCGTGGGCTAACACCACGCGCACCACGATCTACCCCACGCTCGAAGATACTGAGGTCGATGTGGCGGTGACGCTCGCCGACGGCGTGGAGCTTACCAACGATACCTTTGTCACGCCGAAGAAACTTGTGCTTGCGAGCAGCGCAGCCGCCGGGACGGCGGCTCTCCATAGTGCGGCCGATTCGCGGTTCGCGCCGCAGGCGCTGGAGATCGGCGAAGGCTTGCAGCTCACCGTGCCGCTCTACGCCGTGAACGTGGGCGGGGCGCTGACATTCGGCACGGACTCGAAGATCATCCTCGACGTTTCCACCTACTATGACGGCGGAACGACCAACGCGCTCACGGTCGGTTCGTTCGTGCTGCCCGCAGGCGAGAGCGACGTGCTTGCGCACTTCGCCACGACCAATCCGCTCTACACGCTTTCGCTTTCGGGCGACGGCAAGACCGTTGTGGTTACGGCGGCGACGATTCCCGTGACGGCGACGTGGACCGGAGAGGGCGACGGCGTCAGCCTTGATTCCGCGGCGAACTGGGACTGCCGGAATTCGTCGGGCATAAGGTTGAACGATGCGCTTCCGTGCGACCGCACACGCGTTTACGTGTGCAGCGGCTCTGCCGCGATGAACGCCCCGGTTGGAACTGTCGTTCCGTGGTCGTATTTCTCCATTGAAGCGGCGAATGCGACGCTTTCTGACGATGTCGACTGGCGCGGACTTGCCTTCCCGATACCCAAAGGCGTGACGGTCAACCTCAACGGACACAAGCTCCGCATGGCCTCGTTCGACGGCGAGGGAACGATTACCGACACGACGACCGGCGGCGAACTGCATGTCGACGTTGCGAGCGACGAGACGGTGGAGAACTCGTCCGTGGCGTTCGCCGGGCAGATGAAGCTCGTCAAGGACGGCGAGGGAACGTTCGTGGCGTCGAAGGGCGGTCAGACGTACGTCGGCGGCTCGGTCGTCTCGAACGGAACGGTGAGGCTCGGCATCAACAGCTACCCCGTCGGTCCCAAGGATTCGCTTGTCACCGTCTGCGCAGGCGCGACGTTCGACCACGCCGTATTCAGTACCTCCACCTGCATCTACAGCTACGACCTTGCGGGGACGCTCCATGCGCAAAGCGGTGCGGGGGCGAATGGCTACAGCGACAGCTACCGCATCCTCGGTTCGTCGTTCACGCTTTCGGGCAACGCGACGATCACGGGCAAGTGGTTCTATTTCGGCAAGCCCGACAAGACGACGCTCGCGCTCGCGATGAACGGCCACACGCTCACGTTCGCCCTCGACGACTACATCGCGGTCGGCGAGATCACGGTGGCGGAAGGCGACCACGGCAAGATGGTGTTCTCCGGCGGCTTCGCCGAATGGCTGCGGGGCGCAGGGTCCGCGACGGGCCTTGACGTGGAGGTTACGGGTACCGCCGCCCTCAAACTGGGAACGGGCGGCAATGCGTCGTTCCACGACCTGACATATTCGTCAGAGCGGTGGAAGAAGAACCTGGTCGCAGCGCACCTTGCCATCTACGGAACATATACCGCAGGAAGCGTTCGCCCGCCATTGATGATGCAGGACGGTTCGACCATCGACCTTTCCACCATTGACGGCGTGTTCGACACGTCGGGTACGTCGGTGACGTATGTCGCGGCGCTCGAGTATGGCATTGCCGGACAGGTTGCGTTTGTGGACAAGGCGTCCATCGCGCTGGACATGGGCGACCGCGCCTTTGACGCGGGTGACTGCCTCCTGACGTGGGAGGCGGGCACCTATCCCAATGCGGCGTTCCAGTTCACGCTGTACACGAACGGCGTCGCGGTGGCGGACAAGTCGCTGGTGATCAAGGACAACGAGAGCGAGCACGGTGTCTATGTGAAGGACGCACGAGAGCCCGCGTACGCGAAGTGGGTCAATGGAGAGTGGAAGTACTTCAGCGACAGGACCCATGAATACGACGGGGAATGGACGCAGGGCATTACGGACACGATGCAGGTGCTTTTCTCCTCGGTTGAGGAATACAACCTCATCTGCACGACGAACTTCTCGCCCGCCCCCGCCGCGTTCGTGCTGACCGGATTCACGGGCGCACGGAACGTGACGACCGATCTCACGCAGTTCCCGTTCCTCTTCGACGAAGGGGCCGTGCTGGACGTGAACGGCGGACACGTCAAGCTGCCCGGAAGCATGGCAGGAAGCACGACGGCGTTCACCGTGACGAACTCCGCCGAGCAGACCGGCACGCTCGAAGTGGTCGTCGCAGAAGGAACGGCGACCAACACAAAGATGGCGCTCGCGGGGAACCTGAAGTTCGTGAAGTCCGGCGCGGGCACGTTCGTCTCCACGCTTGCGCAGACGTACACGGGCGGAACGCTCGTCGCGGAAGGCACGGCCCAGGAGCCCGCCAACTCGGTGACCTACAGCGGAGAGGGCGATTTCACCGTGTACGGCACGGGCGCGGTAACCGTTGAGAGCAATGCGACGTTCATGGTGCAGAGTTCGCACACGTTCACAAACGACATCGTCCTCGCTGGCGGACTGCTGTACGGCAACCTCAGCGGAGATGTCGCGATGCTCACCACCGTCACGGCCGACTCGCAGATCATGCTGTTGAATGGCACCGACGTCAATTTGCATATCGGGGCGTCAGGCAGTCACTTGGATCTTGACGGGCACACGCTGACATTCTCGGGCGGGACTGGATCGCAGTACTACTACATTGATGCGTCGCTTGCAGGCGAGACGGGCAGGTTCGTGTTCGATTCAACGGTGGAATACGTCGGCAAGCTGCCCGCTGACGGCAATGGCGTGGATATCGAGATCAATCTCAGGGCGCACATGTTTGAACCTGCGTCGGTGCATGACTACAAGATCGCCGGATCGCAAACCCAGTGGGGAACAGGCACGGCGTATGGCCTGTATGTGTATGGAACGTTCACCCCGATCAGCACGACATTCTACGGCTGCACGATGATGAACGGCTCGACGATCGACCTGTCGGGGAAGACCGGAGCCTGGTCGATACAGTCTTCGATTGCGAATGCGGCCAACAGTTATGGACTGACGGCCGCACAGCAGACGGCGCGCAAGACCGTGTCCTTTGCCGACAACGCGACGGTCAAGATCAAGCTGGGCGAGAGGAAAGTCAAGACCGGCGACAAGATCGTTGACTGGACGGACAAGACGCCGGCGAACCTCGCCACGCTGAGGTTCACGAGCGCTGACGGCGAGCACTTCGGCTTGCAAAAGAAGGACGACGGCCTGTACATCACACGCGGCATCATGATCCTCGTGCGGTAGGAGGATGAGCGTGGCGGACGTGTCTGTTGCGGATTTTCCGCGGCTCGCAGGCGAGACTGGCGACTCGGTGCGGATCATGCGCGCCGTCGACGCGGCGGGAAGAGGCGGCGAAGGCGATCAAGGCGGCGGTCGGCGTGGTCGAGCAGTACAAGCGCATTGCCGCCCAGCCCGCGAAGCACAAGAAGGAAGACCCGGAGCCCGCGCCCGAGGCGTAAAACGGGAGGGACGCGCTCCGTCGCGTCCATAAAGCGGGAGGGACGCGCCCCGTCGCGTCCCCTCCCGTCAAACAAACTTCAACAAACCAAACATCCGCCCGCAAGGGCAACAAAAGGAAACCCTAAAATGAACATGAGGAAACTAACTGGGAAAGCCGCCATCTTGTCGGCGGCAATCGCGGCAACCGCCGCAATCCCGATGACCGCGAACGCTGACGGAGCGCGCCGTCCGATGGTGCTTATGGTGATGTTCGACGGACTTCGCGCCGACGGCATCGAATCGGGCTCGATGCCGAACCTGACCGCGCTCCGCAACGGCACGTGGCAGGCGGGCTACAACGGTGCGTGGTCGGTGACGGGGTTGATCACTCCTGGCACAGATTCGGTGAGTGCGCCGAACCATGTCTCGATTGCAACGGGATTCACGCCATCCAAGCACGGTGTGGATGCGAATGGCAAGACAGCGAGCGGCAACTACGCGACGTATCCGACGTGGCTCAAGCGCGTCGTCGACGTGAAGAGCGGCACGTCCGCGCTTTTTGTCTATTCGTGGAGCGAGGATGGTTCGCTTGGCCCTGCCGACGGTGTCACATTCCTCGGCAACTCCGACGCGCAGAACGCAACCGATCTTGCCGCGCTCCTTGCCTCCGCCGACGCGCCGGACGCCACGATGTACTTTATCGACGCCGTGGATTCCGCAGGACATGCCGGGTACTACTATCCTTTCAGTTCCGGCTATACGAACGCACTAGCGGTCACGGACGGTTACCTTGGCGCGTGCCTCTCCGCCATCGCGAACCGCCCGACATTCGCGGACGAGGACTGGCTCATTCTTGTCACCTCTGATCATGGCGGCTACCAGAAATCACACGGTAACTCAGCTTCCGGGACGCACGGCGTGACCGTGCCGATCGTCATCGCCGGACGTTCCGTCACCTCGGGTCGCATTCCCGGATGTCCTTATAACTTCGACGTGACGGCCTCGGCCCTTGCCCATTTCGGCGTGACCGTTGAGGGACTTGAGGCGACCCGGCGCGACACTTCGACTATTGTCGATGCAGAGCGTCCGCTTTCCGCCGGGCTTGCCGCGTACCTTCCGTTTGACGAGGACTACGACAACAAGATCAACGACGGCATAACATCGCAGACGAACGGTGCGCCCGCGCTCACGGCGGGCGGTCAGGTCGGCGGCTATTGCGACATCCCCTCCGGCAGTTACCTTCGGTTGCAGGGATCGCAGTCGTTGACTTACGAAGGCGACAACAAGAGTTATACGGTGATAGTCTGGGTGAAGATGAACCAGGTGGCGAGCGGCGACCCCGTGATATTGGCGAACAAGCCATGGTCGGGAGGGGGACCGGCCGTCGGTACGCTCCTTTGCGCGGGCAAGCTGCTTTACAACTATCGCGGCGTGACGCTCAATTCGGGTTCGGGAAACGAGCGTCTCGACATCGGCCCCTACCACGTAGAGGGCAATACGAAATGGACGTTCTACGCGATTTCCCGCCGGGATGACGGAACCCACATTATCTACCAAGGGCGCAGTGACGGGACGCTGAACTGGAACGCGCTGACGTTCGATGCGTTCGTGCTGAAGTCTGCCTATCCGTTCTGCATCGGACAGGACGGAACCGGGAATTATGGCTCGAAGTTCGTCGGCGGCGTTGACGATGTCGCGCTATGGACGCGCGCGCTGCGGCATGAGGACATCTGCCGCATCTACGAGAGTGGCCTCGACGGCATCGCACTTGGCGACCTCATTGCCGCCTCGCCTGCAACTGCAACGTGGACCGGTGCGGGAACGAACCCTGCCGACCTGAACGATCCTGCCAACTGGTCCTGTACCGATGCCGAAAGCAATCCAGTCGCCAACGCGGTTCCTTCGTGGACGACCGACGTCATCGTGAGCGGTGCAACGACGTTTGACCTCACGGGCGGCAAGTCCATCGCCTGCAAGTCCATTCTTTTCAACGACGTGACATTTTCTGCGGACAAGGACTGGCGTGGATTGGATGTCTCGAAAATAGTGAACGGCTCTCGCATCGACCTTCGTGGGAACAAGCTCACGCTCCTTGGTTTCTCTGGCGCGAACAATGCGGCGCAAGTCTGTACAATCACCGATTCGACAACTGACACCGACAATCCCGGCATCCTCGAGATTGAAACGACATCAGGTGTCACCTTCGAGAACCAGGCGATTGCAATGTCCGAGAATCTTCGCCTTGTGAAGAGCGGTGCTGGAACGATGACTGTTGCGGTGCCAACACAGGCATACACAGGTGGAACGCTTATCTCTGCGGGCACGCTGAAGCTGGGTGCCGCCGGAACTTCCGACAGCGATACAAAGAGACCGCTCGGTTCTCCCGTTTCCCGCATTGAAGTCGCGCAGGGCGCGGTATTTGATGCGTTCGGCAATAATTTCAACACCTATCATCTTGTCCTTGCCGGCGGGAAACTGCACAACACGCCGAACTCGCAGACGTCCTCAAATACCGTCAAAATGCGAGACCTTACGCTCAAGGCGAATTCCGAAATCGTATTCTACAATCAGACCGGGAGCAGGTCGCACGACTATTTCATTGATGACAACGTCGTATGGGACCTTGGCGGATACACACTCACCGTCACCTATCAAGGCAAGGACCCTGACTTTGAATTCTACAGGCAGAACAACAGGGACAGAGCGTATGCGGACGGGCATCTTACGCTCAAGAACGGAACTGTGAAAACTTCGGTAGGCAACACAGGCTGGTGGCATGATCACAACACGGATGGAACGGAGGGCGGCAGCTACGATATAGGTGTGCCACTGCGGCACTACGGGCAATCCACCGTGAGCAATCTTACATTCCGCACCACGGGCGGTAAGACTATTGTGGGCGGAAACCCCACCAAAGCACTCTATCATGTTTACGGTACGTTTACGCCGATGTCGTCGTATTTCCATAACGTTGAAATGCTGAACGCTTCGACGATAGACCTTTCGATGAAAACCGGTGCATGGTCAACGAAATGCACTTATAATGGTGCTGATTACCTTGTCACTTTCGCGACGAACGCGGCCGTGACAGTGAGCCTCACCGGGCGCGAGACGGAAATGGAGTCGCTTGCGAAGGGCGAGGTGGAAGGAAACGAGCGCGGCTACGTGATTACGTGGCAATCTGCCAACAAGCCGACGAACGTGACGTTTGTGCCGAAGATGGCGAACGCCGAGAAGTACGTGCTGACGCCAACCGATACTGGTCTGCGAATCCGCAAGCCCAAGGGATTGATGATCATCGTCAAGTAGCCCGCGCGCAACAACACGTTCTACATGTTCTTGCCTATAACTTATACTGCAACTGCGTAAATTCCTAGTTCCTCGGCACTTATGCCAAGTTTGGAAATCTTCTTCTTCATGG
>CACZAK010000310.1 GCA_902779075.1 uncultured bacterium | reverse complement strand
CTCCGCGATCGTCACCGGTCACGGCGAGCCTACGGCCGTTGCGAAGGCCATCATGGAGTTCGTCAAGGACTCCGGCGGCAAGGCGTCCGTCAAGGGCGCTGACTACGACAACAAGATCGTTGATGCCGCGATGGTCGATGCCCTCTCCAAGGTTCCCGGCAAGGATCAGCTCCGTGCGACGCTCCTCATGCTCCTCAAGGAGCCTGCGACCCGTCTCGCGCGCGTC
Organism: uncultured bacterium; assembly: GCA_902779075.1. The sequence goes on along the minus strand of CACZAK010000310.1, from coordinate 4,746 downwards.
CTCTCCGAGAAGGCCAAGAAGGGTCCCGCCTCCGCCGAGGCTACGGCGGGCGAGGGCGACGCCGCACCTGCAGCCGAGGCGCCCGCCGCCGAGGCCGCTGCACAGTAAACAAAATTTCCCTGGCATGAAAAACGGCCAGGGTTGACAAGTAAAACAAAGGAAACAAGACAATGACTAACGAAGAAATCATCAAGGAACTGTCGGGCAAGACCGTTCTCGAAATCAACGACCTCGTGAAGGCCCTCGAAGAGGCGTGGGGCGTGAGCGCCGCCGCTGCCGTGGCCGTCGCCGGTCCCGCCGGGCGCTCCCAAGAAGGTCAAGGAAGCCATCGCGAAGGACGAGGCCGAGAAGATCGCCGAGCAGCTCAAGAAGGCCGGCGCCGAAGTCGAGGTCAAGTAACCTCGTCCGGGTTCGGCCCGCGAAAGGAAGCGTCCGTCTGCTTGCGCAGGCGGGCGCTCTTTTTTCGGCACCATCTTTTATCTGGATCTGGCGCGGTAGGCGCGCATGGACATGTTGTAGCGCCGCTTGAAAAGGTTCTTCAGGGCGTTGGCGTTCTTGAATCCGCAGGTTTCCTGAATGGCGGCAATGGAAAGCCTTGTCTCTCGCAGCTTTCGCGCAACTTCCGAGAGTTTTGTCGCCGTGATGAGCTTGCCGACGGAAGTCTTTTGCGTTTCGCGGAAGCGCAGGTCCAGAAGGGGGCGCGAAATCCCGAGGTGAGCTGCGACGTCTCCTGGCGAAATGCCGTCTGTTGCGTGCTTGTCGATGAATTCCTTCGCTCTTGCGACGAGACTTTCCGCCAGCGGAAGTCGCGGCGTCGACTCTCGGATGACGACTCGCTTCACGCCGAAGAAGAGGTGTCGCGCGCTTTTTGGAACGCGGCTTCTCATCATCTTGTCAAGAAGCTCCGCTGCCGCTGCGCCCTCTGCATGGAAGTCCGGCTCAATGCTGGACAGCGCAGGAGAAGTGCCGTCGCAGACGTACGGATCGTTGTCTATCCCGAGTACTGCCAATTTCGCCGGCACGGAGATTTTCGCCTTCTTCGCGGCCGCGACGACATCCATCGCCCGCATGTCGTTTGCAGCCAGAACCGCCGCCGGTTGCTCCAGCCCCGCCAGGAAGTCGGCGAGCCGCGGGTGGTCGATGTCTGGGCTTGCCGCCAAAGACGAATAGACATTCGCCTGCATTGAAGTCTTTTCGACTACCTCCCTGGCAAAAGCCGATTCGCGCCTCTTCGACCATTCCTGCCCCGACAAGTCGCCTACATACGCGAACGACTTGTACTTTCCCATCTCCATGAATGTCTTCAAGGCGGCTTTGGCTATTTCGGCGGCATCGTTTCTTATCACAATGAGGTTGTGCGTTCTCCGTTCAAGTTCCGGCGATTCGTTCTCCATGACCACGACAGGACACGGTAGCGCCGCAATCGCCTTAAACGCCGCCTTGTCGTACCTTCCGGAATAGATTATGCCATCCATGCCGTTCAGGGCTTTCTTGTCCGCGAAGAATGCTGCAATCTCGTCCTGTGCGCGAAGTATGCGCAGATTCCATCGGTGGACAGTCCCAAGATACGAGAACAAACCCGCGAACTTGCGTTGCCCGGCTGGCTCGGCAAAGATGCTGGCGATCGTGACATTGGGAATATGGCTTTTCATTCTGGCGCGTATTATACACCAAGTAGCCGCGGGCGCACAACAGTATTATTGAATTAGTGAGTAATTTCTTATTTGTAAAATGATATATTGTCTGTGTGGATGTGTTATAATAAACAACAATGGTGAAGGACTGTACAAAGAACTACAAGTGGATTCTGCTCGCAATCATCTCCGCAACGTACTTTCTTGCGCAGGGGTCGCGGCAGATATTCAATGCCGTCTTGCCGCAGATAAAGGCGGACTTTGCAGGCGCTGGACTCACCGACGCGCAGCTTGGACTCGTCGGAAGCGCGTTTACGCTCGTGTTCGGAGTGGCGATTCCCTTTGGTGGCGTCATTGCCGATTTCTTCAGCCGCAAGTGGATGATCGTCATTGGCACTTCGCTATTTTCCATTGGAATCTTCTGCTCCGGCTTTGCCGCAGGCGTAGGTATGCTGATTGTTGCATACGGCGTGGTGAACGCTGCGGGACAGGCGCTGCTTCCGCCGGCCAATTCTTCGCTCATCGGCCAGTTCCACGTCAAGACGCGGGCGACGGCGTTTTCCATCTACCAGATTGTGATCTACGCTGGGATTGTCGTGTGCAGCTGCGTTTCTGGCTATCTCGCCGGACTCGGCGCAGGCGGCTGGCGCAAGGCCTTTATGGCGTTTGGTGCCTTGGGTGCGGTCTGGGTCGTCGCTCTTGCACTGCTTCTCAGCGACACGCCGCAAGTGCGGGGAGGGGGGAGTGGAGAAGGGGCAACGGAGGATAAGGCGAGCGTCCGTGAGGCACTTGGAGCGGTCATGTGCAAACCATCCGCGCTTCTTCTCATGGCGGGGCTCGGCTTCTACTTTTACGCGAAGTACAGTTTCAACACCTGGATAATTGCCTATCTTCAGCGCGAGTTTCCGGACGTCACCGCCGCCTCTGCCGCATTTCACGCCGTATTCTGGTTCTACCTTGGCGCGACTGTTGGCGTGTTTCTGGGCGGGTGGATCTCCGACCGCTTTGCCGCATCTCGCCCGCAGGTCAGGTTTGACGTGAACATCGCCGGCATATTTCTCTGCGTTCTCGGGCTTCTTTTGACTGCGCTTGCGCCATCCGCCGTGCTCTGCATCTTCGGCACGGCGGTGTTTGGTTTTGCGTCGGGCGTCTACGACTCGAACATCTATGCGTCGCTCTTCGAGGTCGTAAAGCCACGCTACCGCGCGGCGGCGGTCGGTGTCTTTGGCTGCGGTGGAAGCGTGATTGGGGCTTCTGGCCCTGCCGTCCTCGGTTGGATGAATGCGCATTTTTCGATGAGCGCTGGCCTCGCATCGCTTTCGGTGTTCGCGCTTGCCGGAGCTGCAGCGATTGGCATCGCGCGAATCTTCTTCTTTGAAAGGGATCGGGAGTCGTGAAGTTGAAAGTTGAGAGTGCAAAGTTGAAAGTTGGAAAAGCGGCGTTGCTTGCCCTCGCTCTTGCTCTTTCGCTTGGTGCTTTTGCCGCCGACGCGCCGATTCGCGGGGCATATCCGATTCTGACTACGCCATATCTTGCTGACGGGTCGATTGACTATGGCTCCCTCGTGAAGGAAGCGCAGTGGGTCGACAAGGCAGGAGTGGACGGCATCATCTGGCCGCAGTCTGACGATAGCATCGACCTTTTGACTATGGACGAGAAGAAGCGCGGAATGTCCGACCTCGCGGAAGCGGCAAAAGGGTTTTGTGCCCGACTTTGCCTTGGCGTAGAAGGGCGCAACACTGCCGAAATGATGGAACTTGCGAGGCACGGCGAGTCGCTTGCTGTGTCCGTCAATCCGTCCATCGTATTCATTTCGCGCCCAGCCGACGACTGCCGCACGCAGGACGACCTGTGCCGCTACTACGAAGCGTTGGCGGAAGTAGCGAAGCGTCCTGTGATAATCCAGACCTACAACGGCGACAAGTGCCCCGCGCCGTCCGTTGATCTTCTCGTTAAGCTCGCAGAGCGTCATCCGACAATCTATGGCTGGATCAAGGAAGAGGTGCGTGACGGTTTCGAGGCCAACCGCCGTATGAAGGCCGAACTTGCCGCGAGGCCTCCCCTCAAGACAATATTCAGCGCGTGGGGTGGCTGGCAGTGGCTCTACCAGTCGAGGCGACTTGGTAGCGAAGGCGTAATCTCCGAACGCGCCGCGCTCGCTCCGATGCTTGCCGAAATATGGCGTCTCATGGAGGCAAAGGACGACACTGGAGCACTCGACGCGGCATACGCGAAATATCTCCTTGCAATCAACCTGATGCAGACTGTGCCAGGCGATCTTCGCGGCTACCAGCTCGTGTTCTTCAAGGAGAAGGGGATATTCAATACGACCGTCTCGCGCGTGTGCGTGGACAAGGAGGATGACCCGTACAAGTGGAAACTCGACGTCCTCGAAGTTGACGAAGCGACAAAGCAAGAAATCATGAGGAGGTGCAGCGTTGAAGGAAATTGACTTTAGCGGAAAGGTCGCCGTTGTCACGGGCGCGGCGAGCGGCATGGGGCTCATGGCCGCGCAGGAGTTTGCGCGGCTCGGCGCGAAGGTCGTGATGTGCGATCTTGACGAAGCGAGGCTTCGTCAAGAAGTGGAGGAGTTGAAGAGTGGAGGAGTGGGTGAGTTGAGAGGGCAAGTCTTTCCGTGCGTGGGCGATGTGCGCGAGTTTGCCCACGCCGAGGCCGCAGCGAAAATCGCCGTGTCGCTTGGCGGGTGCGACATTCTCGTCACCTGCGCGGGCGGCAACGAGGCGCGGTGCTGCAAGTCGAATGTTCCGTTCTACGAGCAACCGGTCGAAGTCATCGACTGGGGGCTCGATGTGAACTTGAAGGGTGCTGTCTATTTTGCCCGCGCGATGATGCCGCAGATGGTCGCGAAGAAATCAGGCGTCATCTGCTGCCTCGGTTCCGTGACTGGCTTCGAGGGCGACGGTGTAGGTACAATGTACGGCACTGCCAAGTCTGGGCTTTTCAACTTTGTGAAGGGCCTCGCGATCGCAGGAGGCCCGCACAACGTGCGCGCGCTCTGCGTGACGCCCGGCCCTGTGCTCACCCGCGCCGCGATGAGAGGAATGCCCACCGCGCTCGGACGCGCCGGCGAGACGCACGAACTCGTCGACGT
>CACZAK010000309.1 GCA_902779075.1 uncultured bacterium | reverse complement strand
CTCGTTCGTGAAGTTGTCGTACTCGTCGATGATCACGTAGAGCGGGGGGAGATGGTTCTTGCGGATGACCTCCCGCACGCAGTCGATGCAGTCGGCCGGTCCTGTGGCCGTCTCGACCTTCGACCAGTCGGCAAGTTCCCTGTACTTGACGGCGAAACACTCCACTGCGCCTTGGACGTTGCGCCAAAAGTTCCGCTCTATTTCCGCGAGCGTACCCACTTGCACAGTCGAGAAGTCGAACGTCAGCACGAGGAACGAGTTGCGGAGCGGCGTCGGGTCGCGCCCGATGTCGGTCATCCCGAAGAGTGCATCGAAACGATCCTTGAGACTGACATCGTAGTAATGCGCGAGCATCGAGCAGACGACGGACTTGCCGAACCGCTTCGGACGCAGGAACACGGGCGTGTCCACTCCCTCCAACTCGCGAATGTAACGGGTGCTGTCCACGAACAGGCATTCGCGAACCAGTTTTGCCCAGTTAATGACGCCGTATGGAATCTTGCGCTTGTTCTCCATGGCGCACATTATACAACATACCGAATTTTCATGTCAAGAAGCACGCTGGAAATTTCCTTTCAACCATTCAACCTTTCAACCCTTCAACTTTTCTCGCTTTCACACTTCCATCGTCTTGCGCGTGCCGTCCGGAAGTACGATTCGGACGGTCCTTCGCGGTCCCTGCGCCTTCGTACCCGGATGCGGCCGCAAGACAAGCCGATCCACCTTGCCGCCCTTGACGACGCATTCGACCTCGAAGCCGCCCTCGGCGGGCAGGCGGAACGACCAGTCCTTCCACTCCTTCGGCACGCCCGCGCCGATGAGGTATTCGCCGTCCTGTTCCGAAAGCAGCATCTGGTTGATGGCGTAGAGGCAGGTGCCGGCGCCCGTCATGAACCACGGCCGGAACTCCGCCACGCCCGGCTCGTTGATCTCCCATATCTCTCCGTAGCATCCAGACGACGACGCGGCCTCCATGATGAACGGATAGACCTTCCCGTATCTTCCCGCCCGCTGCGCCGCAATCGCCATCGTGGCCGCATACCAGGGGCAAATCTTCTTGCCGGTCTTGTACATGTTGCCGGCTTTCGTTCCCTGCGCAAGAAAGAAATCGACCGCCGCCGTCTGCTCCTTGTGTCCGCGCGGGAAGATCGGGAACGGGAAATATCCGGCGAGCGTGCCCATGGATACGGCGTCCATCGCGTTTGCAGCGGGCACGAAGCGGCCATTCTTCACGGGCAGCGACTTCTCGAGCCGCGCCGCCTTCGCCCGCCAATCCGCCGCCTCCTTCGCATCGACTCCGAGGCGGTCTGCGGCGTCGGCGCAGATCCTGAACGTGTGGATGATGCCGCACGTGGTCATGCAGGGACGGGACTTCGCCGCGCCGAGTCGCTCGAGGTCCGTGCATTTGCAGACGAACGACGAACCGTCCGGCGCATCGTAGATGCACTGCGAACGGTAGAAGCGCGCGCACTCGCGCATCACGGGATACATCTTCTTGCGCAGGAAGTCCAGGTCGTCCGTGTACGCCGCCGCGAGGTTGCAGGTCTGTGCGATTGCGGACATGTGGAAGATGTGGTCGAGCCAATGCCCCGGCGGAGATGCCTCCAGGAGGGCGTCCTCCAAGCACAGCCAAAACCACCGTGCCCCGCTTCCGTTGATGCGCAGTTTCGCCTGGGAGAGCGTTTTGTGCCGGAATCCGGCAACGTGCTTCGCCTCGTCGAAATGTCCTGCGGAGAGAAGCCCCTGCACCCCGTACAGCTCGTCGAAGGCGAACGATTTTCCGCTCCAGTGCGACACGAGGATTCCAATCGGAAGGTGCCAGCGCGTGACGCAGCACTTCAACTGGTATTCCGCCATCGTGCGCAGCTGCATCAGCTTCTCGTCGGGGAGTTGCACGGACGACGCGGAATAGTACTTTCGCCATGCAGATTCGTGGCGGCCGGCGAGGTCGGCGTACGTCCCCGCGTAAGGCTTGCCGTCCAGCCCCGTGTACGAGATGAACGTCACGAACGCGCCTTCTTCCCGCGCATGACGGATCGTGACGCGCGTCTTGTCGATGTTTTTGCCGTAGGCCGTGAAAGAATACGCGCACCCGCCGGGCACGTCCTCCCACGGCCCGACGACGATGCGCCCCTCCGCGTCCCTGTGCGGAGTGTAGTCGAGTCCGACGGCGAGGCGGGCCGTGTCCGTTCCGGGGAACGTCTGGCGGATGGCGATCGTGTCGCAGCCCTGCGCCACGAACGTTTCGACCACGCGCGTAACGTCGCCAAACACGTTCGTGACGATCGACTTTGCCGCGAGGGGATCGAGCGTCTGGGACCAGCGGTCGGGATTTTCGAGCGGCTTGCCGTCGACTGCGAGCGTGAGCCGGTAGCTGCCGTGCCCGTAAAGATTGTAGAGGAGCCGCCGCCCGGCGATGAAGATGCCGGTCGAGAAACGGCAGCTTTTCGTCCGCTGAGAGGGGACAGGCACGCCGCCCAGATGGTCCGCCGTCATGCAGAGGCTCCCGTTGGAGAGCATCGCGGGCACGTATGCCCTCGGCATCTCGCGGCCCGTGCCGCACACGGTCGCGCCGTGCGCAAACGCCGCCGCGACGACCGCAACCGCAGTCAATGTCAATTTTTTCATGTGTCACTTCCTTTCAGATGCGGTCATTATAACATCCTCCCCGCCGTGGAGTAAAGGTGGCATGACTAAATCATTCCAGAACGTAGAACGGCGATTTCTACCCCATTGTGGGGACAGTACCCCCAAAGGGCCCGTCGTCACTTGTCCGTCTGGACCACCTTGGAAATCCAGCAACCCCACGGGCCGAGGGAGAACGACAGCCCTCCGTTGAACTTCGCGTCGCGGGCGTAGATGGCCTCCGGCGCAACGGCGCCCTTCACGCTGAAGTCGGTGTCGTCGGCCACGACGCTGAAGTGGGTCGACTTCTTCTTCTCCACCGTGAACGACACGGAGCAATCCACTGGCTTGTCCGTCCAGTTCTGCACCACGATCACAGCGTCTCGTCCGTTGCGGCGAACAAACGCCGTGGCGGAATCCTTGGCGGACACTTCAAGCCACGTGAGGCCGTCCTCGCCGTTCACGTCCGTGAACACGGGATTGTCGCGGCGGATCTTCGCAAGCCTCTTCACGAGCGCGTGGCGGCTCCTGCCCGGCTCGCGGTCGAGCTGCGACCAGTCCATCGGCGTCTTCCCGAACATGGAGTGCTTCTCGTCGGCGTCGGCGATTTCGTTGCCGGTGAAGAGCATCGGCACGCCGTCGATCGTGAACATCCACGTGATCACCTGGTCGGTGGCGCGCGTGCCCCACGCCTTTTCGCGGCGAGGCCTGATGTCCGTCGCGCTGTCGTGGTTCTCATAGTGGTTCACGAAGCGCGCGCCGTTGGGGCACTTCGCCTCGCGGGTCTTCCACGCGCCGGATATCTTCTTGGCATCAAAGCCCGGGAACCGTCCATAGTCGGCGTCGAAGCCGCGATAGTGGTTCATCGGGTTGGTGCCCTCGCAGAGCAGCACGGCGTGCCCGCCCGTGAGCGCGTCCATCATGTCGTGCGCGTCGTGCCAGAAGTCGAGCGGAATGACCGTGCCCACGTCGCAGCGGAAGCCGTCCGCGCCGAAATCTTTGATGAGGCATTTGATGTTGTCCATCAGGTACTTGCGCAGCTTCGGCTCCTGGAAGTTGAGAATGGGGAAACGCCACGGGCCCTTCTTCACCGTCCCGTCCTTGTTCCAGAACGTGAATTCGGGATGCTCCTTCAGAAAAGGCGCGGTCGGCCCCGCGTGGAAGTACACGATGTCGAACATCACCTGCATTCCGAGCTTGTGGGCGGCGGCGCAGAAGTCCTTGAGGTCCTGGTCGGTGCCGTACTCCTCGTCGACGTGGAAGTAGTCGGCGATGCGGTACTGGTTCTTGGGGTTGTTGAAGCCGCTCTTGATCTGGCGCGGGCTCCAGAACGACCGGTCCATGTCGGTGTCCATCTTGAACACGGGCACGAGGTAGGCGATGGTGACGCCGAGGTCCTTGAGGTACGGGAGCTTGGCCGCGGCGGCCTTCAGCGTCCCCTCCGGCGTGAACGCGCGTGGCTGGATCTGGTACACCACGCCGCGCGTGAACCATTCCGGGCTTTTCCTCGCCCGCTGGTAGTGTACATGGCTGGCCACCGCCGGGAGGGTCGCGCTTGTCGCGACCGCCGCGGCGACGATAGCCGAAACCAATCCAGTCTTCATGTCTGCTTCCTTTCTTGCTTTTACCTGTCTTGACTGTCGATGACGCCGTATGGAATCTTGCGCTTGTTTTCCACGGCGCGCACATTATACAACAATCCCCGCTTGCGGTGCAAGCGGGGAGTCGCGATTTACATTTACGGGGTGTAATTCCCCGCAGTATCTCCTGTTGATTGGAAACAACTTGTTTGAAACAACTTACCTTATGCGCGCGGGCTAAC
>CACZAK010000308.1:1210-9039 GCA_902779075.1 uncultured bacterium | reverse complement strand
CAGGGACTTCGGCTGGCGCCGTGTGCGCTTCACCGCGCGCGTGATCTCCGCGACGCCTGCGCACGGCGGATTCGACCTGTTGCTTTCGGACGACGACAGGACATGCACCGCGTTTCTGCACGGAGAGCTTCCGGACGCGTTCGCCGACGCAAAGGAGATGATGCCGCTCGCAAGCATAACGGCCGTGGCCGAGATATCCCTTGCGGATTCGACCCCGCTCGCGCGCATGCCGGAGGTCAGCGGTGTGCACTTCGACATATCCGGACCGGAAGACATCGCGTTCGTCAGCGATCCGGAATGGCAGTCGAGGCGCAGGAAATCGCTCCTCTCCTACCTCCTCACAATCCTCAGCGTCGCCGCCCTCGCGCTCGCTGCGATTGTCGTCAACCTCACCGCTGCGCGGATGCTGATGCGCACCTCGCTTCGCCTGTCGCCGGAAACACCCCAATGCGTGTCTGAAGCCGTCGAAAGCGCCGCCGAAATACTCGACCGCGCCAAAGCCGAGATAAGAGAGACGATATTCAACCTCCGATCGGACGACAATTTCGACAAGGATGCGAAGACCGTCTTCACCGAGTTCGCGAAACGGCTTTCCGCCCATGGGCTCTTCAGGGTGCGCAACATGCTGCGCGGCATTCCGCAGCGCATTCCTGCGCAGCTCCTCACAACTATACTGCATCTTGTCGAGGAGGCGCACACGAACGCCGTAAAGCACGGCGGCGCGAGAAACTTCATCCTCGTCGCTGATCCGGTTCCCGGCGGCTTCACCGTCCGGCTCCTCAACGACGGCGAGCCGTTCGACGCGGCGTCCGCACCCGGTCCGGAATCTGGCCACTACGGGCTCGTTGGCATGCGAGAGCGCGCAAAGCGCGCGGGCCTGAGGATATTCTGGGAGACGCGCAAGCGCTGGAACGTTTTCAGAATCGAGGTGAAGACATGATAAGACTCGTAATTGCAGACGACCACGCGGTCGTGAGGATGGGACTAAGGTTCGTCCTGAAGATCAACCCGGAAATCGAAGTAGTCGCCGAGGCGGCTGATGGAGACGAGGCAATGAAGGCCGTGCGCGAGCACAATCCAGACATTCTCCTTCTTGACATACGAATGCCTGGGCGCGACGGTCTCTCCGCGCTCGACGAGATTCTCGCCGCTTTCCCGAAGCTAAAGGTGCTGATGCTCTCGACATCCGATGCCGAGGAGGACATCTTCCGTTCGATCGAAGCAGGAGCGCGCGGCTACGTCGTGAAGGACAACCGTCCGGAAATCATCGTCGACGCCGTCAACAAGGTTGCAGCCGGAGAGACGTACATGACGGACCAGGTGCGGAGAATCTACGAAATGCGCAAGACTCTCCCCGACCTCACGCCGCGCGAACTGGAGCTCCTGCGCCTCATGGCGCGCGGACTCACCAACAAGGACATATCGTCGGTTCTCGAGATCAGCGTGGACACCGTCAAGTCGCACCTTCGGCACGTCTTCGCGAAGATGGACGTCGAATCGCGCGCCGAGGCGGTATCGGAGGCGATCCGCCGCGGCCTGGCCTCAAGCTGACGGTCATTCACGCCGTGCGGCATCAGAGTCCGATCACTCGGTCTTCGGGCGGACCGTAGCACCCGGCTTGACGTCGTACTCGGACATCTTGCCGTTGATCTTTATCTTCAGCTTTCCGCCGACGCCAGCCTTGACCCTGCAGTCCGTGACCGCGCCATTCTTCCACGTGAAGTCGACCGTCCATCCGCCGCGCGCGCGGAGTCCCTTGACCGAGCCGTTGGGCCATGCGGACGGCAAAGCAGGCAGGAGCTCGACGAATCCGCGGTGGCTCTGCATCAGCATCTCGGCGATGCCGGCAGTGCAGCCGAAGTTGCCGTCGATCTGGAACGGAGGATGCGCGTCGAAGAGGTTGGGGTAGGTTCCTCCGCCACCCTCGACCTTGCCGAGAGGCGATAGCTGGTTCTGTATAAGCTTGAACGCGTGGTCTCCGTCGAGAAGGCGCGCCCAAAGGCACACGCGCCAGCCCATGGCCCATCCGGTCGAGACGTCGCCTCGCTTCTCAAGCGAGACGCGCGCAGCGTTGAAGAGCGCTGGCGTTTCGGGAGTAATCTGCGCCGAAGGGTACAGTCCGTAGAGGTGCGAGACGTGGCGATGAGTATCCCATGGGACGTCAACGTCCTTGCCCCACTCCTGAAGCTGACCCCAGTTGCCGACATGGTACGGCTCGAGCATCTTCACGCGCTCCGCAAGATGTGCGGCGTAGTCGGCGTCTCGTCCGAGGATTCGCGCCGCATCGATGACGGCGTTCCACACGTCGCGCGCAATCGCGTGGTCCATCGTGCAGGACGGGTCGAGTCCGTGCGGGCGCTGGTAGGGCGTGTTCTCCGGGGAGTTGGACGGAATGAACGCGAGGCGTCCAGTCTGCGGGTTCTCCACCGCGAACGTGTCGAAGAACTCCGCTGCGCCCTTGAGGACTCCGTAGTTCTCCACCAGGAACTTCCTGTCGCGCGTGTACAGGTAGTGTTCCCAGAGGTGAGTCGAAAGCCATCCGCCGCCGGAGGGCCACCAGCCGCAGGCTATCCAGGTGTCGACGGGTCCGGCAATACGCCAGATATCCGTGTTGTGATGCGTCACCCAGCCCTTCGCGCCATACATCTCCTCCGCCGCCTTCGCGCCTGTGACGGAAAGCTCGCCGATCATCTTGAAGAGCGGATTGGAAAGCTCGCCGAGGTTGGTCACCTCGCTCGGCCAGTAGTTCATCTCGGTGTTGATGTTCACCGTGTACTTCGAGCACCAAGGCGGGGTGAGGCTGTTGTTCCACAGCCCCTGAAGGTTCGCAGGCTGCGTGCCGGGCTGCGAGCAGGAGATGAGCAGGTAGCGTCCGAAGCGGAAATACAGCGCGGCGAAATACGGATCGTCCGAAGACGCGAAATCTGCGAGGCGACGGTCCGTCGTCTTCTGCGGAAACTTATCCGTCCCTAGGTCGAGCGTACAACGGTCCGCCTGCTCGCGGTATGCCTTGCAGTGCGCGGCGAAAAGCGATTTCGCGTTCCCCGCCGTCAGTTCGGCGAGCCGTTTGCGCGCAACGGCGTCCGCATCGCCGGATATGTCGTCGTATCTCTTGAAGTTCGTGCCTATCGCGACATAGACCATGGCCTTTGATGCGCCGGAGACTCGAATGGCGTCGCCTTCGGGGGCAACCTTTCCGTCGCATTCCGCGACCTTGACGAGGACGGTATAGCGCACCTTCCCGGGGACGCCGTCCTTGTCGGACGTCACGCCGCGAAGGACGAGCGTTCCGTCTTCGACGGAAACCGTCGCATTGTCGTGCGCGCGCTTGAGCGAGGCACGGAACGCAAGCGCGCCCTTCTTTTCCGCCTTGAGCCTGTACACGAAGCCTCCCTTGCCTAGCGGCGCGAAGGCCGCGCGGTCATGGCGAACGCCATCCGCGGCAAATCCGACGCGCGCGAATGCATCGTCAAGGGAGAGCGTGCGCTGATAGCCGTCGATCTTTTCGCCGACGCCATCGAAGTCCAGTTTGAGCGAGCCGGGGAACTGGTAGTTCATTCCGTGGTTGCGCGCGCCTGGGATGCGTCCGGGATTGGCCTTCTCCCAGTCGCCGGCGAGGATTGCCTTCCTTAGTTCGTCGAGGCGAGACTTGAAGTCAGGGTTCACGTTGGAGTTGGGCGAGCCGCTCCAGACTGAGTCCTCGTTGAGGTCCACTGTCTCGTGTGCGACACCGCCCCAGACCATCGCGCCGACGGATCCGGAGCCGAGCGGAAGCGCCTCCTCCCAGACGGACGCGGGCTTCGAATACTTCAGTTCATACCTTGCCGGCTCACCGTAGGCTAACGCGGCGCATGCCGCAAGAGCGGCTGCAAAAAGCGGATTTACAGTTTTCATGCCACAATTATACCGTATCCCGCCTGATCGGTCTATAACCCGAAAGCGTGACATGCCGGATGCGCCATAGGCGCACCCGGCATGCAGCACATATGTCACGCCATTAGCGGCGAAGGACGCCGAGAGCTCGGCCCATCCAGGTGCGCCTGACGCGCGAAGTCGCGACGACGTTGTCGGAAAGGTCGCCCGAGCAGGTCGCGACGGCCTTCTCGCCGAAGTCGACGTCGCGGTCGGCGTACGGACACACCGTCCCGTTCGCGTCGACTACCTCGGCCGTCACGTACGTGTAGCGTCCGATGGTCTCCTCGGAAAGCCGCACTTCCTTCGGCTCCCCGGCCGTCCTGAGCACGCTCTCCTCCTTCGTTCCGTCCGCGGCGATGCCGACGGCCTTCAGCTCGCCCGGCGTGTAGTCGAGCTCGAACTCGGCCTTCCACGCCGTCGCCGAGGAGACATCCTTCGAGCCGACGAGCTTGCCGTTCAGGTAGAGCTCGACCTTCGGACGGTGCGTGTAGACCTCGGCCGTCACCTTCTTGCCTTCCCATCCAGAGAACGTCCAGTGGTCGTACGTCGGCCAGACACTCCACATAGAAGTCGCAATCTTGCCCTTCCATCCGTCTGGCTCGCGGACGGCGAGGTACGTCTTGGCGTTCTCGTTCCACAGCGTCTCGCGGTAGTGCGAAATCGGCTTGCGGTACCCTGTCAGGTCGATGTCGCCGCAGTACGCTCCGTGCCAGGGGAACTGCGGGACGTGTCCCTCCCAATGCTCGCCGTGCGGCTCCCTGTCGGTGTAGAAGTTGCGCCCGATGCCGGTCTCGCCAACTCCGATCACGTACGGATGCTTCACGATGCGCCTCCACACGTTGGCGGCGTCCCTCGGATACGTCTCCGTGTAGACGATCACGCGGTTCGGCAGCCTCTCGTGGTCGCTCTCCGTGAGGTTCTCCAGGTAGTTGTATCCCACGATGTCGAGGTTCGCCGCCATCGCATCCTGGTCCTCCCACTTCTCGCCCCAAAGGCAGAGCGCCTGGGTGATCGGACGCGTCCCGTCCAGCTTGTCGATGAACTCGTGCATCTTCTTCGTCGTCTCCGCGGCGAAGGGCTCGTTGCGCTCGAGGATTTCGTTTCCGACGGACCACATCACGACGCTGGGATGCACCCTGTCGCGCCTGACGATCCAGTCGAGGTCCTTCTGCCAGTCCTCGTCGAACACCTCGCAGTAGTCGCCGTTCGTCTTCTTGCGCTGGCGGCCGTCGAACATGTCGTCCATCACGAGGAGGCCGATCTCGTCGCACGCATCGAGGAACGCCTCGCTGACGGGGTTGTGGCTCGTGCGGACCGCATTGAACCCGGCGCGCTTGAGCTGGAGAGCCTTCCTGCGCTCGAACTCCCACTCGCTCGCCGCTCCGAGCGGACCGTGGTCGTGGTGTACGCACGCGCCGTGCATCTCGACCGGCTTGCCATTGAGGAGAAAGCCCTTCTCGGCGCTCCACTCGACGGTGCGGATTCCAAACCGCACCTTCTCTCCGCCAATGTCCATCTCGTACAGCTTCGGCGTCTCGGGCGTCCAGAGGACGGGGTTCTCGATCTTGAAAGTCGCACTTTCAGTTTTCTCGCCCCCGCCCCTGGTCACGACCTTCCGCGCAATCTTGACGGTGCCGTCGAGCTGCGTGCGCACGTCGACCGAAAGTGGCTCCACATACGGATACGCCATCTTCTCGAGCCTCACGCTGCGGTAGATACCGCTGCCCATGTACCAGCGGCAGCCGGGGAGCGCGGAATTGTCGACCTTCACGAGGAGGTCGTTCTTCCCCGTCTTCACCTTGCCGTCGAGCGGAAGGCGGAAGCCCGTGTAGCCGTAGCGCGTGCCCTTGCCGACGAGCTCTCCGTTGACGTACACCTCGGCGAAGCGGAACACTCCGTCGAACGCAAGCTCGAGATGCTTGGCAAGGTCTGCTTCGGCGATTTCGAAGGTGCGGCGGTATTCGCCCTTCCCTCCCTTGTAGAAGCCCCACTCCTTGCCAGTCGGCGCGCCCTGTGTGGGCACGGACTCGATAGACCAGTCGTGCGGGACGCGCACGCCGCGCCACTCCCCGCCTTCGAGGCGAAACTCCCATGCTCCGTCGAGCGACGCCGTCTCGGTCGCAGCCGAACAGGATCCGGAAAACGCGCGCGGAAACGCCATCGCGCCGCACGCTGCCAACGTCAACAGAACATACTTTGCATTCATAGTGCCGTTAATTATACTGAAGATTACAGGCGAACGCCATCGCCCGATTGTGTTATTGTTTCGCGCCGTCCGACCCCGGACGGTCAAGAAATACTGTTGAGACGCCGAGCGCGGCAGATACGCCGCGCGCAAGCGCCTTTACTCCGAAGGTCTCGGTCTCGTAGTGTCCGGCGCAGACCATCGGCATCCTGACGTTCTCCGCCGCTATACGGCCGCCCCAGCTCGCCTCGCCCGTGACGTACAGGTCGCAGCCGAGCCGCTTCGCCTCGACAACTTCCTCTCCCGCGCCTCCGGAGCACACGCCGATCTTCTTTCCGTGCGCGTTGTATCCGACGACGCCGATGACGTTGCCGTGGTACGTGAACGCAGGCGAGACGCGCTTGAGGCCCAGGTAGCGCGCGAGCTCCCAGTTGTTGCCGTACTTTTTGTTCGCGTCGAGCGGAAGATGATACGCGGCGAGCGCGACGTTCGCGTCCATCGCCGCCTTCACAACGGCGTACTCGCTGTCGGTTATGCGCCTTATGCCTCCGCCCCAGCTTATGCCGTGGTGAAACTTGAGGGACAGGCCCCACGAAAGGCCCATTTTTCAAGGGGGTTGCGTTTCTATTCTCCGGGCAACGCTCATGGCAGCATTGCCAGCAGCGTCGGAGTAGGTGACGGTGAGACCCTTGTACTGGCGGTTGAACTTCGCGATTTCGGTCGGCGTCGGCTTGCCGCGATCTTTGCAGACAAGGCGCACCTTCACGCCAGGCCGCTTCTTCGAAAGGACCTCCAGCGTGACCGCATCTGAATACGGGTCTATCAGCACGATCACCGATTGAGCGCTTTCGATCAGACGCGAGACATACCGCATCGAGTCAAATTCAGACTCGGCAGGCAAAATACCGCTTGGAAGCAAGTTGCCGCGATCAAGGGCGTCAAACACCGTGTCGATGCGCTTGTCCGTTTCGAGCTGCGTGATCCGAGACGAAGCGCCGCATGGCTACGAAGGCACGCATGATACGGATGTTGACGTCGATGGCACGTTCACTTCGCAAAATGCTGGACAACATGGCAATGCCCTGCTCTGTGAATGCATAAGCGCCGTATCTGTCTCCGCCTCTGTTTGAGGTGCCAAATTGGCACCTCAAACTCTTCATGTCCCGCTCAGAGATTTCAATCATGAAATCCGACGGGAAACGACGCATGTTGCGCTTGACTTGACGTTTCAGCTGCTTTGTCTCAACGCCATACAATTCGGCCAAGTCATAATCAAGCATGACCTGAAATCCTTGAAATGGCATAATTCGTTTAAATCGATTTCACTTGCCGAGCGAAGCTTTTGCTGATTTTTCATAATGGCCTCCGGGGTATACAGTTGTCCTGCCTTAGCAGTAACCCCTCGCGGATACTCTCCGCTGGTTATATTGGCCCTGCTGCGCCTGCCCGTTGGCCTCGCGGATTCACGCTTTCAACGCCTTAGCTCCGGCATGAGTCGCCCGCGATTAAATCAGCATCATTTCCGGCATCCCTGTCAAACTAACGTATAAGGAAATCGGTTGCATATCGGTACTCGCCAAATTCGACCATTACGCGAATACCTACTGTCAACACATCTCCACTTCCTATCGTCACGTATTTTGGACACACCTCAACAGAATTGCCGCCCATTGTATACATTTGCTGCATATCCATCAACTTAGCTCGCTCAAAATCAATACGCCCGGAC
>CACZAK010000308.1:0-1189 GCA_902779075.1 uncultured bacterium | reverse complement strand
TCAGAAGTAATACGGCACTCTATACGAAAACTCTCTCCTCCACCATAATACAGAGCGCACCTCCCCCTTGGGCGTCTAGCAAGCTCAGCTTGCCTTTCGTCTTCCTCCTTCATTCGTTTGCGTAAATCTTTGATAGTCATCTCCTGGCGTTTCTCCTCATCAACAGCGTTATCTATTCCTGGCAATGACAAAATCCCACCTTTTGCACGCAACAAAGGCACGCCATCAATTTCTGGCAAAAAATCCGAGTCGGGGAATTCCGTAATGTCCTTGCGAAGGACATTGACTTCTCTCGCCTGGCATCCTATACGCTCTTGCCAGCCAACGCATACAATCCCCTGACCATTTGTCGTGAAAGACCAACACCGTTCTCCGTCGTCAAAAAAACGTCGACTTTCTCCGGCATATTCGCCGAGTATGCAGGGATTGGCACATATGTCCGCGATTGTCCGACAAGCGAACAACTTTCCGCTTTCACCGAATGAAACAACAACAGCCGCAGCTGGACGGTCAGCAGCCGTCTTCGTACCAACCAGACACACTTCGGAATGTGTATCGTCTACTTTTCCAGAAATCAATGCACACCTGTCAAGGCGCAGTCCTGCTTTCATCCCAGGTCCCGAGACAACAACAGGGCTGGAGATGGAATATTCAACAGTTCCTCATAATGCACACGTAATTAATGCAATGCATACACAGACAATAACTCTAATAGCCATATTTAATTACTCCGCGAAACGCTCGATTAAAATTTTTCTGTCGATTGTAGGCTGCATCTTTTCCCGGCTATAAAGATCAATCCGCACTACATCACCTTTCTGCGCAATCTTATCTAGCCAAGCGAGAAGGCCCACGACATACGCTCCTGTTCCAAGAGATCCAACCGACACTCCTGCTACTGTGGCATATCCATTGACGCCTGAATCTTCTTGACTTGCGCGAGCGAAAGTCCGGAACATTCAGCGATCTCTTTCAGCATGAGCTTACCGTTGGCAAGCAATCGCTTCGCCGTCTCAATCATAGTTTCGCGCTTGCCCTCGCGTTTGCCCTCGCGCTTGCCCTCGCGCTTGCCGCGGGCCTCGCCGCGGGCCTCGATTCTTTCCATTGCTTCGCACATATAGTGCCTCCCTTCTTCTGAATTCTTGAATTGACTTACTCTCTTCTTAAGAAGATCGAAATGCATCTTCGC
>CACZAK010000307.1 GCA_902779075.1 uncultured bacterium | reverse complement strand
GCGCGCCTCCGGCGACACGCCGCGCACAAGCTCCTCGCCCGTGGCGAGACACTTGAACGACGTCGTGGCCGCCCCCGGCCTGGTTGCGATCTCGCGCCGCGCAAGCCCGTTCTCGAGAATCCACGCGCCGCCGGCCTCGCGCACGACCGCCTTGTACCGCGAAGGATCGAGAAGCCAGTCGCCGCCGCCGCAACACGAATCCGCCGCAAACGCGGGACACGACAGCGCCAACGCCGCCGCCGTCACGGCCCAAGCGGTCTTTTCAAACAAACATCTTCTGCCGGATTCTGGTTTGATGAGCATTTTTATCCTAAATTCGTCATTTCATTTTCCATGCACTCCGTTATATATCACGCAGAGGCGCAGAGAGGCAAAGTTTTAAGAGATTACGTCGCTTAATTGGCGTCGTAGTTGTTTTCACCAATTGGGTGAAAGAAATTTTTTGGCCGTTTCTTGTCATATCTTTCTTTCCTTTCTGATTTTTGACTTTTCTCTGCGCTCTCCGTCTCTTTTGGTTTGACAGGATTTCGCCTTTGCTTTGGCCGTTGCTTTTGTCCGTGTAGAACATGTAGAACGTGTTGTTGCGCGCGGGCTACTTGACGATGAGCACCAAGCCCTTGCTGACGACCTTGATCATCTTACCGTCGGCGGAAAGCCTGACCCGGTAGCCCTTCACGCCCTCCGCAAGCGCGGGGACGCCCGTGAACGTCGCCGCGTCGTCCGCCGCCACCTGCGCTAGCACGAACCCGCGCGTCAGCGGCTCGGTGAAGTTGAGCGTCGTGTTTGTAAAGTCGAGCGCGCCGCCGCCGGTCAGGCGAATCGCCGTCGAGCCGGGCGTCGCATACATGACGCAGTTGGTGGCAATGAGGGCATTGCCCGCCGTGTCGAGCGTCACGCCGCCCGCGTTGAACACGATGTTCGTCAACCCCGTAAGGAATACGGTGCTCGCAGCCACGTTCGTCGCCACGAGCGTGCCGCCGTCAAACTCCACAGTTGACGCGCCTTGGTCTCCGATGATGTCCGCCGTCACGAGCTTGCCGCTCCCGCTCAGGCGCAGTTTCGCCGTGCAACCTGCCTGACGGGCAACGTTCAGTCCTTTCGCCGTAGTAGCCGTGCCGCCGGAAATGTCCCAAATTCCCATCTTGACCGCAGCCTCGGAACCCAGATTCGCCCTGTTTGCCGAGATGAAGAACTCTCCGCCCGACATATAGTACAATCCGACGCTCCCGTTGTTCCATCCGATTGAAATGTACTTGTTCGCCCTCACAGTGCCGCCGCTCTGCACGAGTTTACCGAAGCCAGCCGTCGTCTCCAAACGTCCAATCACGAAACTGCCGGCGACAGTCAGCGAACCCGAGGCTATCTCGTAGCGCGATGTCGAAGTGTTTCCGATGCCGATATTAAAATCACCTCCAGACGATACCGTGCCACCGTTCTGGATGAACACGCTCTCACCCGAGTTGTGATTCCCTACGTTAATGAAATTGTTGATCCTGAACGTCGCATTGTCCGCCACGATGATCTTGCCGTTGGACGCATCGTTATGCCCCAGGCGGACACCCGTGAATGTCGCCGAGGCATTGTTGCTCACGCAAATCAGCGCAGAATGGTTGCTGCCGCCAATGTGCGTTGTACCCGTCACAGTCATTGCCCCATTCGTCACGACGACCGCCGCATCCAGCGTCATGGCCTGGTTCTCCTCCGTCGCCGTGAATGTGCCATAATTCACGCTCTTCACCTCCAAGCAGTCCGTGCAGACGCGCACATTCTCCGTGTCGATGTAAGTTGTTTCGGAGAACTTGTTTTCCGCCCACAGCGCGGGCTTCGTTCCCGCAACGGAGTTCGTCACGTACGCACCGTCATAATCTTCTGCGGCGGTCAGGTAGGAAATCTTCAGGCTGTGTCCGTTGAGGTCGAGATACGAGCCGTCCGCAATCGTCAAGTTGGGCGCGGCAGACCAGTCGCAGTCCGCGCCGAGCGTCACAGCGCCGCCGTTGCCGTTGCCAATCTGCGTCGTCACCCACACAGGCGTCGTTCCCGCCGGAACGGTGAACGATGTCGTGCCTGAAAGCACGACGACGGTTGACTTCACGGGCAGGGCGTTTGCCACCACGCCGCCCGTCGAGTTCGTGCAGGCCCAGTTCTGCGGGTCGTCGAGGTCGGTCGGATCACCGTTGCCAGTCCACCACGCAAACGCGGCGACGTTCGCCGCGAGGCTGAGTTCAATGGACTTGCCGTCCGCCGAAACAGACGCGACATAGCCGTCGCCGACGAGTTCCACGAGATCGAGGACATCCGTCACGCCGCTCGGCAGCGTGAAGCCGTCCGTCGCAATCGTCAGCGAATCCTCCTGATAGGAAGTGGTGTCGATGCGAATCTTGGAATCCGCGCCAAGAAGCGAGATCGTACCCGCGAACGTGGCGGAGTTCGTCATGACGAGCGTCGTGCCGTTGGAGATCACCACATCGCCAGTAAACGCCACCGGAGCGAACAGAGCAAACGAGCCACCGCCCATGATCGTAAGCCCGCCCTCGCCGGTCCACGGAATGTCGCAGTGGACGTCATGCCCGGCGGTATCGACCGTGAGACCGCCCGCGCCGATGGTGTAGCTCTTCGCGTAGCCGTCCGCAGACGCAACCTTCGCCATGAACGGCGCGGCCGCCGTGTCGTTGTTCTTGGCGCGGATCGTCGCTCCGTCGGCAAGGAGGGTCTGCTTGTTATAGGCAAGGCACTTAAGAACGCCGACTTCAAGAACTCCGCCCGTAAGGGTCGCTGCGCTACTCCCGGCGGAAGAGGATGTCGCGCCAATGTAGAAATTCCCTACATCGGCAAGACCGCCGGAAAGTTCAAACGCGCCATTGCCGCCGCCGCCGTTCAGACCATTGTAAACCGTTCCCATCGAAAGGTCGTTCACGATCGTGAACGTACCGCCGCTCACGCGCACGGTACCGTTCACGTCCGCATTCGGACCAGTTCCGATTCGTATCGTACCGCCATTGCTTCCGGTGGCCTGAAAGAGGCCGCGCCGCACTTCAAGTATGGCCCTATTGCGATGGTCAACGCCGATGAAGTTGCAGACATTGCTTTTGTTGCCGATGGTCTTGATCGTACCACCGTTCACGATTACCTTCGTCTCTTGCCACTCATCGTGAACGCTGAGGTTGCCAGTCAGGACACGGCTGTTGGCATTGGCCGTGAGGTCGACGGTAAAGCCGTCTGCAACAGTTATGGTCGGCCCCTGCGACCGGAGATCGTACTGCATCGACGGACGCCAGGTTCCATTCGTCAGCGTGATTTCCTCACCGTTGTAACGACGCAATGAGAAGTTGAGCTTTCCTGAATACGTATTCCCGCCAAGGTCGAGAACGCCCCTTCTCGGACTCATCTCGGCAGGCATCGTCGCATTGTCAAGGACAAGCGTGCCGGGACCGTCCTTGCGCGGCGTGGTGGCGGTGAGTCCGCCAGAAAGCGTAAGGCGTCCGCCCTCCGCGACATAGATGCTGCTGCTCGCCGTTGAGAGCGTGACGGGCGCAGTGACGGTCTGCGCCGAAGCGCTCTCGTCCGCGATGTCCTGCGAGAACGCAAGCCCGTCGCCGCCAACCGTAAACGCCCCGGCGGCGTCCGTGAACGCAAGGCGGGTGTAGGAAGATTCGGCGGGCGTGTCCGCGCCACCAGTGGCGGCAGAATAGACGAGCGCGGTGTCGGCATCGGCCGCGTCAAAGGAAAGGTAAAGCGTGTTGCCGTCGCGAATGAGAACGCCCGCTCCGCCGCCGGAGACGGTGATCTGGCCAATCGAGCCGTCGAAAGTCGAAGTGCAGGCGATGAGCGGGTAGCGCCCGCTGGGCGATGCCGGAAGTGTCACGTTGAGCGTGGCGGGGCCGATGAGTTCAAGGTTGGTCGTTGTAAGCGGCGTCGTACCTGCGTCGAGCGTGCCGAGGTTCACAGTGATGCCGTCAAAGATGAGGCCGTAGGTAAGCGACGCTTGCTCGAATGTGACGGCACCTCCTCCCGTGAGGCGAAGTCGGCCCGTACCCGTGAAGGCGGGAATGGACTGCGCATAGCCTGCGGTGTCGAAACTTGCAGGAGCACCGGTGATCTGCATCGTGCGCGTCTTGTTGTTGGCACTCGTGTAGGGGACCACGGCAAAGATGTTGTCTCGCGCCGCCACGAGCGTGCCGTTTCCCCATGTGAACACCTGCCCATTATACTGCATGAAATCGAGTTCCACCACAGTCAGGACGCCGCCATTGAGGTTTAGCGTCGATGTGCCCGTACTGGCGGTGAGAGCGCCGATGACGAACTGCATGACATACGCCTCGCCGCCGTTAATGTTGACGGTACCCGAACTGGTCGTCCCATACAAAACCCTACTTCCATTGTTTTCTCCCCATTGAACCCCGCTGCGAATCAGAGTATCAACACGAAGGACGCCACTATTCAGATTGAGCGTTGACCCGACACCGTTGTTGTTGATCCCTATGCCGAGACAACCGGCGCCGTTCGACTTGGCACACCAGAACGTGCCTCCGTTGATGTTTAGAACTGCCGGTTTAGCTCTATCTACTCCAATGTAGTTGCACGACCCCGAGGTGTTCCCGCCCAACTTAAAATATGCGCCCTCGTTAATATACACGGTTCCCTGATAGACGATGAATCGTTCAGTGGAATTAACAGGCTCCATGTCCGAGCCGTATGTTATCGTCTGACCTTCTTGGGTTTTTCCACAAGCGCATATCTCCCCCGCCAGCGCACTGGTTGCGCAGAGCGAAACGGCGGCGGCCGCGAGAACCCGTCCCGCGGACTTCACAAAAGACCTCGTCAAACCGGCCTGTGCCGCCGTAGCATTGCGAAGGCGCAACGTGCGGATTTCCCGCATACGGCTTTCCATTGAGTGCTTTTCCTGTTGTCATGGACTTCTCCTTTTTCGTTGTTGCCCTTGCGGGCGGATGTTTGGTTTGTTGAAGTTTGTTTGACGGGAGGGGACGCGACGGGGCGCGTCCCTCCCGTGAATCTCACGGCCTGTCAGTAGTTGGCCGCGGACGTTACTTGACGATGATCATCATGCCGCGTTTTTTCACCTGCGGCCCAGGCAGCATAAATCCGCGAGAAGGAAGGAATACCTTCTGCGAGACCTTGTCGTAGAAGCCCACCACGCCGTCTGCAACGCACGGTCTGAACTCACGGACGAGGACATACTCCGAACCGCCGGTAGGCACCTGCCAGATCCTGAGTCTGCGGCACTTGCCGTCCGCATCCCGGTTCCTGTAGTTCTCTCCATTCGCGCAGAAGAGAAACATGCTGAGCTCGGTGTCGTAATTCGGACCTGCCACGGTCATGTCGGCAGAGTGTGAATCAGATTGCGCGATAAACCTGAAATTGGAATCGGCCGACGCCGTGTTCGGGAGAAACTCCGAAATTATCGTGAACACCTCGTTTGCATCTGGAGGAAAGGCGATGTCGGTGTTGCAATTTTTGGAAGCCGACATCCAGCTGTTGGCATTTCTGCCCAACCAATAGTCGAATTCCGTTGACGACGTCGATCCTGAAACGCCTCCCAGGACAGTCGAACCGGCGGCACTTTGGCAGGTTGTCTTGCACCACGTGCCCACATATTCGAACTTCGTCCCGCGCTTTGCGACAATTCCAGTGTTAAGGTAAGGGCTGCCGTTGATCTGCTGTGTCTCGGCATATTCGAGGAACGAATCCGGGGCGGAATCCGACACCACCGGCCCGGGCACGAACGGCGTGTTCGAACGGCTCTTGTGCACCGTGCCGTTTACGGTGTCGTACAACGCCGCCTCGCCGTCATAGAGGCACGGCCTGAAGTCCCTGACGAGGACGTACTCGGACCCGCCGTCCGGCACCTGCCAGATCTTGAGTCCAAAGCATCTGCCGCGAGAGGGGAAACCGACTCCACCTCCATTCAAGTTCGCCCCGAAAAGAAACAGCGACAGATTTTCACTGGCGCTCCAATTGTTGGCTATCGTCGTCGATGCCGTCGCCGCGCCCGTGATGTTGAGCGTAGCCGTCTTGTCCGTGGAGATCGCCGCCGTGATTTTATAAACGGACACCGCATCAGTTCCACTAAACGCCACCGTGGAAGAAGTGCCGTTGGCGATGGTATGTTCATTGTTATGGATGAGATACCTCTTGTTATTGTTGTCCTTCTGCGCACCTATCAGGACCGAACGCGCATTGGTATCCCCAAGATAAGTTCCCGTGTATTCCACTTTCGTGCCAAGTTTTGCACTGACCCCGGTATCGACATATTGGCCGGCAGTAGTCGCCTGAATGTATTCAAGCCAAGCTTCTGGATTCCGGGCGGCGGGTTCGTTGATTACGTTCCCCGCCACAAGGGGGTCGGCGGAGCTG
>CACZAK010000306.1 GCA_902779075.1 uncultured bacterium | reverse complement strand
TGTAGAAGCGGAAGTTGCCGCCCGTCTGCGTGACGTTCACCGTGTCGTTGGAGAATCCGGTGCGCAGATAGAGGTCGCCGCCCGATTTCGTCACCGCCACGGTGCCTTCGACCTTGTTCTGCAGCTGCACCGTGCCGGCGGTCTGCGTGATGTCGAGGTTGCCGGACGACGTGCCAGTGAAGTACGTCGTCGCGCTGTTGGAGTGCGTGATCGCCGCGCCGTTCGCGTTGAACGCGCCAGAGTAGGTGACGTTCTTGTCGCCGATAAGCGCAAGCGTCGCACCGGAGGCAACGTTTACATCACCCTTGACCGTAGATGCACCGCCGCCCGACTGGAACGTGCCGCCGTTCGCCGTCACGTAGAACGGCACGTTCGCGGGATACGTATTCTGGTAGTGGTCGATAAGGCCGCCGTCCAGCGTGATGCCGCCCGGGATGTTGAACATGGCCTCCGTCATCTGCACGGGCAGGAACATTCCGCCCGCCGGAATCACGATCGCGCCCACGTCGATAGGCTGGCTCCAGCTGGCGAACCAAACGCTGTTCTTGATAGTGAGCGTCTTGCCGGGGCCGTAGATGCCGGGCGTGGCCGTCGCCGCCGTGCCGCCGCGCGTACGCAGGTCGAGGCGGTCCGATCCGCCGATGGTCGCGTCGTCCGCGAGTTCCACGCGGCGGAGTGCAGCGTTGGCATAGCTGTGCGAGGTACGACCGTCAAGCACATCGTTCACGAGCGCGCCGCGTCCGTCCGCCCCATCGCCAGCGATGACGAACGTCTTGAGCTGGGTAATCTCGCAACGTGGATTCGTGTTGCCGCCCACGACGAGCGTGTCATTGACGTTTAACTGCGAACCTTCCGCAATCGTCACCTTGCCGCCAGACGAGCCGCTGTCGGTGCCGAAGGAGTTGGGCCCGGCGTTGAAACCAAGGACAACCTTCTGTCCGTTGGTGATGACGATGTCCTGTCCGCCGAAGTTCGCGCCGTCGAGCGTGATCGTGCCCGTGCCGCCGAACGTGACCTTGTCGCCGCCCGCGATGGTACCCGTGCCCTTGAAGGTGTAGTCGTTCGCACCCGTGAGGGTGATCGGGCCGGCAGTCATTTCGCCGCTCACCGTGATGTCGCCCGTAGCCGTCTCCGCGCCGTCGATGAACGCGGGGACGTACGGGATGAACCCGCCCGTCGTGCCGCCGTCGTACAACCAGTTCGCGCTCGTCGCGTTCCAGCCGAGGTCGGCGGAACTCGCCGGACGCCACGTCTGCGAAGTCGCGGAAGACGTGGCCGTAATAGTCATCACGAGATTTCCGTCAACGACGGCGAACGAGGCGGATGCGCCGGCACCGACTGTCGCGGTCGCGTTGAACTGTGAGATGTCCGTGATGCCGCTTCCCGCCTGCATGACGGTGTACGTGCCCGGCGCGAGATTGGAGGCATCCACCGAGACCGCAAGCGGCGAACCTGCAGGAATCGTCACCGCGCCCGTCGTGGAAAGCATCGGGGCGGAGGACGACGGATTGGAGATGGAAACCGAAGCCCCTTCCGCGAAATCAAGGTTCTGCGTTCCCGAAATCGTGTCGTCAACTTCAAGGTCGCCCTTCACGGCATACGTGCCAGCCGTCCCGGCGGCGGTGGGATTCGCGCCCATCCACTTCGCGGCAAGATACGCCTCGATGGTCTGGCGGTCAGAGTCGGAAAGCGCAGTCGGGAACGTGATGAGCTCGGAGATCTCGCGTCCGCCGTTGCGTCCTGCAACCGTGGCGTCGCGGTCGGACGTGAGGCGGTTGGACGTGCCGTTGGCGGCTGTGACTACGGAATACACGTGGCGGTCAGTCGGCACGAGGTCCGTCTTGACGGCCGCCACTTTCGCGCCGTCGCAGTACCATGAGTTGTTCTGGTTGCCGCCGCTTGTGTATGAATACTCGCCGTTTGAGCCGCGGTGGAAATGGTAGCCGCCCGTATATCCAAGCCAGAACGCGGCGATGTCCCTGCGGATCGACATGACGAAGAACGCCGTGCGAAGCGTCATGTCGCTGTAGCTGAGGTCGATGCCGCTGTTGCATTCGCCCATCAGATAGGCGGGAACGCCGTCTGCGACGCCGAGCGTGCCATAGACGATGCCGTCGAAGCGCGACAGCTTATATGCCGTCGCGTTACGCTTGTACGACGAGCGGTCGCGCCACGTCGTGACAAGTCCGAAGGTGTTGTCCTTGAACTCAAAGTTCGCGACGTCCGAGGCGTCAAGCCAGATGAGCGCCTTCGCCACGATGTACGGTTCCACCCATCCGTAGGAGACGTAGGCGGGGACTCCAGCGGTGACGACATCCGTGCCGGAGAGTGAAGCCACCGCCGCATCACCGAACGGAACGCCGTTGTGCGCGGGCTTGACGGATATCTTCGACACGTCGAACGACGAATCCGCACCCGTGAAGATCGTCGCGGCTGTTCCGGCAGCGAGGTCTTCCACGCCAACGGTCGTCGGCACGGTCACGGAAGAACCGGCGACAAGCGCGACGGGGGCGTTCGTGGCAATGACGAGCGGCGCACCGGCAAACTCAATCGGGTACGCCGGTGCGGTGGAAGGAAGCGCAACCGTACCGTCGCCCGTCAGGCGTATCGTGGCGGTGGATGTCGTGATGGCCGGAAGCGTCTGCACCAAGACATGCCGCGAGAACGCGGTCGCCTTGTCCGCGACGAACTCAAGCGACGCAGCAGACGACGAAACGATGTACGTCGCAGCCGCGTTGCCGAGCGCGATCCTCGCGTTGGAGGCGAGTGAGAGCGTGACCGCTGGATTGATGGGACTGAACTCAATGAAGGCGTTGGCGCAAGTTCCGGAAGCATTGCCCTCCTCGGCCGTCGCCGCCACCTGCACAATCGATCCGTTGCCGGAGCTTGCGTTGAAACCGCCGTTGAAGCTAACGCTGGAGTTCTCGCAGCAGGCGACGTGAAGCGTGCCGCCCGTGCGAACGCGCGAAACGGAATCAATCGTCACCGTGCCGTGGATGACCATGCGCCCGTAGTCGGAGGCGTCGGGATACGTCGTCGCGCTGGTGTAGCCGAAGTCGAGCGCACCGTATGTGCCATTGCCCGCGCCGAAAATGCGCGAGCCGTCGTAGAGATGGAACGTGGTGTGGTCGAGGCGCTGGCGGTAGCCGTTGCTGTCAATCGCGCCGTAAAGGTGAATCGTGGCCCAGTTGCCGGCGATCACCTCGTCGCGGTTCATCTTCAGTATGGCGGGCGCGGCAATAGTCAGGCTACCCTTCATCGCTCCGGCGGCGCTGAATGCGAAATACTGGACGCCGCTTTCAAGCGTCAGCGAAGCACCCGCATCAACCGCCACCGCGCCGGTGACGTTGATGCTGCCGCGCGTCGTGAGCGAACCGCCGGCGCCGACGGTGATCGCCCCCGGCCACGTCGCGCCGTCGCCCGCGTCGATGGTGACGTTCTCTGCGATGGTGAGCGCCCTGCCCCACAGCGGATCGGACGGCGTAATGGTCATTGATCCCGTCGTCGTAAACACGCCGCTGTTGCAGTTCGTGAGGAACGTCGAGCGCACAAGGTCGTAGAGGCCGAGTTCGCCGTCCGCGTCGCGCTTGGCGGGCACGAGGTTGAGACGGAGATTTCCGACGGAATCGCTCAGCTTGAAGGAATAGCACGCCCACGAACCCGCATTTGCAAAGCTTGTTGTGGGTGCGCCTTGATGCGACGCGAAGAGGCACAGCTCCGCCGTGGGCGTGTAGTCGCCGGAAGGCATCGTGCCTCTCGTCAGCTCCGTGTGGGAGATGTCGTTCGTGACCACGCCCACAAGCGTCGCATAGTCCGCGACGACAGTGTAGTTCGTGCCGGCAAGCAAAGCTCCTGTGCACGTCACCGAGGAGGCGTTACGGTCAAGTCGTACCTGATTGGCGATCATGAAGGCAGTAAAGGTGTTCTTGGCGCTACTGTCGCGCGAACACCAAAGGCCCTGGTTGCCGCTCACGACTGTCGGCCGCCACGAGAGCTCCACCTTGTCGGTCGAGTTCGGCACGATGCCGGTCTGTATCTGGCAGTTGCCGTTCGCCTGTATGTACGGCACTTGCGTGTAGCCGGCCGGCAACCCGTCGCCCAGCGCCGTCACCGTAAGAGCCAGAACTGCCGGGAGGGTCGCGCTTGTCGCGACCTTGCGAACCAGAGCAACAAACCAAGCGAAACGAGAGGTTTTCGCCCCCCCCCTACGGGAGTTGCAGATAAGTTTTTCCATCGTTTTTTCCTCTTTGTAACTGTTGAAGATTCCTTCTTGTCCAGTTGAACTGGCATAATGATACCATAATTTCACCGCCGCCCGCAAGCCGAAAATGGTAGGGCCCGCTCGCCGGGGCGCATCTGCGAAAAACAACTATTTGAAACAACTTGCCTTTGGCGCGCGGGCTAACTCGCCCGCGCCCATTTGCCGATCCTCAAACTGCCACGATTCTGAATGTTCAAGGTGTGCCCGCAGGACAATGTTGTTCTTGAAAGTTGTCCTGGTTGTTTCCAAATCCCAATACGCTTGGGTGAAAAACGGAGATGCGCCCCCGCTCGCCGAGCGGGCCGAAATGACGCGGACGGCACGGGGTGCCGTCCCTACCGGCTACCGCACGATGATGTATGTGCCGGACGGCTTGGAGTTGGCGAGGGCGAGACGGCCGTTGCGAACAGTGAGCGTGAAGTTCGCGGAGTAGTCGCGCTCGCCATCGGTCACGGCCACTGTCGTGCCCGCCAAGTCGGCCTGAGTCAGACCGTCAACCGTTGCGGTCGTGAGGTAATACAAGGCCTTGGTCGGCTTGTCGTTGAAGGTGGCATTGAGCGACTTGAGGCCCGTGAAGGTCTCCTTCGTCGGGTTCGCGAACTCGACGCGGGCGAGCTCGCGTACGCTGGCCTGAGTCACCTTCCAGCAGTTGGTCGTGCCGGTGAAGCGGAACGCGCCCGAAAGCGTACCACTGCCCTTCAACGTGCCGTAGATCGGACAGAAGCCCGCCGCCACGTCGTTCTGGAGCGTCGCGCCCGCGCCGATGTCGATCTCGCCGCCGAGGCCCGCCGCGCACATCTTCTGCGCGTCCGCCGCGCTGTATGCGAGACGGAAGTTCCCGCCGTCGAACGCCAGAGTCTTCGCGCCGTTCGCGGGCTTGACCTTGAGCGCACACGTCTTGCCGTTGTCGTCCGTCAGTTTGCCGCCGTACGAGCCGGTGCCGTCCGTCACGGAAATGCGGAAGCTGTGCCACCCAGCGGAAAGATTGGCCGTGCCACTATTCGACGTGCTGGCAGCGGTACCCTCAAGGACTTTCACGCCATCAACCGTCAAGTAGATGCGGTCGTCATACTGTCCGGTGAACGCCCAGCTGCCGACATTCTCCTCGGGCACGTAGAAGTAACCGTCGTAACGAAGCGTCGCGCTGTTGGCGTAGGATGCAACTGTATCGCCAGCAAACGTGTGGAGAAGCCCAAGGCTGTTCGTCACACAGTCGAGCGCGGCATATCCGAGATTCTCGTTCTTGTACGTCGCCGTATCCCCGCTGGTCGCCGCCCTCACGCGTACTGCAGTCTGCGCCGCCGCGCCCTGCGGTAGGCGCATCGCGAGCGTCGTCGTGTCGAACTTCGTGTAGCTCGCGGCGGCGGTCGAGCCTTCCGCGGCGGAGTCCGTGCTCCAGCCCACACCCATCGTGTTGCTCCAGCCCGACACATACGGTCCGCACGATCCGCTGCCGTCGAGGACGCAGATGCGGAAGTCGTGCCAGCCTTCGGCAAGCTCGACG
>CACZAK010000305.1 GCA_902779075.1 uncultured bacterium | reverse complement strand
AGCTTCTTCGCAGGGATGTAGCGGATCGTGAGAGTGGCGAAGTCGGGCTGGCCGGTCTTCGGGCAGAGAGTCGTGAACTCGGGCGCGGTGAACGTCACCCAGTAGTCGCGCTCGGGGTGGCGATTTTCAAACGCATCGAGAACGGCCGGATCGTAGTCCTTCGGCGCGGCGACAGAGCGGCCGAGGGCGTTGAGCTTCTCAAGGTCTTTTCTCATGCCCGATATTATACCACAGCAAGGCTGCGTAGTGCGCCATCAAATCACGGCGAGATTGGCGAGGAGGCGGAGCGAAGGTCCGAGCGAGCGGATACGGCGTATTCGCGGAGGCGGAGCGAAGGTCCGAGCGAGCGGATACGGCGTATTCGCCGAGGTTCCGCGAGGAGGAGCCTTCGGCCGCCTCCTCGTGCAGCCGTCATGGCATTTTTGAAAACTCGCAGCCGCAATAGGACTGGCGGTAGAGCCCGAGTTCCTTAGCGCGCGCAACGGAGAGCTTGAAGCCCTCGCGCTTCTTGAAGTCCTCGGGAAGAAAGCCGGCGCCGCCCTTCTCCGCGACCTCGCGCCCCGCGGCAAACACCATCTCGCTTGGCTTGTGCGGCGAGACGGTGAGCGAGGTGGTGAACGAGTCGAACCCGTGCGCGGCCGCCCATTCCGCCGCCTTGCCGAGATTGTAGCGAAAGCACCTCGCGCACCTCTCGCCCTTCTCCGGCGCGTCCTCGAAGCCCTTTGCGACCTTTTCGAGCCAGTCGGCGTGGTCGTAGGGGAGCGACGCGAACGCAACGCCGTCGTGGGCTGCGAGACGTTCGGCCTCCGCGCGCCTATGCTCGAATTCCTCGGCGGTGTCGATGTTGGAGTTGGCGAAAAGCATAGTCACTTCCCGCCCCGCGTCCTTCAGCCGCGGCACGCACGCGCTCGCGCACGGCCCGCAGCAGACATGGAGCACCGTCTGCTTTCCACTCGCCTTATTTTCCTCTCGCACCATTCCCATGCCGATATTATACCACAACCCATCTGCCCAATTAGACTCTTGCTTCCGTCACGACAGCAATGGTCATTCGTTGCCCATTGCGGCAAAAAAGCTCCGCGGATCCGTGCCCTTCGGAACGACGACTTCCTTGCCATTCCAGGACGGCGACGGGACCAAGCGTCCAGTCTTCTCATCTGGAGTCGTTCCGTAGACAATCGTGTCCGGAGCGAGCGCAAACCTAATTTCGTATGGAAGCGCACCGGTTGCGAAAAGCTTCCGAACATGCGGGACGACTGGAGACAAGCTCACCTTCCGCACCGATGCGGGTGTCGCCAGGATTCCGTATTCGAATCCACCACGATGATGTAAAAGCCATCGCCCAAGCGCCACGACTGGACGGCCGCCCAATGTCGCGGGAACAAACACATCGCGGCTTTCGCCAAGATACATAAGGGCATTCGACCCTTCCTCCTCTTCTGACCAGAGAAAATCGCCCTCGACATGCAGACGACGGTTGACTTCGTTCTCGCAGAGGAATATATGGGTGTCGAAGAGTCCGTCGACAGGCAGGGCACGGGCATCGAGAGAAATTTTCTTCGTAGCATAGACAGTCGTGTTCGACCCCTTGGTGATGCCGTATGAGACGGTAACGGGGATGCCAACAGTTGCGCCGCAGAGCGATGGCGCACATCCGTCAAAGGCGTCTGACGCGATCAGGGGAGCAGCCGTCTCGAAGACCACGAGATTGAGTTTTGGCGAATCCGCAAAGGCCCTTGCCGCGATGTTGGTGACGGGGCATGACTTGAAGTGAACAGTCTCGAGGTCCTCCGAATGCGCAAACGCCTCGGGCGGAATCGCGCCGACATTGCCAGTGATATACAAATAGCGAATCCCGTTGATATTCGTGACACGATTGGTCGCCACTTCCTCAGGCAAGCCCTCAGGCCGTTCGTCGGCAGTGCCGTAGTAGGTAACTTCGTCTGGACCCGTCTTCGCCATCAGCAAGTTGGTGCACGGCTCGGGGCGGGCAACGACCAGCTCCTCCCCGTGGAGAGGCCCCTTGGCAAAGCACTCCGCAAGCCAGCCGTGGAATTCCGGCGACGAGTACAGGCGGTTCCACCAATTTGCGCCGTTCGGGTAGTAGCTCAGGCGCAAGTCGGCGCCGGCCTTCCTGTAGACTTCCGCCATCTTGTTGACCTTGTCGTCGATTTCATGATATGCCTCGCTCATTGCATACCACCAGCGTCCCGGGCGGTATCTGTTGACCGTGGGCTGGAAGGCTGTCGACGGCTCGACAACGCAGATGCCAGCATAGCGACCAGGGTATTCACGCATCATCGTGACGGCTGCGGAAGAACCAGTCCCAAGTCCGACAAGGACAATGGCGTTCGGATCGACCGTTGACATCCCCTTTGACTCCAGTTCGCGCTGTATGGCAAGAATCAGATCCGCATACAGCTGGACAAGAAATAATGTGCCGATTTTATAATTGTAATAGAAAGGAATGCCGTCGTAGCAGCCTCTGCAGAAACTATAGCTGTGGGGATAGGAGATAAAACACCCGCGCACGAATGCAGGCGGCATAATCGCCAGTAGATGGCAAGGATGCCCCTCGGCGAAGGACGGCTCGCACACCGCATCAAAGACACCTGTCTGCCGGAACATCTTCTTGAGGTCGGTTCCCTGTTCGCCGCAGCCGGCAATATAGACTACGAGCGGGCATCTCCCATTGCCTGGAGCAGGCGAAAACAGGAATGGAATCTTCTCGACAACATTTGTAGGGTCGGCAGGCCTTGCATTCGGCAAATTGTCTGCAATGCACTTCCACCTCTCCATGTTGCTGATACTGGGAGGGAGTTTGTCTTCGCTCCGCACGTATTTGCGCCGAAACCAACCCGGGCGGAAACCATACTTGCCGTCAAGCGCCTTTAGTTCTTCGTCTTCGTCGTAAGGCAGCATTTCTCCCGGACAGCCATACCCCGCGTCGACGCCGACTTCCGGCATCTTGAGCGGTCCGCACAGTTCGAAGAACCGGGTGTGGTTCTCGTTCTTCTCATACCAGGACGAGACGAACGACAGCAAATTATCGCCTTCGTGCAATATTTCGTTCTGCGTGATTGTGCAGGGCAGCTTCGACAGGTCTATTAGCGCAGACCCGATCTTGTGGCTGGCAACCTGGGGCGGACGATTTCGCACCGAATTGCCAAAATCCAAAATCGGCGCGCGCGACTTTTTCGGCGGAGTCCGCCAATGTCCGGGATTGGCGTTCTTCCTGTGCTTTGCGACGACATACTTGGACGGACGGGTGGCTTCGGCCGGAACCGTCTCCCCCAAGTCTTCATCCACGCGAAACCGATAGCAGCCCGGGCAGACCGGCCAGGGCGAGGACAGCTGGTAGCCGTATCCATCGAGATCGCGGCAGGCGAAAAACGCCTCGCCGCAATCGCCGAATATAAGCCCGCACGGATCCTCCCAGTCCTCCGTCAACGCGGGATTCGGATGGAAGTCTCCCTTGGCGTAGTCACGGAAGAAGTCGGTGCCAACCAGCCTATAGCAGCTGTATTTCTCGTCCGCTTCCTCGCCGTCCTGCCAAAGCCAGAGACCACATCCATAACTGAGGCAATTAAGCATAAAGACCGGCGACCCCTCGTCGCTCTCCCACACCGCCTCTTCGTTTAATTCGCCACGGCAGCGTATGAATGTGCAATGCACGACCTTGGCGTGGAAGCCGTCCCCGTTTCCGTCAGCCATGATCGCGCCGCCCTGCCTTGCCAAGCAATCGACGAACAAACAGGAGACGATGTCTCGCCCGCCGTAGATCGCGCCGCCAAAGCCGTTGTTCGCAGCCACAGAACCGCCGTTGCATCCGTGGAACTCGCAGCGGAAAACATCGGTCGCCCCAGCAATCGCGCCGCCGTAGGACGCAGTGCAATTCAGGAACACACATTCGCTGACATATCCACAGCCGCTCAGCGCGCCGCCTGAACGCGCCCGGCAGCCGTCGAAGCCACAACCCTCGACGGTTCCGCATCCTTTTATCGCGCCGCCCGCTTCCAACCCTGCGATGGTGCCGCAATTTATGAAATCGCAGTCCTTTGCCAGCGTGTCCTCTACGCTGTCGAATTCCACCCGCCCGTGGTTGATCAGGGTCAGGTTCTTGAAAACAGACCCCTTGCCGCATCCCTTGATCGCAACCGGACGGTCGCCTCTCCGTTCACCGTAGGGATCGCCGAAGACCACGGTGCCGCTCGGGCAGCCGCCCGCGTCCAGGCGAATCTTGTGTCCCCCGCAATCGAGGAGGCACTTTTCGGACGCATTCCAAATGTCGGTCTCGCCGACAACCATTGGAGCGCAATCCGCGGCAAATGCGACGACAAGATCCTGGTTGAGCCGTCCGCGTCCATCCGACGCCTCCGCGATGGCGCCAAGGAACTGCGCCTTGTTTTGCACACTCACGGTGATTCCTAACGCATCCATCCCCGCAGTCGCAATCGCCGCAAGCAGGACGACGGCAACCAGCAGGCGGTCTTTTGCATCTTTCGCTTTCACAAGTCCTCCTGTCTCCTCTCGCAACATCCCCATGCCGATATTATATCACAGCGCATCTATCACAGCACATCGCCGCTGCCACAGCAACAGATCATTTACAGACCTTGATATTGCGGGCGGCGAACCACTCGCCAAGCAACTTTCTCGATTCAGGCACAAGACTAGCGTCGCCGTAGAACCCCTTCCAGCGCAAACCCTGGAGATGCTGGACCGCCGTGCGTGCAACAAGCACGTCGCCCTTCCACCAGTCGACGCCCGGATGGCCGCCGCAGCACATGCAACTGCCGTTTTGGCCTTTGTCCTCGAACTTGAACATCGCGTTGAAATCGGCGATCTCCTTCGGGTCTGTCAGGACGAGAAGAACTGGGTCGCGCTCCGGCTTCCCACAGCATCCAAACCCGCCGTCGCGGATCACGACCCGGTCCGCGTCTGCAATCGCCGACTGGAATCGCTCCGTCTCGGAGAACAGTGGAATCACTACTGGATAAGGACTTGCCGAATCCGGTTCATAGTAGCTGAAAAGGTCCAACTTCTCCCAGCGAGAAAGAAGATCTTCTTTCGTCGGAACCTTCCTATCCTTCAATTCCAGAGTCATCTTCTTGAGGCGAGGCAGCGGACAGATGTCCGCGAGGGATGATAGCGGACAATCCGAAACAATCAACGACTCAATCGAACTGCTCTCCAGTCCGCGTATCTCACGGATTGGACACCGGATCAAGGTTAGCTTTTTCAACGGGACTCGCCCCAGCATGGCGACATCCATCAGATTCGTACAGTCATTTAAGACGAGATCAACAGAGAGATGTGAATTAGTCAGCGTCGCCAGTGTGTCGAGCGGTCGAGCCGG
>CACZAK010000304.1 GCA_902779075.1 uncultured bacterium | reverse complement strand
AGACAGTTTACCAAAAAATCAGTCACTCCACCACTCTTACTCGTGGAGTAGGGCGGGGCGTCCCTTTCCGGGTACGCCCGCCCCCTCATCAAACCGTACATGCGGATTTCCCGCATACGGCTTCCCATTGAGTGCTTTTCCTGTTGCCATGGATTTCTTTCCTTCTGTTGTTACCTTTCGGGCGGTTAGTTTTGAGGTAAAATGAAAATGGCCTTCACGCGCGACATTCTACCATATTCCCGCTCGAATGCGCAATAAACAAACAGGCAAGACAGATATTCCCAAAATATCCCCCTGTAGCTTCGCCACACCACGCCGGGGCGTCAAGTTTTGGGGCGTTCCGACAATTTTGTCGCGTCAGCCGCCGGATCGGACAATAGCACCCCCTTTCCCCCACGCAAGAGCAGGGAGTTCTACGGCCTCGGCTGTGTGTTTACGGAACCGCCGCGCCCGCTGCGCCGTCAGAGATGCGCGCGGCACATGAGCTTGTAGCGGGGAACCAGCATGACGCATCCGAAGTGCCTGATGTAGGTGCGGAGCTCCTCGCACCAGAGGAACTGCGTCATCTTGCGGCATCCGGCCTCAAGGCGCAGCAGGAACCCGCGCTGGAACATCTGCCAGAGGGTCCAGGCGATCTGCATGAGGTAGTACCAGGTCTTGTTGGCGTTCGTGGTGTTCACGAACCTGTGCTTCAGGCCGGTCCCGCCGTGCTTCTGCTCCTTGAACACGTTCTCGATGTTCCACCGCCTGCGCCCCCAGCAGAATATCTCGTCCGCCGCGTCGACGTCCTTGACCGGGAGGTTGGTCGCGAACATGCCGACGTAGGGTTTCCTCTGCTTTCCCTTCTTCGTCAGGTCGCCTAGGAACGACACCGTCCCGCGGATGACGTTGATTCCGTACCTGTCGGGGGCGTTGGTCTCGACGCCCACGACCCACTTCATGTCGGGGGCGTTGGTCTCGACGCCCACGACCCACTTCATCGTCCCGAACCTCGGCTTCCAGTCCGCCTTGACCAGCTCGCCGCCCTCGCAGTCGCCGCCGTCGAACAGCAGATTCACGTTCTCGCACACGTCCCGCATGCGCCCCTCCTTGAAGGTGGTTATGTACTTCCAGCCGTACCCCTCGCAGATGCGCCAGACGCTGTCGCATCCGTAGAGCGCGTCGCCCACGAGGCAGAGCGGGTACTTCTTCATGAGCTTTCGCAGGACGGGCGCCATGCGCTTGAACGCGTTGATCTCGCAGTCCTGCTTCTCCCTGGTGTCGTCGTAGGGGTCCACGCCCTCGCTGCACACCGTGACCGCCATGCCGGTCTTCGTGATGAGCTTCGCCTCGAGCGCGATCGTCTTCTTCTCCTTCTTCGTCAGGCTCTCGCCCGTTCCGTTGCGCCGCTCGTCGCGGTGCACCGCGTCCACCGCCAGGGGGTAGTACGTGCCGAGAACCCTGTCCTTCTCGAAGAACTTGGCGTTTATGAGGCGCTTGACCAGCGACGCGTTGACGACCTTCACCTTCTCGCAGTCCCACCTCCGCATGCGGTAGACTAGCGTCCCCGTGCAGGCCGTCGTGAACTTCTCGTCCTTCGGCCACCAGGCCTGCCCCGAGAGGTACAGCATGGACGCCGCCATGCCCTCGCTGTTGCGGCACCCGTCGGCCGCGTTGCGCGACCGGCACCTGAGCATCGTCACGGCGATGAACGTGCAGACGACGGTGTCGTTCATGTAGAGGCACTTGCTCTCGTCGCTGCCGCAGTACACCTCCTTGAACAGCGGCCCGAGGAAATTCCACGCCTTCTGGAGGTACTCCGCGAGCTCGGCTACCGCCTCCGCGACGTCGGGCTGCTCCGCGGGCCGGACGCCGGGGCGCCCCTCCGGGTGGTCGCCGCCCTCGACGCCGTCGAGGACTTCGCGCGCGGCGCGCTCGCGCCATTGCCTCTCCCGCTCGCGCCTCTCGGCCTCCCGCTCCTCGCGCCGCCTCGCAGCCCGGCAAAGGCGTTCGCGTACGCCTCCCTCGCCGCCGCCGACAGCTCCTTCAGGGACTGCCGCACCTGCCTCCACAGCTCGATTGACGCCGTGACCTCTGCCACGTGCCTGGCCGGCACGTACAGCGTGCGGCTCCTGCCGCCCGCCTTGTCGGTCAGCTGCCAGTGCTCGGACCCGCCGCGCATCGACATGTTCAGCGATCCCTCCAGGGGCATTCCCCGCCCCAGGAGGCGTTTCAGGGCGCTCGCCTTCGCGGCGCAGGCCCTCCTGTCGTTTTTTTGAATTTTCATGGTACGTAATTATACGCTCCATTTGGCGGAAAGTCAAGGCGGAAATGAAGAAAAAAGAATGAAATTTTCAGAGGCCGCCCCGCCTCATGGCGGAACGGCCCCGTAAAAACGCCACTCCGGACGTCACTTTACATAGAAGGATTCCCTAGTTTTGGAATATCTGCAGGCAAGAAATAGTTACTTCTTCGGCAAAGATTCTTTTCTCGGGAGGAAATCCGAGGAAATCAGCCCGCCACTCCGTCTTTTTGTCCGTGTAGAACGTGTAGTTGGGTGCGGCGTTCCGTCGCGCCTTTGCCGGAATTATGGAATCCGCCGTCAGGCGTTGTCTATCTTCGCAATCAGCTCGTTCGCCCAGGCGACCGCCTCGTCAACCGTCGGCAGCACGGGGAGATTACGCCTCTGTCCGTCGTATGTGGTCTCCCACGTCTCGCCCTTGACGATCTCCGGCGGCCACTCCTGCCCCCGCCGGTACTTGAACAGCTTGCGGCACAGATCCGAAGCAAGTGCCATATCTATGTCGCCGTTCGCCATTATCAGCTGAAGGTCTATCAGGTCGTGCGCTCGCTTGCTGGACGGTGCGCTCGCGCCGTGGAGTTTCTGCGCGATCTGGTATTCCAGCTTCATGGCCGGTATCGGCGACGGACGGGGAATCACAAGGAACTCGAACAGTTCCGCCAGCACGCCGGGAACCTCCACCATGTCGCAGCCGTCCGCATCTCCGATTTCGTTGTGGCCGACTTCGAGCTGCACCGTGTACCACGGTCTGCCAAGGTAGCTCAGCTTCACGTCGCACGGCTGCATGACGTACTCGAACGGGACGCCTCTCGGACTCGCCGGACGGCTTACGACGACCTCTCCGGTAAAGCCGCACCAGCCTGACGCGAGTCGCGACTTCAAGTCCCGGAGAAACTCGTCCAGCCCCGTCCTCCACGCCGCATCGAGGTCAAGAGTCACCCTCGACATATCCTCGCCGTAGCGGAACTTCAACCCCGTGCCGCCCTTGACCACGCCCTCACCTATCAACTGCGCCACGATGGCGTTTGCCATGAGGTTGCGCAGCTCGTTCTCCCGTGCGACGTCGCCGGCGAAACGCTGGATGGCCTTGTCGAGGTTAACCCTGGAATTGGGAGCTTTCTTCATCTGTCAGCAGTCCTTTCTCGTTTGCGTTCGCTGCCGCGTCCGCGATCCTGTCCGCATCCATCGCGCCTTCGTCGCGTGCGGTCTTGAGTGCGTCGGCAAGGCGCTGGCACCGGATGCCCTCGCATCCCTCGTATTCGGTCGTCTCGCAGGTCGTCCTGTCTTTCACCCTAAACCCACTTGGAAGCCTCCTACGCACGCGCCTTTCAGACCCGACGTAGATGAGGCCGGGGTTCGTCGGGGCTAGATTGAGCATAGCCACAACCGACGCGCCGCGAAGGTAGGCGGTTTCGCCGACCATTGCAACGCCGACGGCGTAGGTGTCGTTCGGCCCTATGACATGGTGCTTCACCTGATAGACGCCCTGGCAGAGGCGAGTCAGATCGCCCCTGCGCTCCATCGCGACCAGGTTCTGCCGAGAAACGCCAAGCTCCTCCGCCTTGGCGGAGGTTATTATGCCGTAGTTGTCCTCGGCGACACCCCATATCTCATCATACGCTTTCATGTCAAAAGTATGCGATTCCTTTTACAATTTGACCACGGCGCATATTATACCATCGCCAACTGGCGAAAGTCAAGGGCATGACGGTCAATTTGTAAAAGATTCTTTTACAAATTGACCAGCGGTGTCGTTACTGGAACGTCAGCAATCCGCATCCCCGCGCACGAACTTCACCATGCCGACGTTGGCGAGGCGTCCATGGGGGCTGACCCCATGGACGTTCCCATGGACGTTCACATGATTTTATTCGGTGACGACGATCTTGCCGACTGGATAGCGGCGGTTCTGTCCACCCTTGAGCGGAAGGGCGAGGCGCGGAGTGCCGTCGGAGTCGCCGAGCGACGCGCAGAGCGTATAGGTACCGGGCGTCAGCGTCGGCACGCGCGTGTCGGTGGCGTAGTTGCCGATCTTGTTGTGGACCGTGTAGACCCACACGCCGTCGTTGATCTGCGGGATTTCGCCGGTCCAGCCAAACGTGCACGTGGTGGCGCTGCCCGTAGGCCCACTGCCTGTTCGAGTAGTGGAACATGACGAGGCCCATGTCGGGATTGACGAGGATCTTGTCCGTGTTCTCTGGCTTGACGGTCACGGCCTGCGCGGCACAGCACGCCGCCGCCATTATCACCGCGTATGTTTTCATCATTTTTATTCTCACCCCGCTGGTCGATGTTACTTCGCAAGTTCCTTCAGGAAGTCTTCCATCGTGCCTCTGCGGCACGAAACGCCATGCTTTACGGCGGCATCCTTGAACCTTTCGATGAACACCCCGGAATGGGTTGGATCCTTCTCTACGACATCAGGCTTGGGAGCTGGCGGCCCCATGAAGATGATGACAGGCGCCTTCTTCGGATCGCATTTGCCGAGAAGAGCCATAGGCGAATACTTCTCGATCCACTTCATGCAGTCGTCGCGGTGGTCGAACCATTCCTGGAAATTCTTGTATCCGAAGAGAGCGTAACCATACCTCGAATTGGGGATCCACTCGCGCATCTCCTTGGGGTCCATTGACGTCTGCGGTCTGATGGGAAATATGGCGCGTACCCCCAACGCGTTGTTGTCAGTAAGCGCCAGGCACAACGAGGAATGTGCGCCGGCGCTTCCTCCAGTCAATCCGAGACGGGAGAGGTCGAGGTTCCATTCCTTTGACTTGGACTTAACGAACTTCACGGCCGCCTGGATGTCGTCAATGCAGGCGCTCACGGGCGGTGTCGTGTCCTTGATGTCTCGTAGGAGCCTGTATTCGACGGACACGAATGCGACGCCCGCCTTCTGGCTTTCGGCAAGGTATCTAGCCATGAAGGAACCTTTTCTTGAGCCAATGCGGAATCCGCCTCCGTGGATGTAGATGATGACCGGCGTGGCTGCTTTCGCGTCCTTCGGCAACCATGCGTCAACACATTGCATTTTGTGCTTGCCGTATGCTACGGAATCGTATGTCGCGGCAGGAAGCGTCGCACGGTTTTCCTTCGGTTTCTTGGCCTTTTGCGCATCGTTTGCAAATGCGGGTGTTGCGAGCATCGCAACGGACAGGGCCATGGTTATCAATGATTTCATGTTCATTCTATCCTTCTTCTATGATTCGTCAATCCACGGAAAACTATACATCCAC
>CACZAK010000303.1 GCA_902779075.1 uncultured bacterium | reverse complement strand
TCCTCAGAGGCCGTGGGCCTCGTGAAGCGCTACCTGAAGAAGAACGGCGTGAAGGCGGACGTGGAGTTCAGCTGGGGCGCCACGGAGGTGAAGGCCCCGGAGCTTGTGGACGCGATCGTGGATCTCACGGAGACGGGCAGCTCGCTCCGCGCGAACAACCTCCGCATCGTCGATACGATCCTCACCTCCACCACGCGCCTCATCGCGAACAAGAAGGCGTGGAAGGTGAAGGCGAAGCGCGATAAGCTCGAGCAGCTGAAGATGCTGCTCCTGGGCGCGCTCGATGCGCAGAAGCGCGTGCTCCTGAAACTCAACGCCCCCGCGAAGAAGCTGGAGAAGATCACGGCCGCGCTGCCGGCCCTGCACGCGCCCACGGTGAACAAGCTCAACGACGCGGACTGGTTCGCGGTGGAGAGCGTGGTGGAGGAGCACCAGGTGCGCGACCTCATTCCCATCCTGCGCGCCGCCGGCGCCACGGGCATTATCGAGCTGCCGCTCAACAAGGTCATTTTCTGATGCGTGGCGCGAAGGCGCCGCCAATCAATCGTAAACCACGAGCAAACCAAAGAAAAGGAGAACGCGATGGGTTCCATCAAGAAGAAGCGCCGCAAGAAAATGTCGAAGCATAAGTACGACAAGCGGATGAAGGCGCAGCGCCACAAGAACAAGTAAGCTCCTTTGAGCAAATGGAAAATGGGAAATGGAAAATCAAGGTTTCATTTTCCATTTTTCATTTTGGGCAAGGGAAGGGCCTCAAACTCAGGGGCTTGACGTGAGACGCGAGACGTGAGACGTGAAAGAATTTGACGTGAGACGCGAGACGTGAGACGAGCAATGGTCTAATCGTCTAACGTCTCAGGTCACGCTCGTCTCTCGTCTCACGTCTCTCGTCCCCCATGAAGAGAAAAACAAGCTAAAGGCAAGGTAAATGATGATGCAAAAGAAACTGGTTGTAATCGGCGCCGTTGCGGCGGTTGCCGTATCTGCATGCACTGCGGCCGAGGTCGGTTCGGCCGTGTCGCCGGACGGGCGGAACGCCATCCGCCTGCACGCCG
Organism: uncultured bacterium; assembly: GCA_902779075.1. The sequence continues at coordinate 4,451 of CACZAK010000303.1, read as the reverse complement.
CCCCGCTCGCGTATGAGGTTTTGCGCGACGGCGTCGTGGTCGCCGCGAAGTCGGGCATTGGCGTGTGCCTGGACGGAAAGTGTCTTGTGAAGGGCGTTTCAGTGGCGACGTCCGTCACGAAGCGGACGCTTGCGGGGACTGTCCCCGCTCCGACCTATAAGAAGGCGGGCGTCAGCCTCGCGGGGAACGAGACGTTCGCGGACTTTGGCGACTTCGCGGTGCGGCTCGTCGCGCGCAATGACGGCGTCGCGTACCGTCTGGAGTTGAAGAAGACGGGCATCATCACGAACGAGAAGGCGGACCTCACGGTCCCGAAGGCCGCCCGCTGCTGGTACAACCGCACGTCCCGCGGTAGCCTTGGCTGCGAGGAGACCGTTCCGCAGTTTGCCGATGCCACCGCACTCAAGACAGACGCGAAGGCGGCATTTTACCTCCCGTTCGCGTATTCGGTCGGGGGCAAGACCGTGGCGGTTACGGAGTCCGGCCTGAAGGACTATCCTGCGCTGTACTTCGGCGATGTGGAGCAGACCGATGCGGGCGCGCAGCTCTCGTCCCTCTTCGCGAAGTACCCCAAGGCGACGACCCGCGTGGGCGGATGGGGCAAGGAGAAGGGGCTCAAGACCGGCGGACGCTGGGTGCGCGTGACGGAGACGGAGAACTTCATCGCGAAGGCCGATGCGCCGAGTGCGCTTCCGTGGCGCACGTTCATTCTGGCCGATTCGCCGTCGAAGCTCTGTGAGGCGGACATCGTCTATGCACTCGCGGAGCCTGTCGCGTCGGGCGCGGACTTCTCGTGGGTCAAGCCCGGCAAGGTCGCATGGGACTGGTGGAATGCTTTCGACAACAAGGGCACCGAGAAGGGCTGCACGACCGAAGGCTACAAGCGTTTCATCGACTTCGCGGCGAAGGCCGGCGTCGAGTACGTGATCTTCGACGAGGGCTGGAGCGAGGCGCTGAACATCTGGAAGTACAGTCCGCGCGTGGACGTCCCGTACCTCATCGAATACGGCAAGAAGAAGGGCGTGGGCATCATCCTCTGGATGGCGTGGGCGCAGATGTACGGCGAGGAGGAGCGTGTGGCGGAATACTTCTCGAAACTCGGCGCCAAGGGCTTCAAGGTCGACTTCATGGACCGCGCCGACGCGGAGATTACCGCGTTCCTCGACCGGTGTGCGAAGGCGTGTGCGAAGCACAAGCTCCTCGTGGACTACCACGGCGTGTACCGTCCGGTGGGCCTCCACCGGACGTATCCGAACGTCATCAACTACGAGGGCATCCACGGCCTTGAGCAGATGAAGTGGGCGCCCGTCAACAAGGACATGGCGCACAACGACGTCGCGGCCTTCTTCCTGCGCCTGACCGCGGGTCCGATGGACTACACGCCCGGTGCGATGGACAACTATCCGATCGGCGCGTACAAGGGCAACGGACGCAATCCCGGCTCGGTGGGAACGCGCTGCCACCAGATGGCGCTCATGGCGCTCTACGAGGCGCCGCTCCAGATGCTGAGCGACTCCCCGACGAAGTACGAGAAGAACATGGAGTGCTTCTCGTTCATGGCGGCGACGCCCGTCGTGTGGGACGCCACGGTCGGCCTCGGGGGATGTCCGGAATCGTTCGCCGCCGTCGCGCGCAAGGCGAAGGACGGTTCGTGGTATGCTGCTGGAATCACGAACAAGGACGCGCGCGACTTCGAGCTGAAGACCTGTTTCCTCGGCGACGGGGAATGGAAGGCGGAGCTGTTCAGGGACGCCGACGTGGCGGATACCCAGCCGACAAAATACGTTCACGAGACGCGGACGGTCAAGGCGGGTGAGATGCTGAAGATCCACATGGCCTCTGGCGGCGGCTTCGTGGTCCGGTTCTCGAAATAAAGAGCTCTAGAAGTTAAGGGCGCAAGGCGATGAAAGCGAAAGTGTCGGCAATCGTTTTTCTGGCGGTATGCTGTCTTTGCCTGCCGGTCGTGGCAACAGCTGCGACTGCTGGCGATGCCCAACTCGGCGTGCCGCCGGAACATGAGATGTGGCAGCGCCCCGTTGAACTGTGCAGGGGCGTCACGCTCAGGGCATACGCGCTGGACGAGCCACAGCTGATGAAGGCGTTTGTGGCGCGGATAAACCTCGACGAACCCGGCATCGGCTTCACCGCAACCGACCGCGACGAGAAGTGGGGCGAGCCGATGCCCGACTACACGAACAGGACTATGCTGATCCACACGAAACGCGAGACGACGCCCAACTTCATGATGCAGCGCAGGGCGACGGGCGAACCTGTTGTGCTGGCGGTGAACGCCACTCCGTGGGGGCCTTGGGACTGCGCGGCGGCGTTTCGTTCCACGTACGCATCGCTCGGGGGATGGAACGTCTCGCACGGCGTAGAGCTGTCGCAGTCAAAAAGGCCAAGGAGTGGGGCTCTCTTCGTCGTTTACAAGGATGGCAAGGCGGATATTGTCACGTCCGTTGCGGAAGAACGAGCAAAGGACGTTGCATTCGCGTTCGGCGGGTTCGGCCTCATCATGACGAATGGCGTGCCCACGGCCTACGCGCGCCGTCTGAAGAATCAGGCGCCTGCGCAACGTACAGCGTTCGGACTCGACGCAAGTCGAAAGACGCTCGTGCTGCTCGTCGTGGATGGTCGTAAGCCGAACTACAGCATCGGCGCCTTCGGGATGGATCTTTACGAAATCCTGCGCAGGGAAGGCGTGACGGACGCAGTCAACATGGACGGCGGCGGTTCCTCCACGCTCACTGTTTTTGACGTAAAGCGCGGGAAGCCGTGGACGTTCACCCGTTCAAACCCTCGCCGCAACGCCTTGAACGTCGGGGTCACGCTCAAAGGCGCTTTGTCTCCGTCGGTGAAGAAGGGCGAGGCGCTTACCGGCATCCAATAAAGCGCCACAGCATTCGCAAGGCCAAACTGGCAGAACCTCTACTTATACCAGAAGACCATGGATCTCTACCAGATGACGGTCGTATTCTGCAAGTGGTTCCTACCGCGATTTGGCGACCGCACGGTCGACCAGATGGTACAGGCGGCGCGGAGCGGTAAACAGAACATCGTCGAAGGATTCGCCTACGGCGTGACTTCCTCGGAAATGAACTGAAGGCGGAAATAGCCACACTCCGTGCGGAAATCGCCAGGTTGATGGGAGCGCGCAACGGCGAGAAATCAATGAACCCAACCATCAGTCACGGCGTTTGAATACCGTTACCAAAAGTGCTATACTATGCGCGTCCGCTGGAAAAGGTTCCGGCGACAGACCGAACGAAAGAGAGAAGCACGAATATGGAGAACGAAGCAGGAATCGCGCCGGAGAACCCGGTAGCCGACCTCGAGGCGACGCTGGCGCGGGTGCGCGCGGCGCAGGCAAAATACGCGCCGAGACGGGCATGGGCATCGTCGAGGACAAGATCATCAAGAACCACTACGCGGCCGAGTACATCTACAACACGTACAAGGAGACGAAGACGTGCGGCGTGGTGGAGGAGGACGAGTCCGCCGGCATCATGAAGGTGGCCGAGCCGATCGGCGTGATCGGCGCCGTGATCCCCACCACGAACCCCACCTCCACCGCGATCTTCAAGACGCTCCTCGCGCTCAAGACGCGCAACGGCATCGTCATCAGTCCCCACCCGCGCGCCAAGAACAGCACGATCGCGGCCTCGAAGGCCGTCCTCGACGCGGCCGTCGCGGCAGGCGCGCCCGCGGACATCATCGGCTGGATCGAGGCGCCGAGCCTCCCGAAGACGAACCTCCTCATGAAGGAGGCGGACATCATCCTCGCGACGGGCGGCCCTGGCATGGTGAAGGCGGCCTACTCCTCCGGCACGCCGGCGCTCGGCGTGGGCGCGGGCAACGCGGCGGCGATCCTCGACCCGAGCTGCGACCTCGTGAACGCCGTCAACTCGATCATCCACTCCAAGACGTTCGACAACGGCATGATCTGCGCCACGGAGCAGACGGTCATCGCCGACCAGCTCATCTACGACGAGGTCAAGGACGAGTTCAAGCGGCGCGGCTGCTACTTCCTCAACAAGGAGGAGGCGGACAAGATCCGCGCGACGCTCCTCATCAACGGCGCGCTGAACGCGAAGATCGTCGGGCAGCGTCCGGTGACGATCGCGAAGATGGCCGGCTTCGAGGTCCCGGAGTCCACGAAGGTGCTCATCGGCGAGGCGACCTCGACTGACAACTCCGAGGCGTTCGGACACGAGAAGCTCACCACGATCCTCGGCATGTACAAGAGCCGCGACTTCGACAACGCGCTCGACATCGCGGAGGCGCTGCTCGTCAACAATGGCGGGCTCGGCCACACGTCGTCCCTCTGGATCGACGAGCTGGGCGAACGCGAAAAGCTCGCGAAGTTCGCCGACCGCATGAAGGCGTGCCGGCTCCTCGTCAACACGCCGTCGAGCCTCGGCGGCATCGGCGACATCTACAACTTCAGCCTC
>CACZAK010000302.1 GCA_902779075.1 uncultured bacterium | reverse complement strand
GTAGGGCGTGCCCTCCTTGACGTTGTCCTCCTCCAGCACGTAGATGAGCTTCGGGAACGCCGGCGTCACGTACACGCCCACCTCGTTCTTGACGCCCTGAATGCGTTGCTTGAGCATCTCCTCGATGATCACCGCGAGGTCCTTCTTCTCCTGCTCACTGCGCGCCTCGTTGAGGTACATGTACACGGTGATAAACGGCGCCTGGCCGTTCGTCGTCATGAGCGTGACCACCTGGTACTGGATCGTCTGCACGCCGCGCACGATCTCGTCGCGCACGCGCTTCTCGACGATCTCAACCTTCTTGGCCGCGTCGACCTGCGCACCCACGAGCGCAAGCTCCTCGTCCAACTCTTGCGTAATTTTCTCGCGGCTCACCTGCACGAACGGCGCGAGGTGCGTGAGCGAGATGGACTGCCCGCCGTACTGGTTGGACGCCACCTGCGCGATGATCTGCGTGGCGATGTTGCAGGCCGTCGAGAACGAGTGCGGGCGGTCAATCGTCGTGCCGCTGATGACCGTGCCGTTCTGGAGCATGTCCTCGAGGTTCACGAGGTCGCAGTTGTGCATCCTCTGCGCGTAGTAGTCCATGTCGTGGAAATGCAGGATGCCGGCGTCGTGCGCCTTCACGACCTCCTCCGGCAACAGAAGGCGCTTCGTCACGTCCTTCGAGACCGCACCGGCCATGTAGTCGCGCTGCACCGAGTTGATCGTCGGGTTCTTGTTGGCGTTCTCCTGCTTCGCCTCCTCGTTCGTGCAGTTGATGAGCGTGAGAATCTCGCCGTCCGTCGTGTTGTGCTGGCGCTTGAGGGACTGTATGAAACGATATGTAATGTACTTCTTCGCCACCGCGTGTGCACCCGCCTCCTGGATCTTCGTCTCCACCAAGTCCTGAATCTCCTCCACGCTCAGCGCGCGGTCATGCGCCGCCGCGAACTCCTCGATTTGCTGCGCGATGCGCTGGATGCGCGCCTCCGTCAACTTGTCCGCATCGTCCACCGTGGCATTCGCCTTCCCGATGGCGACAACGATTTTTGACCGGTCAAACGGCGCTTCTTCGCCGCTGCGCTTGATGATGTTCATCATTCTCCCTTTTCTTTTTTAAGTTGTTTTTGGTTGAAGGTTCTTTTAAAGGCAACGCGGATAAGTTTACCACAAAGCCCCCCTGTGCGCAAGGGGGAAATATCAACATCTTGTGTTATTTTTTCTGGCGAGATACTATATATAGACAATTCGCCCAAAACGCTGTTTCTCGTCCATTTTACGAAGATACACGCAAATGGCGCCATTTTTCTAGTGTGCGGAGGATGAAACGGAAGGTCTTTTCGCGCTCGGAAGGCTTCAGCGCGCAGGCCCAGATGACGATGAGGTTCCACCCTTCTTCAGCCCACTGCCGCTCGTGTGCGGCGTCGCGCTGCACGTTGCGACGAAACTTCTCCTGCCAGAACTTCCGATTCGACGCAGGTGACGAGGAAGCATCGCGACAGAACGTCTCCTGCACGAGTTTCCGTCCGTCCCACATCCACCCGTGCCTGTGCCAGAAACACCCGCGCACCTCGATCAACGCATGGCAACGGGGAATGACGATGTCGGGATGTCCGACAATGCGCTTGTCGCACACACGGAAACGATAGCCGTGGGCGTAGAGCATCTTGCGCACGAGAATCTCCGGCTTCGTGTCGCGCGAACGAATCCGGCTCATGATCTTGCTGCGCTGTTCGGGAGTGACGGTGTCCATGGAGATGCTCCTTACATGCCGCTGGCGTGCGGCAATAGACGGCGGATGAGACGGTTCGCCAGCCACAGTCCGACAGCGGCGGCGAGGAACGACGGACGTGGCACGATGAGCATAAAACCGATCTGCAGGTAAATCAGCGCATCAATCGTCTTTCCCACGGCGTGGCGTCGTTCCGGCGGACCATGTGCCATCCATAGCGGATCAACGGCGAAGCACCATGCCATGAACGTGCAGCAGCATCCCGCCACAGGCAGCACAAGCAACATGCCGTACGCATACGTCATGCCTGGAGCAATGGCGATGACAGCGAACGCCAGCAACGGCATGAACGCCGACAGCCCCAGAAGGAAACGTCGGTTGCCTAGTCCCTCGCTCGGACGTTCCTTGCCTTCCGACAACTTCGCCACGGCCTGGATGTACGCCGTCCATCCCCCCACCATCACGCTAAGCGACAGCAGCAGCCAGTCGCTTTCAGGCAACATTTCGCGTGTATAGGGATGGACGTCCGTTATCCACGTCGCCATTCCGCCGCATAGCACGCTGAAGCCACGACACGCCCCCATGAGGCTTGGCCACTTCAATCGGTTGTACGCGCAGACGCAGACTAGGAGCATCGTCATCGATGCAGTCCACACGACCGGCATACGCGTACCAGGAGATACAAGTCCCAGAATCCAGTTCGGCAGAAAGAATGCCGCACCCAGACACGCGAACATCGCGACTAAGGCGACAGGCTGGGAAATCTCACCGCGCGGGATCGGACGGTCTGGCGCGTTCTCTGCATCGGCACGGGCGTCGACTACGTCATTGTCAGCAAGGCCGAACATGTACATGAACAACACGCCGACGGCCGCCGCGAATGCCTGCGGCAGCGTCTCATCCCCCGCCGGCATCATGAACGCCGCTCCAGCCAGCGTGTCACCTGGAACGGTCGTAAGATTTGGCACGCGGAAAAACCGCAGCCATGGATTGTCCTTCAGCGAAAACACGCGCAATAGTATACCATATTTCCGGCGGCGGCATGGACGGCACGACAAGCGCGGCGGCAATAAAGGCAGTTGTCCTTTTCCTTTTCAACGGGCGTTCCAAGATTTGGGCCTAGTGTCTCAAGTGCGGGGTGTCTTGAGATTTCGTCGTACGCCTCTATGGTTTCAATTACACTCATCGCCGTGCGCCATTAGTGTACCATATTTTACGCCGCCGTTGTTGAGATTACGGTGCGGAACATGTCAAGTGCCGCACTAGTCGCCGTAAAATGGTTGTTGCAAAGTAGCACCGGCTTTACAGCAAGGGTAGGGCGAGCTGTTGTCTACATAGCACTCTACGTGTAGATTAGGATCGGATTGCCCCCGAAACCAACCTAACACACCTTCTCAAACACGTTCGGGAACGCCACACCCAAGCCGCGCCTTCATTTTGACTCCATCTGCCTACGCACCTCCAAGTATGCCTCCTTCAACTCTGGAGGATAGCCTTTCATATAGACATTGGTCATACCGTCGCAATGGTAGAAATTCTGTTTCAAGAACTCAAGAAACGCCGGCTTCATGTCGTTGGGCAGCCTGTGGTAAGTTGTGGCGCCAACGGACGAGGAACGGAAATAGAAGTTATACCTTAGCCTTATGTCTTCCGCGAAAATAAGCTCATCAGAATAGGGACCGTGGAAAAGCGAACCGACACCGCATTTGTACCTCTTCATTTCTGCACGCCATTCCGCCACTTTCGCCATGTCCCTCTCGACTGCGCGTTTCCGCATGTTCTCCTGCCACTCAGGTCCAGTCAATCTAATCATCGCCTCCAAATCACGCATCGTTTCCGCCTCCATCTTCCAGTCCTCCATCATCGTTTCCGCCGTTATGTTAGTGCCTGCAATTAAGCTCCAGGAACAATTGCCGAGGAAATCTAGCCGATATGGTTTCGTGTACCCCCCGTCCAGATGTTCCACATACCATTCGGGAGTCCGACGGCAATGGTTGTACAGTTTCCATGTCAACCGGATACGTTCCTTGACATTCGTCAGAGCGATCACTCGATTCAGCATTGCGTAGTTGTTCGTTGAACTAGCTCGATTCACCACAGTATAGCCGGCCCTCTTTGCAATTTGTTCAAGGCGCTCACTATACGGCCCCCACTCGTCCGGCAGCGCGTCAATTGCCTCGTCAAGCGTAGACTCTCGATGCACACATTCCGCCATGACTGCACAGCCCACGCACAACCATACTACTGCATGTGGAATTTTCATGTCAGTCATCTTCCTTCGGCATCATTGATTCGCTGCCGCCATATTTCATGCCGGCCTGGCGGCAGCCCATGCGATTTCATCCACGGGAAATACGTGCGCTCGATGCGATTGGTGAATACCATGAAATAAGAGGACAGGCATCCGTGGACGTTTTTCATTTGTACCCGTTTTCTGTGGCTTTGTTCGTTGTTGATTGCACTGGCCCACTTTTCGACCTCCTGTCTGTGTAGACGTGTGCAATCGCACATAATACCAAGAATTCGTTCCGATATTTCAAGTTCGCCTTCAAATATGGTACAAGTGTCTATCAAAAGTTCGTAATTGCGAAATGCTTGAGGCATGTCATGCTGAACCTTCAGGGATGTTTCAAGTTGAGACACCAAATCCAGGTATCGATTCATGAGACGTACTCTTTCATCCCGATCATCAATTGCCAGTATGCCTTTTACCAAATCGCTGCCCCAGAACATCGTATCCCATCCCTTGCCTGAGAGCTTCTGCGGCATATCCGACATCTCGCGTTCGATTGAAGAAACACGCTCGTCACTTTTCCGATTAACCCGAAGTTCCAGCGGGCAATAATGTCGCAGAATGCGTCATAATTTCCAGTCTTTTCATAACCGCCGCGCATAAAAGCAGTTATAACTAACAAAA
>CACZAK010000301.1 GCA_902779075.1 uncultured bacterium | reverse complement strand
CAGATGTCGTTCCCATTGCGCGAGACCTTCGCGGCCACGATGTCGTTGCGTCCGGACATGTCCACATAACGTCCGGCCTTCGTCCCGTGCGCGGTGAAATCCCTCCGCACTTCGTCGCCGACGGTGTCGCGGAACTCAGGCTGCACGTCCCGCCAGTCGTCGAAGTTGCCGTCGATGCGGATCGGACGCGAGACCGTCGGCGGTATTTCATGCACGCCCTTGTACCGGCGGACATTAGCTACGAGCTGCCAGTAGTACGCGTCGCCCCAGAACCCTTTCACAGGTTCGCAGTCGCGCGAGAATTCGGGATTGAACTGGTCGCAGAACACGCCCGCTTCATTCCGGTAGTTGTTCCATTCCGGCAGGCGCATCGCGCGCCATTCGTTCCATCCCGTCACGAAAACGAGCGGCGGCGCAGCCTTCAATGCCAAGTCCCACTGCTCTTGAAAATTCGGTCCCAACGCCAACTGCGCAAGACGCGGATCGTTTGCGCCGCCATGCCAGCGCCGCCCCATCGCACCAGGCGCGCTCATCGCACACTTTCCAGCCGGACTGGCATTCTGCGCCACAGAGACGGCCATCATCTCGTCCTCCCCGTCCAGCCCCCTGTAGACATGTTGCGGATAGACCTCCAGCCATGGCCATCCGCCCGCCTTCGCGTCTTCTCCACGGTAACCGGCAAGCGGACGTCTAAACGCGAAGAATTCGCGTATCCGCCTGGAATCTTCGTCCTCCGCGCCCCAGGCGCAGAACATTCTTGTTCCCTCGCAAGGGACGCAATCCCGGTACGCCTTCCCGTCGAGGTCTTTCTTTGCGGCTCTCAAGGTCCACCAGCCAACGGATGAAGCGGGCTCGGCAAGCTCGATGAAGTAACGCCCCGCCGGACACGAGTTCGCCAGCTTCATGACAAGCGACGCATTGTCGGCGATGTTGGTGAAACGTTGCTCCGCCACAACCGCGCCTTTCGGACCGTCCTTGCGCAAACGCATTGTCGCCGCGGAATCCGGATGCGAACCGAACGTGGGAGTGCTGATGCGTATGTTCCCGAACGGCGCCTTGGCGGCGAACGATTGTCCGAGCGCATGTCCGGGCGCGAGCCGCTCGGCGACGAGCTTGCCTTTCCCGCCCGGGCCGAAGCCGCTCGCCACCGGCTCCGAGGCGGCGTATGCAGGATGGGCGATGACAAGCGGTTTTCCTTTCCATCGGAACCAGAGTTCGGGATGGATGCCGGGCTCGTAGAGCGTTCTCCACAGATGCCGCAGCTCGCCGCCACGCAGGCCGTACGGCGGGTACGCGGGGAACGGACACAGAAATGCGATCTGAGGCGTGTGCCCGCCGGACGCGCGCACGTCGGCGAACACGCGGACGATCTCCTGCCACGAGGCGTCGAACGTCGGCCCGTTGCTCACGTCGAACACGATGACGTCAACACCAGCGTCACCCAGCATCTGCGCATGCTTGCGCAGAACGAACGGATCGTTCGAGCAGTAGTAGCCGAAAAGCGGTTCGCCCCACCAGTGGTTGCAGCACATCGGACCCCATAGAGGCGAGTCCGGTTTCTTCAGGGCGTCTGGATCCGCCGACAGGATCTTCGATACGTCGAACGGTCCCGGCACGTTTTCGTCGGTGGGACGGTTGATGAAGTAGAACACCGCGACCGTACGGTTTGTCCTGGGCAGACCGGCCTCCGCCGCCGTGGGGAGCGAACGGCCAAGCCCGTCCGTCGCCACCCACGTGTCGGATGCGATGTCGCATGGCGCGGACAAAGCCGCCAGCACAATCGCCGCCGCGAAAATCATGCCGATTTTCACATGGCGCTCCTCAGGTGCCAGGCCTGTTCTGTTACTGCACGTACTGATTGCTTCATGCCGCTAGCCTTCCAAGAAAGGCGCGTCTTTGATGGATTGGGCTTTATGTTCGGCATGGGAATGTACTGAATACCATCCAGCGAGAATACGTCAAGCCCCACGCGGTCAATGAATATGTGCAGACCAAGTCGTCCTTCCGCGTCCAGATTCCATGCAGTCGATTGGCCATTAACAGATAACGTATGTTGGATGGCTCTATATTCAATCTTGATACCGCGCAGGTCTAACGCTATTACGGCGTCGGCAACTGGCACGCACGAGAACTTGATCTCCACAAGCTCTCCATTGAAATCTTTCAGCGACATTGGAGGCCCTTTACGCAGGGACTCGAGTTCTTTCACAGGGAAACGCGACAATCGCAGGCCTGTGTCCGTTCGAACCAGTTTCAGTTCCATAGGCAGGGTCATCGCCTGATTGAACATCGTTGCCGTGTTTCCGCCAGCAAGTGGGTCGTATTTACTCCATGCAATCTGTATGCGCCGTCCATCAGGCACATCCGAGAATGTCTGCCACGCATAGACGGGGGTGCTGACATTGCCCACCGGACGCATCTGCTCCAGCCTCTCGGCCTCCGGCACGAACATCTGCCCGTCGAACGTGCCGATTGCGTATTGCCGATTCGCCGCCGTCAGTACCCAGCGAGTTGCCATCTCGCCCTCGATGGGCATCTCGAACATGTCGGGGCACTCGTATAGATAACACCCGCTGTCAAAGAAGTCTCCCGGCACACAACTTGCCCACGTCCAGTTCTTCAGGTCGGGAGACGTGAAGAACGATATGCCGTGGCGTAGCTTTGCCACCTCGCCATAGACGAGCATGACCCAATGTTTGCCGGGAGCATACCAGAAAACCTTTGGATCGCGATTGGCGTCCGGCCGGTTCTCTATGACGGCCTTTGGCCACTTGGTATAGGTTCGTCCGTCATGCGACCAGGCAATACGCTGGGTGAACAAATCGAACGTATCCCCTGCGCACGTGTAGATCAGCACATGCGCGTTCTTGCCAAAGCCAGCCGTGTCCGCGAAATCCGTTACGGCGCTGCCGGAGAACATCCTCCCGGAATCGTCTGGCGCAAGCGCATCCCCTAAATCCTGCCAATGGACCAGATCTTGCGAAACGGCATGGCCCCAATGCTTTGGGCCTCTTCCGAGCGTAAACGGACTATGCTGGTAGAACATGTGCCACTCGCCTTTGAAATAGGAGAGCCCGTTCGGATCGTTTAACCGGCCAGTCGGCGGCGTGAAGTGTATCTGCGGACGCCACGATTCGGCATATTGCCCTTTAGCGCCAGGAAAACGTCTGTCGGCAAACACCAAGTCGCGTGCGGAGATGGACGGCAGTTCCGTCCCCGAGAAGCGAAACCTTAGCGTTCGGCCCTTGACTTCGCCGAGGTCAAGAGAACCGACCCACGTAGGATCGCGGCGGGCCCATTCGACGGCATCGTACGTCAAGCGCCTTCCGTTCTCGAATATCTCCAGCAGTATCTTTGGGGCACCACTTTCCACAGGAACCGCCAGATATCGTCCGCCCGGTTGCACGTTGAACTGGAATTCTGCGGCATGGATGCCGTATGCGATTCCGATCAGGACGATGGCAATCCTTGTACGTTGCACGATGCGCATGGATCTCTACCTTTCTCTGCCTCGTCAGCTGAATTGCAAGCTCCTTTCAACGGCGAGTGAGGTGCTTGACGACGGCCTCGGTCCGGGTGCGGACGTGCAGCTTGTCGTAGATGCGGCGGATGTAGGTGCGCACCGTCTCGATGCCGATGGACAGCTTTTCCGCTATTTCCTTGTAGAGGTAGCCGTCGGCCAGCAGCTGCAGGATCTCGTTCTCGCGCGGCGAAAGGTTCTCCGTCTCGTTCGGAGCCGTCCCCATCTGGTGGAACGACTGCACCACCTTTCGCGCCACGGAGCCGCTCATGGGCGAGCCGCCGTTGTAAAGATCGCGGATGGCCGCCAGCAGCTCGGTCGGCGTGGCGCGCTTGAGCAGGTAGCCGTTCGCGCCAGCCGCCAGCGCCTGGAAGATGCGTGCCGGGTCGTCGTAGACCGTCAGCACCAGGAACTGCACCTGCGGCAACGCCGCCTTCGCCTCGCGGATGACGTCAATACCGGATTTGCCGGGGAGGTTGATGTCCACCAGCACGACGTCCGGCGCGAGCGCGGCAAGTTCCGCGAGCGCGGACTCGCCGTCTCCGAACATGCGCGTCATCTCGATGTCGTCCTTCTCCGCGAAGAGCCGTTCGAGCGACTTGCGGATGCCGGCGTTGTCCTCGACGAGCGCGACCTTGATGATGGATTTCTTTTCTTTCATGGCTTGCCATTCAATTTGAACGAAAGCACCACTTCGCATCCGCCGCCTTCGCGCGGCCCAACGGCGAACGTTCCGCCGATGTCCGCCATGCGCTCCCGCATGTTCGCGAGGCCGTTGCCGCCCTCGCGCGGTCCCGCGAAGCCCTTGCCGTCATCGCCCGCCGTCACGCGCACCTCGTTGCCGTGGATGGACAGCGACACGAATGCCGTCGTGGCGGCGGCATGCTTGACGATGTTGTTGAGCGCCTCCTTGACGCACATGAAGACGGCATGCCGCGTCCTGCTGGTAACGGAGGCCGCAGGGAGTTCCGACGGGATCGACGCCCGCAGTCGAACGTGCATCGTGTTGAGATACCGCTCGGCGTAGGTGTAGAGGTAGTCGGCGAACGCCGACAGCGTGTCGTTGCGCGGCTCGACGGCCCACACCACCTCGTCGAGCGCGCGTATGACGTCGCGGACCTCGTCGGCCACCTCGCC
>CACZAK010000300.1 GCA_902779075.1 uncultured bacterium | reverse complement strand
GGCTTGCCGTCCTAATCGTATGTCGATTTCTTTACGATATAGCTCCTTCCGCTATTAGTTCTGCCGAGCTTTGCTTGGCGTACCTGTGGCAATCAGGTCCCTTTCACGCTCTCAGATTCCGAATGGCGGATAAGGGATTCAACCAGTTGCTTCTGTACGGCGAACGCCGTTCCGTGACGGCAGCCTTTTGGGAACGACACTTCGTCCGACGTGTCCCGCCACGTACCACCGCCGTCAGTGGACTTCACCGCGCCGTAGCGGCCCTTCGTGTAGCGGTCGAAGTAGATGTAGAGCGTATCGTCAACCATAAGCGGACTCGGCCCCTCGACCCATGTCCCCGCCGCCGTGACCTTCAACGGAACCCCAGCGGATTCCCATCCCGCCGCAAGGCTCTCCGTCCAGACTGTACGAATGTCCTTCTTGTCTCCATTCTCGTTTTTGACGACCATCATCCATTTTCCGCCGATGTTGAACAGCGCTGCGTCGATGACGCTGAACGGCGGATTGAACCAGAGCCGCGCCGGAGTGAACGTTCTCCAGTCTTTCGTCGTTGTAAGGTAGATCCGATGATTGTGCCTGTCCTTCTTTTCGTTTGTCGCGTCGCCGGAATGCCGTCCCGGAATGGTTGTGGCCCAATAGATATAGAAAAGACCGTCTTCAGGGTTGTAGGTCACCTCCGGCGCCCAGCAGTTTTTCGCAGCAGGCTCGTGCGCCATCACGGGGATTTCCTGCTGTTCGCTCCAGTGCACGAGGTCTTTTGAAGAAGCGTGACCGATTGTCTTGTCTCGCCAGCCGGTCGTCCACACGAGATGGAAGGTTCCGTCAGGGCCGCGGCAAATCGATGGATCGCGCAAAAGCCCCCCCTTGCCGACAGTCGGCACGAGAAACGGCTTTTCACCGGCGAGAGGCGTCCAGTTCTTCGCATCGTAGGAATAAGCGAGCCGCATCCCCGCCGCTTCGCCTTTCCTGCCGCCGTGGCCGTTGTTGCTGAAGTAGGCAAAGAGGTACGCTTCGTCGCGTGCGCCGTCCGCGCACAGACGCTCCAGCTCGAAAACGGCGGAGTCGTAGTCGCCAGAGAGCCGGACGGCGATACCTTTCTCCATCAGTTCACGGCCTGTTCGGACACTGCCACCGTCCTCCCTGTCCGCAAAATGGAGCCGTTTCCCGCAATTGATTTCCCTGACAGAATACCTCGCGACAGGATTGAGCCCGCGAAGTTTCAGCGTTTCCGCATGTTCACCGAAGTCCTTCAGACCAAGCGCGAACACGACGGCAGCATCCCGCTCCGCTCCCACGTACATCAGCGCGGAGAGCGGCTTTTCATAAGGCGAGACAAGGCGGTAGAGGTCGCCGCGCTGGACGACGGGACGGATTCGCTTGTAATCCGCGACGGCAGCCTTGGCGAACGCGATTTCGTCCGCGGTCATATCCTTCGGATGAAGCTCAAAACCAAGCCGTCCTGTCATGGCGACGTCAAAGCGGTACTTGATGGGCGTCACGCGCTTCGTGGCGATATTCGGCGATGCCGTAACGTGGCAAGCCATCGCGGAGGCTGGATAGAACTGCGAGGCTCCCCACTGTATGAAAATGCGCTTGTACGGGTCGGTGCAGTCACTCGTCCAGAACTCGTCCGCATAGCGCAGGAAGCCGAAATCCATATGGCCGCCGCCGCCCGCGCAAGCCTGCACCATGATGCCGGGATGACGCTCCTTCAGACGCGCCAGAATCTCGTACAGCCCCATCGTGTAGTCGTACCACAGATTCGGCTGCCTGTCTGCGGCCAGATTGCGCGAGCCGAGATTCTGGATGTCGCAGTTGCAGTCCCATTTCACGTAGGCGAGCGACGGAACAGAGGAATACAGCGTGTCTAACTGTCCGAAGAGGTTGTCGCGCACGGCACCGTTGGTCAGGTCGAGAACCGCCTGTGTGCCGCCGCGTCCGCAGATCAGTCGGCGATTCGCCTCACCGAGCAGCCAGTCTGGATGCGCCGTTGCGAGGTCGCTTCTCGTATTGGCCATTTCCGGCTCGACCCAGAGCCCGAACTGCAGCCCGCGCCTCTTCGCTTCGTCCGCCAGCCAACCAAGGCCGTGCGGCAGCTTATTGGTGTTCACGCACCAGTCGCCGAGTCCGGCCCTGTCCCTGTTCTTCTCGTCGCGCGCATGCTTGCCCAAGCCAAACCAGCCATCATCGAGAACGAACATCTCGCCGTCCATTTTCGCGACGCCGTCCATCATGTCCGTCAAGGTCGTCTCCGTGAAATCGAAAGAAGACCCCTCCCAGCTGTTCAGCAGAACGGGGTGCAATACGTCGCCGTGAGGCATCAGGTGACGCCTAGCCCAGCGGTGGTACTGCCGCGACACCTCGCCCCTGCCTTTCTCCGACCAGACGAGAATCGCCCTTGGCGTCGTGAACGTGACGCCCGGATCGAGCGTGTAAGGCCCGGACGTCATGTCAACTCCGGCGAATATCTCCGTCTCCTTCCCATCGTAGCGGCGACGGATCCTTCGACATGACGTGCCCGTCCACTCCAGCGCGACGCCAAGAACCATGCCATGCTCTTCATCCACCCCATCGCCAAACGAAACCATCATCGCGGAATTGACGTTCCAGGCATTGCGAGTGCCTGATCGCGACGCGAGTTCCACGATGTGGCCGTTGGCGACAGGCGCCTCGCTGATGTTGCCCTCGTCGCACCAAGACCCGGCAAGGGTCATCACGCGCACGGCCGTGTTGGGCATGTACAGCGACATTGCGGTGCTGTCGGCATGGATGAGCCGCACCGCGCCGGGCTCTCCATGCCGTATATCCACCCAGGTCTCGACCGCGTCGCAATCGCGCCACGTCTTCACGTGGCGCGTCACCTCGAACGGATAATACTCGTCCTTGAATCTGATGGAAACCGTCTTCGACTCCGCGTCCTCCGTCTCTTCGCGCCCCGTCTCGGCAAGCCGCAGCGAAACGGCGCCGTCCGCGTGTACAACCTGGATACCGCCATGCTTGAACGTTGCGGGACGACTCTTGGCATTGGAAGTCAACCCGCCGAACACGCGGTATTGGCCGAGCGCAAGGCTTTCCCCCGAGATTTTCGCGCCCCATGCCGCAAAAACAGTCCCCGCAGCCGCAAATGCGGCAAGCATCGTCTTCAGATTCATCCCGACCTCCTCAGTAGAACGTGATGATAAGGCCCTTCGACTTAGGAATCAATTCAAGATTGCCGTCGCCGTTCACCACGACACTCGCCACCCATTCCGGCTTGTCAATGACGTTCACGGTCTTGCCGGTGAGGTTGCAGCCAGTCGCAAGCAAGTATCTTCTGGACGCCTTGAGTTTCATATCCGCCACGCTTGTCGTCACCTTCACGTTTATCGTGGAAGGCAGCGTTGAGGCGGCATTGAGCGACAGTGTCGGCGCAGTCTCCCTATCAGTGAAGTTGAACGCCAGCGTCGCACCGTCATTCAGTGTCAAGGCATTCACACTCAAATCCACCACGCCTGATGATGAAACCGCAAGCGTTGCGTCCGCATCAACGGCCGCGTCGCCCGTGCCTACGCTCACTCCAGGCGCAAGCGCAAGCGTCCCCGCTTCCACGTCGATTCCGCCCGACCATGTGTTGCCGTCCGACTCAAGCGTCAGCGGCGCGTCGCCGCGCTTTGCCAACCTCGTCCCGGCGCGGCCGGAGAAGTCACATATCCTGCCGGACACAACCATGTCCGTTGCCGTTGTTATCACGAGCGTATTTCTCTGTCCGTTCGCTTCCGTGTTCACAAGACAGACGCCTGCATCGAGACGATTAGTCCCCAATCCATCACTGGCGTATATCCACGTGCCATAAACCGAGTCGTGCCCAGATCCGCAGCGGAGAGGATTGCCAATTGCTTTTGCGCCATTGCGCAGAGTGATGTAGTTGAAGTAGTTCAGCCCGTCCTGTTGTGCTATCAACGTGGGAACACAAAGTGTTGAATCATCAAAGACATATTCCACGCGGTTTTCCGACGCAAGATTGTAGAGAGCCGAAAGAATGCTGCCAGACTTGAATGTGTATTTCTTGCCAGAGCCTGAGTCTGAATAATGCCCGTAGTCAACGAGTAGCACACTGGCTGAGTTTCGTGCAATTAGACCAGTAGGACGAGCCGTCTTCGTTGTGAACACGATATCAGCGTTGTCCGCTATCATGTTCTTGAGGGCATTCGCCGCACCGAGCGTGAGATATGGCGCAGGAACGGATGCCGTCTTTAGCACCATAGACTCAACGGCATACTGCGCGACAGAGTAAGGGTCGACGCCAGAGGCTTTGAGAATGTCTGCGCCAAGTTGCTCTTTAGAAGCACCGTTTGCCACAGTCCAAAAATATCCTTGCTTTGCATGCGCTTTTACGTCAGTTCCAGCTTGCTCAAACTCGACAACAACACTCTTAATCCCCGTTTTGCTGGTGTTTGATCCAGTGGCCCAGAACTGGAACTGGCAAGTCATTTTCCTATCCGCGCCGCTATAGGTAATATTGTACGGCAAGGAATACGAATCCACACTGTCTCCTATGTATGATCCACGCAAATAGGCGCTAACCGGTCTCATGTTGAATGTCGCATACTTCGTTGTCGCATTCAACAGCGTGGAATCGCTTATTTCCCGAATCTCACGCGATGAAGGACCTTTGACCGACAATGCGCCATTAGGCGAGGTTATTGTCTGGTTCCACGTCTGCGCAATCGGCGCCGTCACCTGTATCGCCGCGTCCTCGACAGTCACCGCGCCACCGAAAGACGCCTCGCCTTCGATTGTCAGGAGATTGGGAAGGATACGGAAGTTTTGCGCAACGATCCGAGTGCCGTTGAGGTCCGCAGTCGTTACTCCTGCCGATTGTTCGTCAATATCTGTGCCGACCGCAAGACCTTCCGTAGTCACTGACCCCGCTTTCAAATAACTGCCGTTCACAGGAGAACTCGCGTAAACGCCGTCACTCTTTTCCGTGAACTCCACCTTAACCGCCCGAAAGTGCTTCTTGACACCGCTTCCCGATTGGACGCACTGAAATTGCGCCGTCGCTTTATTCCCGTCGCGGACATAATGGAATGCTCTCATCTCGAACGGAGCACCGGCTATATAGGAACCGTTGAGCGTACACGCCAGCGCCCGGACGTCGACATCATCCAACGTCATTCCCGGAAAGACGAGCTTGGGCGTATTGTACTGCAGATAAGCACTCGATGGGGCGGAAGATGAATCCGACATCACCCCTTTGAGCGTCAAAGTCCCGGAAGCGGTTATATTGGAAACCACGACCCCACCTGAAAGCGAGACCGTAGCCGCCTCAGGGAATATGGCATTCGCGCCATCGACCCATGCAGACGGCGTTTCACCATTGAGCCAGTTCGCACCTTCCCACGACGCGCCAGCCGCGCCGTTCCACGTAAGCGTTGTGCCATCGGCATACGCACCAAGCGCAAGGCATACCGCCGCCGCGCCGATCATAACGAGCAGTTTCTTCATTGTTCCGTTCCTTTTTTGTTTGGGGTTGTACATGTGGGTTCAAGATTGAAAAGCCAGCGTTCGAGGTCGGCCTTGTGCCAGCCGTGACCGCGACCAGGCAGGAGGCGTAGCCGCTTGTCCTTCGATGCGATGCAATTGAATGCCGCGATGCCGCCCACGGTCTGGCAGTTGTCGTCAGCCGTGCCGTACATCATGCCGACGGGCGTCTTGATCATCCTCGCGAAATTGCAGTTGTCGTGCCACGGGGCTACCTCAAGCGCGGCCGCGACATTCTCCGGCTTCTGGTTCTTGATGTGCGAACTGCCCGGTTCGCGTCCATGGACGAACGCGCACATGTCGCACTTGTTCGGACAGAGAAACACCGATTTGGCGAACTTGCCCCATAGCGCCGTCAGGTACATCCCGAAGCCTCCGCCCTGGCTGCACCCGTAGTAGACGAACCTCGTAGGATCGACGTACGGCTCCGCCGCGAGATAGTCGATAGCCCGCGCCATGCCGAGCATCGCTCGGTGGTAGAGCGGCGTCTCGCGGGAAACGGAGTAGCCCACGTACTGGTAGCGCGGCTCACCCGCCGCCTCCGCATACGACTTGAACCATTCGTCGTAGTTCCTCTTCTGTTCGCTTGCCGTTGCGCCCATTGGGAAACCGTGGACGTTCATCATAAGCGTTATCCAGCCCTTGCGCACGATTTCCTTGTTGAAGCGGCAAAGGCCGATGCCCGCGCCCGGAACGTTGACGATTGCCGGAAACCGTCCGCCGCCCTTAGGCACGGCGAGAAGCCCGTATATTCTGCTTCCGCCGAACGTGGCGAAACTGACGCGGAAGACATCGTGGTCGGACGTGGAAAGATCGGGAGCCGGCTCTTTGCGAGCATCTATCGGCACCTCGCGCTCCAGTCGCCGCTGTTCGCCGCGCCAGTATTCCTCGAAGCCGTCCGGGCATGGCGTCAGTGGCATGATTTCGTCCACGCCGAAGAGAATCCTGTCCATGCGCTCCCTGATGCTGGCGCCCTTGGCGTGGATGCGCAGCGAGCCGGGCGTCGAGCGCGACAGCTCCATCCTGACCGGTTGGGAATCCTTGGCGAGGTCGATCGTCCGCGTCCATACCCTGTTCGTCCATCCGTCATCCGCCCAAAGTTCGACGACGCCGTTCGTGGCGGCGTTGCCAAATGCGTCGGTGACTGTCGCCTCGACGACGGCCTTGGCGCCGACCTCATACGTGTTGTCGGCAGAGTCGGACTTGAACCTTGCGTGAAACAGTTCCTCTGCGGACAGCGGAAGCCAGGCAACTGTTGCGAACACAATAAACGGCACGAGGAGACCGCATGTCCCCATGCGCCGCAGAAGGCACGAGAAGATGCCTACATTGCGTCCGTTAGGCCATGAGGGGGGGGGGTATCACACCTCAACGCGGCCCCAAGCCGAATCTCTCGCATTCATTGGCATGGTCGATTGGCAAGCAACCTTTTGAGCGACGGCTTTGACCGTGTTCCGTCTGCTTTCATGTTTGTTCTTTGTCTCTTCCATTCAGTTTCTTCGCATCGGTCAAGGACACCCATCCCGTGCCGACGGTTCATAGCATATCAAAATCTCGCCTCCTACGCAATTGTAATCTACGCGCTTGTGATTGCGTTTTTCGCTCATGCGTGATATAATACCAGCATGACGCCGAAAAACGTTCTTCTGCTGATCACTCCCTCGTCGCCCGGAAGGTTCAAGGGGATTTCCATCTTCGCTCGCTCGCACGGATGGCACCTGACCGTTGCCGACCGCCTGACGCACATGCTCGACGGCTGGACGGGCGACGGTGCGCTCGTGACGCTGCGCGACGACGCGGACACGCTGCGGCGTGTCGTTGACCTTCGCCGACGACGCATCCCCGTCGTCGACCTCAGTCTGACGAGACCCGACGTGCGCCTGCCCCGCGTGGCCAACGACAACGCCGCGCTTGGTCGCCTCGCCGCCGCCTATCTTGCTGGGCGGCGATTTCGGCACACGGCCTGGTTCTCCACAAACTGGAGCCATCAGCACGAACTGCGCTTCGGCGGCTTCGCCGAGGGTCTTGCGCTGCCGCCGGGAAAATGGGCGTGGACGCTCGCCCCGGAGCGGACCAAGTCGGACGACTGGAAAGCGCTTTCGCACTGGCTGCAAAGCCACATCGAGAATGCGCCAAAACCGCTCGGCCTCTTCACCTTCGACGACGCGGACGCCTCGCGCGCGGAGTCGGCCGCGCTTGCGGCGGGGCTGTCCGTCCCGGACGACGTGGCCATCCTCGGCGCGGGCGACGACGAGCCGCTGTGCGAAAGCCAGATCGTCCCCATCTCGTCCGTCAGGTGCGACATGTCGCGCAACGGCTATGTCGGGGCGGCTATGCTCGACCGTCTCATGTCGGGCGGCAGGGCACCGTCGAAGGCAATGCTAATCTCGCCGCGTGGCGTCGCGGAGCGGGCCTCGACCGACACGCTCGCCGTGCCGCGCGGCCTCGTGCGCGACGCCCGCGATATCTATCGTGCTGAACTCGCCGCGCCGCCGTCCACGGAAGAGCTTGCCATGCGACTCGGCGTGTCCCGCCCTACGCTCGACCGCGCCTTCGCCGCGCAGTTCGGCATGCCGCCCGCGAAGCTGCTCGCGCTCATGCGGCTGGAGGAGGCGAAGCGGCTGCTGCGCGGATCGTCGCTCACCGTCGCGGAAATCGCCCGCCGGACCGGCTACTGCAATCCCGCCTACCTCGTCAACGTCTTCCGAGACGCGACCGGCCTCTCACCGAAGAAGTGGCGCAATTCTGGCATGCGATAGCAGACGCAATGGGAATATCGTCCCATGCCATTGGAAACTTGAGGGACAGGCCCCGCGAAAGGCCCATTTTACAAGGGTTTGCAACTCTCGCCGCCGGCAGCGCTTATGGCACCATTGCCAGCAGTTTGGCGATCTCCTTCGCGTCGCGGGTGGTGTAGGAAGTGACGCGGCGGCCAAGGCAGTTGATAGACGAGCCAAGGCCGTGCAGCTCAACGTTGTCGTATCCGCCCAAAATTGCATCTGCACCATGCCACGTGGCAGCGGCAATCCACCACAAGACCGCGACGTTGGCTTGTGTCGCGTTCCGGCGCAAGGGAAGGATGATTGCCCGACCAGACGCGAAAAGCCCGACACGGGGCAACGTGGCGGGCTTTACGAGCTTCGACCAGAAGCGGCCGCCGTGCCGCTTGATGTCCTTCTTCGCGCGGCGGCAGATGCCCTGCATCTTGCGCGAGACGTCGATGATGACCTTGAGCGTCTGCGAAAGGCTGTCAATGGCCTTCGGCAGCTCGGCGAAATCGACCTTCAGAGATGATTCGACGATGTCGTTGAAGTTCTGCGAGAGGTCGCGGAACACGCGCGTCCTGAACCGCGTCGGCGCGCACCGCAGGCGGTAGTCGTTGTCGCTTGCCGCGACGAACGAGCGGAAGATGTCCCTGACCGCCGTCATGCTGGCGATTTCCTGCGTGACCGAGTTGAGTTCCGCCTCGTACTTCGCTGGAACGGTCGAGCCCTTCTTCATCGCGTCGGTGAACCTCTTTCCGATCAAAAGCCATGCTCCGATGGAGGGTATGCATTCCCCTTTGAACAGGGCCTTGGTGCTTTCGTCGAAGTCATGCACCATGCGCATGAAGTCCTCCTCTTCCGTCAAGGCCGCGAAGCAGTCGGAGAGCTTTGCGGCCCGCTCCGCTATCGCGTTCCACCTCCGAAGCTTGCGCTCTTCGGCTGCCTTGGCATCCGCCATCTGCGCAAGCCCCTCGTCGAGCGCGGGTATCGCCTTCGACCTCACGAACTCGTAGAAGATCGGTCCGCCCACAACGGCCGTGCGCTTCGACCAGTCGATTTCCTTTTCCCAGTTTTCGTCGTTGTTCATCCTGTTGCCTTTCCTTTAGGTTTTCATCGAGGGCAACCACCTCGGCCACCCAACGGTGACACATGATGCCGTATGTTTCCAGGAATAGCAACGGCCTATTTGATTATATTTTCGCAGGGGAAATCTCGCGGTTCCGAAAGCGAGAAACCGGGCGGTGAACCGCCCGGCGCAGGACAGACGCAAAGACCCCGGCGGTCGGTTCCGCCGGGGTCTGTCCGACTCACTTCGAGTCGTCCGGGTAGGTCACGATTAGGTTTCCTTTCTCGTCCACCTTTACCTGTGCATCGTGCCAATGTCCATTGTGAGCAGCCTTCAGTAGCGCATTCTCCAATCGAGCAGCACTGCAAGGGAGGCGGACTTTGACCAGGATTGTGTCCATAGTGGGTCTCCTTTGTAGGGTTGTTGATGCGGACATTATATCAAATGCCTGTCCCGCTACGCGAGGCGGCGGGCGAGGGCGAGCAGGTTCTTCACGCCGTTCAGCTCGCCGAGCGAGCGGGTCACGAGAAACTCGAGGTCGTCGAAGTCCTCCCGGCTGCCCGCGTCGGCAAGGGCTACCATGTCGAGGGCGAAGAGCCCCCGCCACGCGCTGAGCGTGATTGCCGCCACGTTGCCCACCAGGGCGAAGACGGCGTCGAGGTTGACCTTGCGCCCGACCTCCCGGTGCTGAAGCCTGTAGGCCGCGCGTAGGCGGTCTCTGCGGCTTTCGCTTTTCTCCTCGACTCCGCGCTGGCGCGCGTACTCCGCTTCGGCGAGGTGTCTCACCTCGGCGGCGACCATTCTCTCGACATGCTCCGGCGAAGGGAAGCCTCCGTCGGGATTCCATTGTTTACTCATGTGTTTTCCTTTCTGTGGCCTTTTTGCCACATCGCACATGATGCGCCAAAGGCGAAAGAAAGGCAACGGAGCCGGGCGACAATCCGCCCGGCGCAGGACAGGCTCAAGCACCCTTTCACGCGATCTCCCAGCGGGCGATCTCCTCGCCGCTGCGCGAGTTCACGACCCACTCGCCGTTGCCGTAGTCCACGACCTCGCCGCCGTGGTCGGCCGCGATCTCCGCCGCGTCGCGTTCGATGTGCCCGCGCGCCTCGTCCGCTGAATCGAACTTCCGCGTCTCGCTTCCGTAGCCAGACGCGCTGAACCTGACCGTTGTCTTCGCCATCTTTGTATTCCTTTCGATGATGATGTTCAGCGGCTCGGCTTCTTGACCTTGAACACCTTATGCCCAAATATCTTGTCGGCGAAAGCGTCCGCCTCGCGCCTCTTCTGGTGGATTACGTCCTGAAGGCGGTTAACCTCATCCTGAAGGCAATGAACCTCGGCATCCATCTCCTTGAGCTTGCGAATCTCGTCATCCGTCGGCTTGCGCGTCTCTCGCGAGACAATCGAATAATCGGATTCGAGGCTCTTCAGGAATCCTGCTGAATATCTGGCCATGTTATCCTTCCTTTCTTTTCGGTTTTCTTTCGAGTCCCTCGCGGGGGCCTTTTCCCCGTTGGAACAGCACACATGATGCCGTAATAATTCACGAATAGCAACGGCCCGTCTGAAGATTTATGAAGATTTTTTCGCCCGCAGAACAGCGGCGATTCGGCGCAGAAAAAAAAACGAACCCCGCCCTTGTGCAGGACGGGGTCATTGGCTTCGCTGTCGCCTTCGCTCACTTCAGCTCGGTGCGGGCGACCACGTATGTGGCGGAGGTGCAGTAGCATCTGGCGCCCCTCGCGCCCGCGTTGGGGTCGACGAGGACGTTCACCTCGCGCGGCAGCGGAGCGCCGAGAACCTTCTCCATGATTTGTCTTACCCACTCGCCCATCTCGGTCTTCTCGGCCTCGCTCTTCGGCTCGTTCGTGTAGTCGGTGTCGTGGATCATCACCGCGTCGTCCCTCTCCAGGAATAAGTGTCCGAGCCTCGCCTCCTTGACGGCCTTCGGTTGCGTCCTTCCTGCGGGCCTTTCCCGCTCAAGGAACGACACTATGATGCCGTAATAATTCACGAATAGCAACGGCCCTTCTGCATAAATCTTCAACGGAGAATAATGGCTTTTTACGATGCACATATTTTACCAAAGTCCTCCGCGTCGAACAACGGCAACGCCGGCTTTTCGACGAAAGGAAAGCCGTCGGCGTTTCGCATGAAACTCCGACGGCGCTCGCGGACGCCCCGCGAGGATCGCCTTTCGCGCTATAGGAGGCTTGACGCCTCGCGGAGCGTCGACTCGCAGTCCTCGATCTGAGACTTCATGAAGCGGATGATGCCGCACAGCTCGTCGATTCCATCCTTGCCAAGACCGTCGGCAAGCGCAAGGCAGTCTATCCCCGCCAGCGATCCCGACACCTTCTGGAGCGCGACGCTGGCCTTACCCGCGTTCATGCAGATGACGTCGGGCTTCGGCTTCTTCGCCCTTGGATGCTTTGCCTTGTACTCGCTTCTTGTTTTCTCGCGGAACTTCGCGTTGCACCAGCCGATCAGTTCGTCGGTTCCCTTGCCGCAGAGCTTGGCAAGATGGTCGAGCATCATCTCGCGCGTCATCGTGTCGCTGTGCCTCGCGGCCTCGCCCATCGAGTCGCCCGACTCCATGCTCTTCCGCATGTCCTCGAACGTCAGCGCCGGCGGCATCTCCCCGACCGCCCACAGCTCTTCGGGATGCACCCGCTTGAACCAACCGAGGATGGTCTCGTTCAGCCCCCTGCCCTTTTTCTGTTTCATTTTATCGTCCTTTCCATTGAGTTGTTTACGCCGCATATGATGCCGTAGGTTTCTGATGATAGCAACGGCCCATTTGCAAATTTTATGCGCACTTGCTCTTTTTTGGCTTTTTTTCCTTTGCCTTGATCTCATCCCACTTATTCGCAAGATATGTGAATTTCATCAAGGTAGTCGCACACTTGCAACCGCCCCAGGCA
>CACZAK010000299.1 GCA_902779075.1 uncultured bacterium | reverse complement strand
GCTTCTATCGCGCCGTTCGTCTTCGCAATGCCAGAAGCGCTTGCGGCCACGGACGTCACAAGTTCTCTAGAATACCTTTTCACGCCGCTGGAGTCCCGATACGGCACATCGACGGACTACCAGTCCTCGCGCGGCTGCCATTGCCTCGAATACATCGACGGTCGCATCTACATCGGCGGCGGCGACTGGGGCAACAACACTGGTCCCGTGCCGATCATCTCGATCCTCCCCGGCGCGACGCCGACGTGGACGAACGAGTACAGCGCGGGCACGGAGCAGATCGAGGCCTTCAAGAAGTTCTCCGACGGCAGGATCTGGACGCGCGCGACCGACCCGCGCGAACACGATTCCAACTACGGCAGCTTCTTCGCCAAGTATCCGGGGGGCGACTGGGTGTCGTGTCCGCTCGGTTCCATCGACTGGAATCCCGCGCACCAGCTCAACGGCGCGGAGCTCTACACCCACTCGTGGGACTTCTGCGAGTACAACGGGAACTTCTACTTCACCGGCTACGGCGTCGGCGGCAGCCAGTACTGGCTCAACGGAGACGATACGTTCTCGCATCAGATGGGATCGGTCACGACGGGCCAGACCAACGGCTACTACCGCTACACGGTCAAGAACAACAAGACCGGCCAGGACTACGAGCGATTCCTGACGCTGATGCCGTTCACGAACGGCTGCATCGCCGTGACGTACCACTACTACGTGGCGAGCAACCCGAACCTCAACCAATGCTACTACTGGAAGCTCGACGATCCGCCCGGATGGCAGTTCCGGCGCGTGAACTGCTCGTGGGACACTTTTCTCAATGGGTACCAGAGCGACGACCGCGAGCTCTCCTCCTCGTCCGCAGGCTGGATCCACTTCCGCGAGGCGACGCCGTTCAAGGGTCGCGTCTACTACATCGTGAATCCGGGCTGGTCCCAGGGCTACCCGATCGGGTTCTTCTCGGCCGCGATGGACGCCTCGGGGAACATCACTTCCCGGCGCCACGCCTTCGATAGCGGGAATTCCCACCCCATCGACATCGCGGTCGTGGGCGGATCGATGTACGTGATGACGGTGAATTCGTCGAAGAAACACGGTGTCTGGAAGACGACCGACGGGCAGAACTTCACGCAACTCGCGACCTTCACGTCGGACCAGTACGCCCAGTCGTTCACCTACGCGAAAGGCCACTTCTACATCGGCTATGGCGTCTTGTCCACGACCAAGGCCGGCCAGATCTGGCGCTTCGCGCTGCCGCAGGCGGACGACGACGGTTCGAACGACAACGAAGTGGTCGTGCCGCGCGCGCCGAGCCTGAGCGGCGTCTGGATGGACTCGACGAAGATCACGAACGACCAGGCCGTCGCGCAGATCAACCTGAAGGCGCGCGGCATTCCCGTCGGACCCGTGACGATCCATTTCGAGGTGTATTCCGACTCCGCCCTCACGAAACTCGTGTCCACCGGGGACGTCACGGCCACGACGCAGGGATCCAAGACGGCAACCGTCGCGGGGCTCCGGAAGAAGACGAAGTACTACATCCGCGCGATCGCGACAACGCAGGGCGGGCTGTCCGCGACGAGCTCGACCGCCAGTTTCACGACGACGGACAGCGACGAGCCGGAGCGCGTCTGGGACTTCACGAATGAAGGGCGTCAAGGTCGGCATGGTCGACACGGGGATTCGCCCGATTGTAAACGGCTCGGTCACGAACATGGCGATTGACGTCTTAGGTGGCGATACGTCGCAGACTGAGTCACACGGACTCGGCGTCGCCTCGATCATCAAGTCCGACAAGTTCGGCATCGCGCCCGAGTGCACGCTCTACGCCTACAACGGTAGCGGATTCGTCGACGACATCAACGGCATCTGGTGGTGCTTCACGAACGGCTGCCGCGTCGTAAACTTCAGCGGCGGATACACGCCGTTCTACTACACGGAGCAGCAACTCGCGTGGGCGACAACGCAGATCCGCGAGATGCTCGCGCAGGGGTTGATTCTCGTAGCGGCCGGCGGCAACGCGCCGAACGAGACGCTTTCCTTCCCGCAGGACATCGACGGCGTCATCAACATCGCCGGTCTCAAGCAGGACCGCACGTCCGCCGGCCTGAACGACAACTGGGCGAAGGACTTTGCGGCGTTCGGGCAGAACGTTCCGCTCTACACGAGCGACACGGGCGCGACGGGCACGAACGGCGGATCCTCCTTCGCCGCGCCGATGGCGACGGCGATCTGCGCCCTCTACCTGCAGCAGAACCCGGCTCTCACGCGCGATGAGCTCTACGAGATTCTCAAGACGAACTGTGTAAAGCTTTCCGACGGGCCCTCGAAGGTCTGGGGCAACGGACTCCTCCAGGCGGGCGCGATTCCCGCAAACTACAAAACGCAGGCCCAGATCGACGCGGAGAAGGCGAGCTATGTTAAGACGACTTCCGCAACACTCTCGAATAAGGGGCTTGAGTGGAATTCGCAGTATAGCCGCTACGAAATCAAGATGTATCCTGGCGAGACGCGCAAGCTCAAGTACACGCTCGTTCCCGCGAACGCTTCCGACACCAACCTCTACTGGTACTGCGGCAACACGGTCGATTTCCGGCCCATTGGGCTCGACCAGGCGCTGACCGCGCCGTCGTCGACTGCGACAGGAAAGTTCCTCGTCTACGATGGCCGCAACCGCGAGCGCGAAACCATCTGCCGCTTGCGCGTTGATGTTGTCGCGAAGGGCAGCGAGAGTGAAGCGGATACTGAAGATGATCCAGAAGGTGGCGGCAACGAAGGTGGTGGTGGCGAAGGCGGAGAGGGTTTTACTCCGACCAACAGCTGGTTCACAGTGGACTGTGTTGGCGGAGTTTTCGCCCCTGACACGAATTATTTTCCTGGTGTGGTGGGGTTCTGTGAGTCGAACGCGTATGTTGAGATTCAGATGACGTTCCATGTGACTGAATCGGAGCCGACGCCTGATGCGAGCGACAAGTCTATGATCTATCTTGCCGCCAATGAAGATGGAACTGGACGCAGCTTCAGGCTCCTGGACAAGAGCGGATGGAAGGATGTGTCGAGCGTGGGTCTTGAGCCGACGGACGGCCTTTCGCGCAGGGTGCGAATCGATCTCGAGGAGGGTAGTGCCGAGTCGCGCCGTGTTCGCTACTCCATTGACGGCAAGGTGCTTTCTGCGAATGGCGTCGAGTGGTTTGAGATGACGTCGGGTGGCGACATACGTGAAATAGTCTTCTTTGGCGATTCGGAGATTGCGGCGTTTTTTGGCGAGTTCTGCGAGAGCTTCGGAACTGTTGCGCCGACGCTGGAAGAATTACTGGGCGGCAAGCTTCCGCGCATCGCGGGTTACACGTCGGGAGGGAAGACCGTGCCAGCGCTCGTTCTCGAAAACGGTGTCCTCTCGGCGTCTGTTGCCGAGACGGTGAGCGGCGTTTACTACACTGCGTTCACGAGCGCCACGCTCGACCGCAAGACGTTTACGGCAAAGGAGTCTCTGCCCGGCACGGGCGAGCCGATCACCTTTGAACTCGAGGTGGGCGAAGCTTCCTCGCAGTTCCTGATCGTCGTCGCCTCGTCCGCGCCGATTGTCAACGGCACGCAGCTCGAACGGTAGTAGCGGCGCTTCGCTTGGCTGGCAGGGGTGCGTTTCCGTCGTGTCCGCAGAGATGCGCGGCGCCCGAAAGCCGATCGTCTGCTGCGGCGCCTGTCTGCAAATAGCAAGGGTGCGACGGGATATTTATGCGAAGTCAATGCGCAAGGAGCGCTTACGCGCGACCACGAATCGCTGTGAAACGCGCTGCGCCACACAGCGACAAGGAAATGCAGTTGTTCCGACTGGCAATTGTCAGTTAGCGGAACAGAGGTGGTTAATGTTCGTGTAGCCTGCGTCAGCTCATTGCGCTGGCCTGTACGTATTCCGGCAAGATTCTGTCCTATCAGAAAATGCTTGGACAGCTTCAAGACGCTGGAAACGACACAACGCTTGCGCATTACCTCGCGCTCCTTGGCGAGGCGGGTCTGGTCATGGGGATAGAGAAATACTATGAAGAGATAGTACGGGTCAAGGCGTCCAGCCCCAGACTGGCGGTCTGCAACACAGCGTTGATGACTGCGATGCTCCCATATGGATTCAATGAGCTCCGTTCTCGCCATGAACTATGGGGACACCTCTTTGTGTCTGCGGTTGGTGCTCGACTCATGCCGAGCTGCCGCAGACACGACATCCAGCTGCGATACTGGAACGCGGGCAACAAGGAAGTCGACTTCGTCCTGAGCAAAGGCGATGGACTCGTCGCGATGGAAGTTAAGACAGCGGATGCGGACAGCGTTTCGGGAATGAAGGAGTTCAAGGCCAGGTATGCCCGTGCAAAGCCCTATCTGATAGGAGGGCAAGGCATGGCTCCGGAAACGTTCTTTTCGTGCGAGGCGGAAAGGTTCTTCTGACAGCTGGATTGACGCAGCAGGGATGCTGCGTCTCCTTGTGTTTTGCGTCTCTTTGTCTACAGCAGCGGGCGGTTCTTGCGGAACTCGGACATCGTTGAGCCAGTCTTGCGCTTGAAGAGCGCGTACAGGCCCGACGGGTTGTTGAATCCCATTTCCTCGGCGATTGCCGCGACGGGAATGTCCGTCTCCGTGAGAAGTCGCTTCGTCTCGTCGAGTATCTTCTCGTGAATTGCGTCCATGATCGTCATGCCCGTTTCCCTCTTGAAGCTTTTCGAGAGGTACGAGTGTGACGAGTTGCTCGCCGCCGACACGTTTTCTGCCGACAGCTTCCTCGGATCCGTCGCACGGATGAAGTCCAGCGCAGCCGCGACGCGTGGATTGGAAGGCGCGAGCCTGCGCGTGGACTCTCGCTCGATCACGCGCACCGCCGGACATAAGATGGTCTTGTCGTGATGTTCGCCGCCCTGGAGCATGCGTAGCATCAAGGTCATCGCTGTGCGTCCGAGCCGCTTGTGTTCGACTCTTATGGACGAGAGCTTCACGGCGGCCGTTTCGCAGATTTCGCGCTGGTCGTCTACGCCGAGAACGGCTACTTCTGAAGGAATGCGGACTGAGGCAAGTTCTAGGAAGTCGACGACATCCTTCGCGACTATGTCGTTGCAGGCGAATACGGCAATCGGGCGCGGCAGGTCCTTTATGTCCTCGATGAAGTGCTTTGCGTCCTCGTCAGGTGTCGATGGCGACACGGGGATGTGACGCACTTCGCCGACATGTCCGTGTGCGGTGATTGTGGTGGCGAATGACTTGTAGCG
Source organism: uncultured bacterium (assembly GCA_902779075.1). Next base: position 1,085 of record CACZAK010000299.1, on the reverse strand, counting down.
ACGAGTGCTCCACCAGTTCCAAAGTGTGTCGTCAGTGTAGTCCGCGAAAACGAAGCTCTTGAATCGGTGCTGTCCGTAAAGATAGTCTGCGGCCAGCTGCCCGATGCCCTCGTTGTCCACTGAGCATATCGCGACATGTCCGCCGGTGGCCTTGCGCCATTCCTCTACGGCCCATTCCCCGAGAAGGATCATGGGTGTGCCGGCCTTGGCTGTGTACCGTATCATGGAGACGTCTGTCGGGTGGCAGATGATTCCGCCGTTGCCGGACCTGAACAACTCGCTCTTCAGGTAGTCCCTCTTCAGGATTTCGCCGTCGATCCGCAGGCGTATGTTGTGGAACCCGTGCTCGTGGGCGAGTTCGAGCGCTCCCGCGCGGAATTCCGCGTCGAAGATGTTCGTCCCCGCCGTGATTACAACCCACTTTGATCGCAAGTCGGTCTTCTTTTCCATGATGAGAAGATTATACATAATTTTCGGCGAACGGACAAATGCAAATTGTCTTGTGAGCATAAAATTGTAGTTTGTTGTGTAAGAAAATGTATGTATGGGTGCGTAGATTTGATAAACTGATAATCAAAGCGAAAGCCACAAAAGGAAGTTAGCATGAAAACACTTATGAAATCGGTTCTCTGCACCATCGCGGCGCTCGCCGCTGTTTCATCCGTTTACGCGGCGAAACTCAATACGGCTCTCTTCGCCAAGCAGAGCGTCGTCACGGTCTCGGGAACGACGGGCTATACCGGCGAAACGGACCTTTCAAACTTCCCGGTTCTCGTGAAGTTCTCCGAGGGGGCGCCTTCTGGCTTCTCATATGCTAACTGCGCGACGGACGGCTCCGACCTCCGTTTCGCCGACGCAGGCGGCAACCTCATCGCCCACGAAATAGACACGTGGAGCACTTCTGGTACGTCTATGGTCTGGGTTTGCGTCTCGACGCTTGCGCATGGCGCGGACACGACATTCACGATGTACTATGGCACCAACGGCGTCTCGGCGCTCCCCGAAGTCGCCGCCTCTGACGTCTGGACGTCCGCCGGCTACAACGCCGTCTGGCACTTCGACTCCTCGAACAAGGAGTCCGTCCA